>JBLMWW010000075.1:0-26654 GCA_050257435.1 Rudaea sp.
AGCGCATCTTCCCCGCTGCCCCCGGCGAGAGCCTTCGCATGCGGCGCACGTAGACCACCGACCCCGGCAGCGGCCTTTTGCCGCGCATCGCGCCGGCATTGCCAGGCAGCGGGGAAGATGCGCGGAGCGCGACTGGGGTAATGGAGCGCGGAGCGCATCTTCCGCGCTGCCCCGGCGAGAGCTCAAGCATGCGGTGCACTTCGACCACCGAGCTCGGCAGGCGGTCAATCGGACGCGCGCGCGGCAGCGCCGGCGTGCTGCGCCGGCGCCTCGAAGCCACCCCCCATCGCCTGGATGAGCGCGATGATGGCCGCCTGCCGGCTCGACATGAGCTGCGAGAGCGCCTGCCGCGCGTTCAGCGCGGTGATCTGCGCAGTCACCACGTTCGTGTACGACACCTGGCCCTGCAGGTACTGGTTGAGCGTGAGCTGCTCGGTGCGGTCGGCCGCTTCGGACGCCGCGCGGCGCGCGCCCTCCTGCTCGGCGAGGGAGCGGATCGTCGCGAGCTGATCCTCGACTGCCTGGAAAGCGGCGAGCACCGTCTGGCGGTAGTTGGCGATCGCGACGTCGCGCGCGGCGTGCGCGCCCTCGACCTTCGCGGTGGTCGCCCCCGCGTCGAAGAGCATGTGGGCGGCCGAAAAGCCGACCGACCAGAGGCTGCTCGACACGTCGAAGAGTGCGGGCAACGCAATGCCCACTGCGCCCGCCGAGCCCGACAGACCGATACTTGGAAAGTACGCCGCGCGCGCGATGCCGATCTGCGCGTTCGACGCGGCGACAACGCGCTCGGCCGCCGCGATATCGGGGCGCCGTTGCAGAAGCGCGGACGGCACGACCAGCGGCACCGCCGGCACGTTGGCATCCCATGCCGCGGCCGACAGCGTGAACTTCGCCGGGGGTCTGCCGATCAGGAGCGCGATCGCGTGCTCGAGACGCGCGCGCTGCCCCACCATCGACATGAGATTCGCCTGCGTCGTCTCGAGCTGCGTCTGCGCCTGCAACACGTCGGTGCGCTGCGCGATGCCGACGTCGTACTGGTTCTGGGTGATGCGCAACGCGCGCGCGTACGCATCGACGGCGCTCTCGAGCAGCGCGATCTCGTTGTCCGCCTCGCGCAGCGCGAAGTAGTCGGTCGCGACGGCCGCCTGCGCCGAGAGGCGCGCCGCCGCCAGGTTGGCCGCGCTCGCCTCCGCGCTCGCCTGCGCGCTCGTCACCGCGAGCCGCAACTTGCCCCAGACGTCGGGCTCCCAGCTTGCGTTGAACGTCAGGTGGAACGCGTTGCCTTTGGATTGTGCGGCACTCCCGCCGGCGTGCGTCGCACCCGCGTCGAGCGCGAGCGACGGGAAGAGCGACGCCCGCTGCTCGCTCACGAGGGCTTGCGCCTGCGCATACGCGGCGACCGCCGCCGCCACGTTCTGATTCGACACCTCCACCTGCTCGACCAGCGTCGACAACCGAGGGTCGCCGAAGAGCTGCCACCAGGCACCGCGGTCGAGCGCGTCGGCGGGCGCGGCAGGCAACCACATCGCGTCGGCCGCCGGCGCTTCCTTGAAGGCCGCCGGCACGTCGACACTCGGGCGCTCGTACGGGGGCGCCAGCGAGCATCCCGCGAGCGCGAGCAGCGATGCGAGCGGCAGCGCCGTCGCGCGACCAAGCCAACCGGCGCGCGGCATCACGCGGCTCCCGCGGAGCCGACGGCCGCGTCCGCGCCGGCCCGGCTCAGATGGCGCTCGTCGACGCTGCGCGGGCGCAGGCGGTCGAGCAGCAGATAGACGACGGGGGTCGTGAGAAGCGTCAGAACCTGGCTTGCGATCAGGCCCCCGATGATCGCGACGCCGAGCGGCTGGCGCAGCTCTGCCCCCTCGCCGAAGCCGATCGCGAGCGGCAACGCGCCGAGCGCCGCCGCGAGCGTCGTCATCAGGATCGGGCGAAACCGCAGAAGGCACGCCTCGCGCACCGCGTCGCGCGACGCCAGCCCGCGCGCGCGCTCGGCGTCGAGCGCGAAGTCGATGATGAGGATCGCGTTCTTCTTGACGATGCCGATCAGGAGGAAGACGCCGATCAGCGCGATCAGCGTGAAGTCCATGCGGAACAGCAGCAACGCGAGCACGGCGCCCACCCCCGCCGACGGCAGCGTCGACAGAACCGTCACCGGATGCACGAGGCTTTCGTAGAGCACGCCGAGCACGATGTAGATCACGATCAGCGCGGCGGCGATCAGCAGCACCTGCTGGCCGCTCGTCTGCTGCGCGAGGAGCGCCGTGCCCGCGAACGCGCCGCGCACGCCCGGCGGCAGCGCGATGTCGGCCTCCGCCTGCGCGATCGCCTGGCGCGCGTCGTCGAGCGTCGCGCCCTCGGCGAGATTGAAGGAGATCGTCGTGGCGAGCTCCGTGTCCTGGTGACTGACCGACGTCGCCGAGGGTCCTTCGACGAAGCGCGCGATCGCCGACAGCGGCACGAGGCGCGTCGGCGTGTTGGAGAGCACGTTGCCGCTCGACGCGTTGCGCAGCGCCGGGTTCGGCGAGACGGGGACCGATTCCGACGTGCCGGCGCCGCCCGTCGGAGCCGCCGCGGCCGACGACGCTCCCGTGCTTTCCACCGCGACGGTGCGCCCGCCCTGTCTCACGAGCGACGTGCCGGGGACGTACACGTCGCCGAGCGCGTTGGGGCTTTGCGTGTACTCCGGCGCCCATTCCATGACGACGTGATATTGATTGAGCTCGGTGTAGATCGTCGCCGCCTGGCGCTGGCCGAACGCATCGTAGAGCGCCGCGTCGACCGCCTTCGCCGTGACGCCGAGACGATGCGCGGCGTCGCGGTCGACGACCACGTTCGTCTGCACGCCGTTTTCCTGGATGTCGTTGTTGACGTCGGTCAGCGCGCGGTGCGCCGCGAGCGCGTCGGTCAGCTTGCGCGTCCAGGCGCGCAGCTCGGCGCCATTGTCTCCCTTGAGCGTGTACTGGTAGGTCGCGTTGCTCGAGCGCCCGCCCGCGCGCACGTCCTGCACCGGCGAGAGGAAGGCGCGCAGACCCGTGACCCGCTCGAGCTGCGGGCGCAGCCGGGCGATCACCGCCAGGCCGCGGTCGGCGCGCTCGGAGGCGGGCTTCAATTCCGCGAACATGAAGCCGCCGCCGGCGCGCGCGCCGCCGATGAATCCGACGACGGTCGCCACGGCCGGGTCCTGGCGCACGATGTCGACGACCTGGCGCAACTTCTCGCCCATCGCGGACGTCGAGATGCTGCGGTCGGCGCTCAATCCGCCGATGAGCTGTCCCGTGTCCTGCTGTGGGAACAGGCTCTTCGGCACCGCGACGTAGAGGTAGACGTTGAGCGCCATCACGGCAAGCAGGATCAGGATCACGAGCCCCTTGCTCGCGAGCGCCCAATCGAGGCTTTGCGCGTACCGCGCAAGCATCCAGTCGTAGGCGCGGGCGAGCCCGCGTGCGACGCGGCCTTGCGCCGGGCGCCCCTCGGCGGGACCGCCGGGCCGCAGCACCCACGCGCACATCATCGGCGTCGTCGTCAGCGACAAGACGAGCGAGATCAGCACTGCGACCGAGAGCGTGACCGCGAACTCGCGAAACAGGCGCCCGGGCAGCCCGCCCATGAAGAGCAGCGGGATGAACACCGCCACGAGCGAGAGGCTGATCGACACGACGGTGAAGCCGACCTCGCGCGCGCCGACGAGCGCCGCCCGCATGCGCGTCATGCCGGCCTCGATGTGGCGGCTGGTGTTCTCGAGCACGACGATCGCGTCGTCGACGACGAAGCCGGTCGCCACCGTGAGCGCCATCAGGCTCAGGTTGTCGAGGCTGAAGCCCGCGAGGTACATGACGCCGAACGTGCCGAGAAGCGCGGTGACGGTCGCCACGGCGGGAACGAGCGTCGCGCGCACGCTGCGCAGGAACAGGCTCACGACGAGCACGACCAGGAGCACGGCGACGATCAGCGTGATCTCGACCTCGTGCAACGACGCGCGGATCGAGTGCGTGCGATCGGAAGCCACGCGCAGCGTCACGTCCGCAGGCAGCTCGGCCGAGAGCGCCGGCAGCAGCGCGCGCACGGCGTCGACGGTCTCGATGACGTTGGCGCCCGGCTGGCTGCGGATCAGCACGATGACGGCCTTCTCCCCGTTGAAGAGGCCGAGCGTGTGCCGATCCTCGACGCCGTTCACGACGTCCGCCACGTCGCGGAGCTTGACGGCGGCGCCGTTGCGCCACGCCACCACGATCGGCGCATAGTCGCTCGCGCGCAAGCCCGGTGTCTGCGTATAGATCTGCAGCCGGCGGCCGCTGCCCTCGACGATCCCCTTCGGCCGGTTCGCATTGCTCGCCTGGATCGCCGCGCGCACGTCCTCGGTGCTGATGCCGTAGTGGTTGAGCGCGAACGGCGAAAGCTCGACGCGCACGGCCGGCAGCGAACCGCCGCCGATCTGCACGTCGCCCACGCCCCTCACCTGCAGCAGTTGCTGGTTCAGGATGTTCGAGACTTCGTCGTAGACCTGGCCGGGCGTCTTGGTCTTCGAGGTCAGCGCGAGGATCATCACCGGCGCGGCCGACGGATTCACCTTGCGGTACGTCGGATTGGCACGCAACGTCTCCGGCAGGTCGACGCGGGTGGCGTTGATCGCCGCCTGCACGTCGCGCGCCGCGCCGTCGATGTCGCGTCCGAGGTCGAACTGCAGCGTCACGCGCGTCGCGCCGACCGAGCTCGTCGAGGTGATCTCGTTCACGCTCGGGATCCGCCCGAGGCGCCGCTCGAGCGGCGTGGCGACGCTGCTCGCCATCGTCTCCGGGCTCGCGCCGGGGATGTTCGCGCCGACCGAGATCACCGGCAACTCGATCGTCGGCAGCGACGCGACCGGCAGCGCGAAGAAGCCGGCGATGCCCGCAAGCGCGACGCCCGCCGTCAGCAGGACGGTGCCGATCGGCCGCAGCACGAAGGGGCGGGAAAGATTCAAGCGGCGCTTCCGGCCGTCCCCGGCGCGTCGGTGTCATCGCTTGCGATGCGTCGCGTGCGCCCGCCGCCGAGGCGATCGAAGCCGAGGTAGATCACCGGCGTCGTGAAGAGCGTGAGGAGCTGGCTCACGATGAGCCCGCCGAAGATCGCCAGGCCGAGCGGCCGCCGCAGCTCGGCGCCCACGCCGAACGAGAGCATGAGCGGCACGGCCGCGAACAGCGCCGCGAGCGTCGTCATCAGGATCGGCCGCAGGCGCAGAAGCGCCGCGCGATGGATCGCGTCGCGCGGGGAGAGGCCTTCGTTGCGCTCGGCGTCGATCGCGAAGTCGATCATCATGATCGCGTTCTTCTTGACGATGCCGATCAGCAGGATGATGCCGATGATGCCGATGACGCCGAGATCGTGGCCGGTGACGATCAGCGCGAGGAGCGCGCCCACGCCGGCGGAGGGCAGCGTCGACAGGATCGTGAGCGGGTGCACGTAGCTCTCGTAGAGCACGCCGAGCACGATGTAGACGCACACGACGGCGGCCAGGATCAGCCACAGCTCGTTGGCGAGCGAGCGCTCGTATGCGCCCGACGCGCCGAGAAAGGTCATCGTGATCGTCGACGGCAGCCCGATGTCGCGCGCGGCCTCGCGGATCGCGTCGACCGCGCGGCCCAGCGCGACGCCGGGCGCCGTGTCGAAATTGAGCGTGCTCGCCGGATACTGGCCGACGTGCGTGATCTGCAGCGGGGCGAGCCGCTCGCTGATCGTCGCGAACGCCGAAAGCGGCGTCGGCTTGCCGGAGGCCGAGATCAGGTTGAGCCGGCCCACGCCCTCCGCGCTCGTCGCAAGGCCCGGCGCGGCCTCGAGGATCACACGGTACTGGTTCGTCTCGGTGAAGATCGTCGATACGATCCGTTGGCCGAACGCGCTGTAGAGCGCATCGTCGACCGCGCTCGCCGTGATGCCGAGGCGGGCCGCGGTGTCCCGGTCGACGTCGACGTAGCTCGTGAGGCCCTGCGCGCCCGCGTCGCTTTGCACGTTGCGCACCTCGGGCGTGCTCGCCAGCCGCGCGATCAGCCGCTGCATCCAGCGCGTGATCTCGGCGCCGTCGACGCCTTCGAGCGACACGCGATATTCGGTGGGCCCGGTCTCGGCGTCGATCGTGAGATCCTGCGTCGGCTGCACGTAGAGCGTGACCCCCGGCACCGCGCGCACGCGGGCACGCAGGCGATCCATCACGACCTGCTGGTCGCCGTGCGCGGGCGTCAGATTCACGAGCATCATGCCCGTGTGCAGCATCGTGTTGTTGGCCGCGTCCACGCCGACGATCGAGCTCAGGTTCGCGACCGCCGGATCGGCGAGGATCGCGCGCGCGGCCTCGGCCTGCAGCGCCGCCATCCGGTCGAACGAGACGTCCTGCGCCGCCTCGACGCGTGCCTGCAGTTGCCCGGTGTCCTGCGTGGGAAAGAGACCCTTCGGAATCACGACGTACAGCAGCACGGTGAGCGCGAGCGTGACGAGCGCGACGAGAAGCGTCGCGGCCTGATGGTCGAGCACCCACACGAGCGCCTCGTCGTAGCGCCGCGTCAGCGCGGCGAACGCGCGCTGCGCGCGCGCGACGGCGTGGCCGGCGGGCGGCGCCTCCTGGCGAGCCCGGAACCAACGCGCGGACATCATCGGCACGAGCGTCAGCGAGACGACCGCGGAAATGAGGATCGTGATCGCGAGCGTCACGGCGAACTCGCGGAACAGCCGTCCGACGACGTCGCTCATGAAGAGGAGCGGAATCAGCACGGCGACGAGTGAGATCGTGAGCGAGATGATCGTGAATCCGATCTGCGTGGCGCCCTTCTGCGCCGCCTGCAGCGGCGTCTCGCCGCGCTCGACGTAGCGCGCGATGTTCTCGATCATCACGATCGCGTCGTCGACGACGAAACCCGTGGCGATCGTGAGCGCCATCAGGCTCAGGTTGTTGAGGCTGTAGCCGAGCAGGTACATGAGGCCGAACGTGCCGATGAGCGAGATCGGCACGGCGATGCTCGCGATGACCGTCGCGCGCAGGCTCCCGAGAAACGCGAAGATCACGAGCACGACCAGCACGACGGCGACCACGAGCTCCTTCTCGACGTCGCTGACCGACGCGCGGATGCCGCTCGTGCGATCGGCGAGGAGATCGACGCGCAGCGCCGCGGGCAGCCCGGCGGTCAGCGCGGGAAGCTGCGACTTGATCGCATCGACGGTGGCGATCACGTTCGCGCCCGGCTGGCGCTGGACGTTCAGGATGATCGCCGGGATCAGCGCGACGTCGTCGCGGCAGTCGTCGAAGGGCGAAGCTGCGGCGGACGCCGCCGACGGCGGCGCAGCGCCCGGTGCGCAACGCAAGCCGGCCCATGCGCCGAGATGCACGTTCTCCGCGGCTTCGACGACGTCGGCGACGTCGTCCATGCGCACGGGCGCGCCGTTCCGATACGCGACGATCAGCTGCCGGTAGTCGTCGGCGGTCAGGAGCTGGTCGTTGGCGCTGATCGTGTACGCGCGCCTGGGGCCGTCGAAGTTGCCCTTCGCGGCGTTCGCGTTGGCGTTGCCGATCGCGGTGCGCAGCGTGTCCATGCCGATGCCGTAGGACGCGAGCGCCTGGGTGTTCGCGCGGATACGCACCGCGGGCCGCTGGCCGCCTGCGAGCGTGACCAGGCCGACGCCCGAGATCTGGCTGATCTTTTGCGCGAGCCGCGTGTTGACGAGGTTCTGCACGTCGGTGAGCGGCATGCTCGGCGAGCTCACCGCGAGCGTGAGAATCGGCGCGTCGGCGGGATTCACCTTCGCGTACACCGGCGGCGCCGGCAAGTCCGCAGGCAGGAGCGAGCCGCTCGCGTTGATCGCCGCCTGCACCTCCTGCTCGGCCACGTCGAGCGGCAACTCCAGCGAGAACTGCAACGTGATCACCGAGACGCCGGCCGCGCTCGTCGAGCTCATGCGCGCAAGCCCCGACATCTGCCCGAACTGGTTCTCCAGTGGACCCGTGACCGTATGTCCCATCACTTCGGGGCTCGCGCCGGGATAGAGCGTCTGCACCTGGATCGTCGGGTAGTCGACCTGCGGCAGCGCCGAGAGCGGCAGGAAGCGGAAGCCCACCAGGCCCGCGAGCACGATCGCGAGCATCAAGAGCGACGTCGCGACGGGCCGCTCGATGAAGGGACGCGACGGGCTCACGACGAAGGCTCGGTGGCTTCGCGCGTCACTTCGCCGGCGGCGCCGCGGATGCTTCGCCGGGTGGCGTTGCGCCCGGACGCGCGCGCTCGCCGTTCGCGCGGACGCGGGGTCCGGCGCCGCGCGGTGCGGCGACGCCGGGAGCGTCGGTCCCCTGCGGCGGTACGCCCTGGCCGCTGCGCGGCGCGGTGGCCGAGCGATCGGCGCTCGTCTGGATGCGCGCGCCGTCCTTCAGGCGGTCGCCGCCCTCGGTGACCACTTCCTCGCCCACGGCGAGGCCGCGCGCGATCTCGACGTCGTCGACGCCCGCGATGGCCGCGGCCACGTCGCGCAGCGACACGGTGCGGTCGGCGTTGACCACGTACACGAAGTCGCCGCTCGGGCCGTGGCGCAGCGCGGTGACCGGGACGACGACGGCCGCATCGACCGTGCGAAGCAGCAGGCGCACGTTGACGAACTGGTTCGGGAAGAGGTCGCCGCCCGCGTTCGCGAAGCGCGCCTTGGCCTTCACCGTGCCCGTCTGCACGTCGATCTGGTTGTCGAGCGTCAGAAACTCGCCGTCGTCGAGCTTGCGCGTGCGCGTGCTGTCGAACGCCGCGACCGGCAGCCTGGCGTGCGCCGCGACGCGCGCCCTGATGTCGGGCACGCGTTCCTGCGGAATCGCGAACTGCACGTCGATCGGTGCGACTTGCGTGATCGTCGCGACGCCACCGGCACTGCCGGCCGCGATGTAGTTGCCGACGCCGATGGGGCGCAGGCCGACGCGGCCGCCGATCGGCGCGACGACGCGCGTCCACTGCAGATTGAGCCGTGCGCTCGCCTCGTTCGCGCGGTCGAGCGCGACCGTGCCTTCGAGCTGCTTCACGAGCGCGTCCTGCGTGTCGACGGTCTGGCGCGCGATCGAATCCTGCCCGAGCAACACCTGATAGCGCTCGAGCTGCACGCGCGCGGCCTCGAGTTGCGCGACGTCGCGAAGGCGCGCGGCGACCGCCTGGTCGAGCGCCATCTGGAACGGGCGCGGGTCGATCTGCGCGAGCACCTGGCCCTTGCGCACCGTTTCGCCTTCCTTGTAGAGCACGTCGGTGATCACGCCGGAAACCTGCGGCGACACCGTGGCGACGGAGATCGGCGTCACCGTGCCGAGCGCTTCGATGTAGACGGGGATGTCGGCGTGACGCGCCCGGGCGACGCCGACGGTGGAGGGCGGTGCGCCCCGCGCCGCCGCCCCATTGCGTGTGCCGGCGCCGCGGGGTGAGCCGCCGGCCGCCACGGTCGCGCCGGGGCCGTAGGCCGTCGGGCGATGCGTCAGATACCACGCGAGCGCGAGCAGCGCGGCGAGGACGAGGAGCGCGATCGCGCTGCCGAGCCAGCGCCTGCGTCGCGGGAGTCCGGCAGGCGATGCGTCCGGCTGATCGGTGCCGGGAGGGGGCGCGGAAGAAGGATGGACGGGCAAGATTTACCGGCGTCGAAGGGCAAGGCGCGAGCACCCGCCGCCCGGCCCGGTCAATCAGACGGCGATCACGGCCGGCAGGTTTCGCAAGTTTCGCCCCGATGCCGCGGAAAGCGTTGCGCGATTTGCAAGGAAACGTTTCGGCAGGTGCGGCCGCGTGCGTCGACGCTCACGGACGGCAGGCGGGTCCCTGGACGACCTCGACGACCTCGACGGGGGGCGGCGGGCTCGCCTCGCGGTCATCGGCAAACGCGACCGGCAGCGCCTGCTCGACCGGATAGCCCGCGCTCGCCCACGCGTCGATGCCCCCCTCCAGCGGACGCACGCGGCGGAACCCCTTCTGCATGAGCAGCGCGGCGGCGCGCCGCGCGGATTCCTCGTTCGGGCACGCGCAATAGACGACGATGTCGCGATCGCCGGGGAAATCACCGGCATGGGCGATCGCGTCGAGATCGAGCAGCACGGCGCCGGGAATGTGCGGGCGCGCCTTGTGCGCAAGCGACGAGCCGACGTCGATCACGAATGGCCGCGGCTCCGCGACCAGGCGCTCCCGCAGTTCGGCCGCCGTGATCATCGACGCGGCCAGGTAGCGCCCCGTGCGGTAGCGCTGCGCCACCTTCACGAGCGCGTACACGGCGACGATGGCCATCAGGGCCAGCCCCGCCAGCGGAACATGCGCGGACATCCACACGACGACCGCGTCGATCTGCCGCGCGAAGATCAGGCCCATGACCATCGCGGCCCCGGCCCACAGGAAGGCACTCGCGGTGGAGGCGAGCGTGAAGGCGCGAACGTTCATGCCCAGCGCACCGGCGATCGGCGGTGCGACGGTGGAAAAGCCGGGCACGAACTTCGACACGACGACCGAATAGAACCCCCAGCGCTCGAAGATGCCCTCCGTCTGGCGCACGCACGTGTCCGGGGAGAGCG
Organism: Rudaea sp.; assembly: GCA_050257435.1. Classification (GTDB taxonomy): domain Bacteria; phylum Pseudomonadota; class Gammaproteobacteria; order Burkholderiales; family Casimicrobiaceae; genus VBCG01. Next base: position 10,535 of record JBLMWW010000075.1, read on the forward strand.
AAATGCGGCAGAGGAACCGCAGCACCGGGTAGCCGTAGCGGCGCCCCGCCCAGAACCACGCGAGGTCGGCGATCAGCGATGCGAGGATGGCGATCGCGAGTGCGGCCCCGAAATGGATGTGGCCGGACGCGGCGAGCGCCCCGGCGAGCATCAGCGTCGGCACCGCCGGTATCGGCAGCCCGAGCTGCTGGAGCAGCACGTTGAACCCCACGAGCGGCACACCGTATTGGGCGAGCTGGCCAGCGATCGCATCCATGACGAATCCCGACGACGAGCAAATGCAGGACATGGGAATGCGCAGCGCGCTTCGCAAGGGCCTCGCGTCGGGTCGCCATGCGACAATTCCGCGCTCGGCATGGGTCATGCCGCAAGCAGGCCCATCCGTCTGCGGAGAAACGCCCATGGACATCCCCGATTTGCACCCTGCGACCGCAGTCCCTCCGAACGTCGAGGGTCCGGTGGCCGCACCGCGCCGGCTCCCCGCCGGCGAAGGCGCCGCGTGGTGGGGCGAGGGGTGGCGCATCTTCTGCGCCGCGCCCTGGGCGTGGCTCGGCATCTTCGTCGTGTTCGTGCTGCTGTCGATCGGCCTGATGCTGATCCCGCTCGTCGGGGGCCTCGCCCACACGGTGCTGACGCCGGTCTTCGCGGGTGGGGTGATGCTCGGCTGCCATGCGTTGGCGCGCGGTCGCCCGTTGACGATCGCCCATCTCTTCGAAGGGTTCCAGGGCGGGCGTTTCGCGCCACTGGTGACGCTCGGCCTCATCTGGCTCGCGATCCTCTTCGCCATCGCGATCGTGATGGTCGCTGTCGTGTTCCTGACGCTCGGCGCTTCGGGTCTCGCGGCGCTGATGGACATGGGCACCACGGGCACGATCGACTATTCGATGGTGGCGCGCGCGGGCGTCGCGATCCTGGTGGCGGCGCTCGTCGCCGTGGCGGTGGCGCTCCTCGTCGCCATGGCGTACTGGTTCGCACCCGCGCTCGTCGTGCTGAACGGCGAGCCGCCGATCGCGGCCCTTTCGAAGAGCTTCGCCGCGTCGTGGCAGAACTTCGGCGCGTTCCTGCTGTATGGACTGATATATATCGGACTTGCGATCCTCGCGTCGGTCCCGATGATGCTCGGCTGGCTCGTGCTCGGGCCGATGCTCGTGGGGAGCTGCTACGCGGGATGGCGGACGATCTTCGGAAGGTGATTCGCGAGATGACGAAGCGGCGCAGGGCACGGGCGAGCACTCGGAGGACGAGCCCGTGCCGAACCGCGGAACGCGGAGCGTAATCCGATGAGCGCGAGCGAAGTCAATGCGACCAATTTCGACGAAGCGGTGCTGCGCGCGTCCGCGCAACGGCCCGTGCTGGTCGACTTCTGGGCGCCGTGGTGCGGACCGTGCCGCGCGCTCTCGCCGATCCTCGACCGGCTCGCGGAGGAGTACGCGGGGCGGTTCACGCTCGCGAAGCTCAACACCGACGAGGAGCCCGAGATCGCGGCGCGCTACGGCGTCCGCGGCATCCCGAATTGCAAGCTCTTCGTCGACGGCGCGGTCGCGGACGAGTTCACGGGTGCGCTGCCCGAGAGCGCGCTGCGCGATTTCCTCGCGCGGGCGCTGCCGTCGCCCGCGGCGCCGCTTTTGCTGCAGGCGAAGGACGCGCTCGCCAGAGGCGACGCGCGCGCGGCGCTCGCGACGCTCGCGACGGCCGAGCGCCTCGCGCCCGACGACGAGGACGTGCTGCTGACACGCGCCGAGGCCTTGCTCGCGAACAACGAGGGCGCCGCCGCGAACGCGATCGTCGCAGCGCTCGAGGCGCGCACCGGCGCGCGCGCGGTGCGCGACACGCGCCGGCTCGCGTCGCTCGCAGCACGCGCCGCGCTCGCGTCGGGTGCCGGCGAGGATCTCGCGGCGCTCGCGCGCGCCGCGGCGGCCGTTCCGGTGGACTGCCGCGCGAAGCTCGAATACGCGAAGGCGCTCGCGGCCAATGGCGACTACGAGCATGCGCTCGCGGAACTCCTCGCGATCGTCAAGACGGACCGCGCCTTCGGCGACGACGCGGCGCGTCGCACGATGGTAACGATCTTCGACGCGCTGCCCGCCGACAGCGACCTCGTGCGCCGGTATCGGCGCGAGCTCGCGTCGGCGCTGAATTGAGCGGAGCAAAAGATGGGGGTCAGACTCGAATCCCGGCGTTGCCGAGATTCGAGTCTGACCCCGATCTCTTGGGATTTGCCCCGACCCCGATGTCAGTGCGCCCGCTCCCAGTTCGGCCCGTGCCCGACGTCGACCTTGAGCGGGACGCTGAGCGTCGCGACCGACGTCATGAGCTCGGGCAGCTCGCGCACGACCCGCTCGAGCTCGCGATTCGGCACCTCGAACACGAGCTCGTCATGCACCTGCAGGACCAGGCGCGTCGCGAGCCGCTCGCGCGCGAGATGCCTCGCGACCGCGATCATCGCGAGCTTGATCAGGTCCGCCGCCGTCCCTTGCATCGGCGCATTGATCGCCGCGCGCTCCGCCGCTGAACGCCGCGGGCCGCTCGCGGCGCGAATGTCGGAGAGGAACAGGCGCCGGCCGAACACCGTCTCGACGTAGCCCTGCTCGCGCGCGAGCTCGCGCGTGCGCTGCATGTAGCGCGCGACGCCGGGGTAGCGCGTGAAATAGCGGTCGATGAACTGCTGCGCCGCCGCGCGCTCGATGTTGAGCTGCGTCGCGAGCCCGAACGCGCTCATGCCGTAGATCAGGCCGAAGTTGACGGCCTTGATGTAACGGCGCTGATCGGCCGAGACCGCTTCCGGCGGCACGCTGAAGATCTCGGCCGCCGTCGCGCGATGGATGTCGTCGCCGGCCCGGAAGGCCGCGAGCAGCGCCGGATCTTCGGACAGATGCGCCATTATGCGCAGCTCGACCTGCGAATAGTCGGCCGACACGATCGCATGGCCGGGCGGCGCGATGAAGGCCTCGCGAATGCGCCTCCCTTCCGCCGTGCGTACGGGGATGTTCTGCACGTTCGGGTCGACCGAGGCAAGGCGGCCCGTGACGGCGGTCGCCTGGGAGAACGTCGTGTGCACGCGGCCGGTCGCCGGGTTGACCATCGCCGGCAGCTTGTCGGTGTACGTCGACTTGAGCTTCGTGAGCGCGCGGTACTCGAGCAGCACCTTCGGCAGCGGATAGTCGGCGGCGAGCGCCTCGAGCACTTCCTCGTCGGTCGACGGCTGCCCGGTCGCGGTCTTCTTTTTTACGGGAAGCCCCATCCGCTCGTAGAGGATCTCGCAAAGCTGCTTGGGCGACCCGAGATTGAACGGCGTGCCGGCGAGGCGGTGTGCCTCGTGCTCGAGCGCCTGCGCGCGCTCGCCGAGCTCGCGGCTTTGCGCCGTGAGCAACGCGCTGTCGACCAGCACGCCGGTGCGCTCCATCGCGAAGAGCACGTCGCGCACCGGCAACTCGATCGTCTCGTACACGAAGCGCAGCTTCGCGTCGCCCTCGATGCGCGGCAGAAAGTGCCGGTGCAGCCGGAGGGCCACGTCGGCCGCCTGCGCCGCGTACTCGGTCGCGCGCTCGACCGGCACCTCCTCGAACGGTAAACGGCTCGCGCCCTTGCCGGTGACGGCGTCGTACGCCAGCGTCGCGATGTCCAGGTGGCGCAGCGCGAGGCCGGCGAGATCGTGCGGCTTGTGCGATTCGAGCACGTACGACTGCAGCAGCGCGTCGTGCGCGCAGCCGCGGAGCGTGATCCCGTGATTCGCCAGCGCGTGCTCGACGAACTTGAGATCGTGGCCGAGCTTGGACCGGCGCGCGTCTTCGAGCCAGGGTGCAAGTCGCGCCAGCACCTCCGCGCGATCGAGTTGCGCCGGCGTGCCGGCATAGCGATGCGCGAGCGGGACGTAGGCGGCGTGGATTGGATTGCCCTCCGCGCTTCGCGCTTCGGGGCTGATTCGCGCTTGGGGCGGCCCTGCGCGCTCGTCTGGACTGCCCTCCGCGCTTCGCGCTTCGGGGCCGATTCGCGCTTGGGGCGGCCCTGCGCGCTCATCTGTACCGATCGCGAGCGCGATGCCGACGATCTCCATGCGCATCGGATCGGCGTTCGTCGTCTCGACGTCGAGTGCGACGATGTCCGCCGCTTCGACCTCCGTCACGAGGCGCTCGAGCCCCTCGCGCGTGGCGATCGTCTCGTAGTCCACTTGCGGCGCCTGCGCGGCCGGCATCGCCTCGGCGGCTCGTTGCGCGGTGTCGTTATCGCGTGCGGGCTTCGGCGCGATCTCGACGTTCACGTCCGTACGGCCGAGATCGCGCAGCCAGCCCTTGAATTCGTAGCGGTCGTACAGATCGCGCAGGCGATCGAACGCCGGCTCGTGGAGCGTGAGCTCGGCGATCTCGACCGGCAGGTCGCAGTCGACCTTCACCGTCAAGAGCCGCTTGCCCTGCGGCAACCATTCGACCACACGCCGCAGGTTCTCGCCGACGACGCCTCCGATCTCGTCCGCGTGCGCGATCACGTTCTCGAGCGTTCCGTATTGTGCGAGCCACTTGGCCGCGGTCTTCGGGCCGACCTTGGCGACGCCGGGCACGTTGTCGATCGCATCGCCGGTGAGCGCGAGAAGATCGAGCACCCGATCGGGAGGCACGCCGAACTTGGCGACGACGCCCTCCTTGTCCAGCCGCTCGTTGGTCATCGTGTTGACCACCGTCACGCCCGGCTCGACGAGCTGCGCGAGGTCCTTGTCGGAGCTCGAGATGATCGTCTCGACGCCCGCCGCCTTCGCCTGCCGCGCGAGGGTGCCGATGACGTCGTCCGCCTCGACGCCCTCGACCATCAGCAGCGGCCACCCGTGGGCGCGCACGAGCGCGTGCAACGGCTCGATCTGCAGCGAGAGGTCATCGGGCATCGCGGCGCGGTTCGCCTTGTAGTCCGCGTACAGCGCGTCGCGAAACGTCTTGCCCGGTGCGTCGAAGACGACGGCGAAGTAGTCCGGCTTGCCGTCGATCACCAAACGGCGCAACATCGAAAGCACGCCGCGCAACGCGCCGGTCGGCTCCCCCTTCGACGTGCGGAGGTCCGGCAACGCGTGGAATGCGCGGTACAGATACGACGAGCCATCCACCAGGACGAGCGTTGCCATGCGGTCACAAACCCACAAGATTCCCGACTTGATTGACCCGCAGTCGCTGTATTCGACGAACGGGCAGGAGGCGTGGCGGTTGATGGGAATTATGGCAGAGTTCCAGCTCGCGGCCGACCGGCTGAACGGCGTGCGTCCCGCGGTCAGCATGTTCGGCAGCGCGCGCATCAAGAGCGATCATCCCTTCTACGAAACCGCGCGCACGATCGCGCGCAAGCTCTCGGATGCGGGCTTCTCGGTGATCTCGGGCGGCGGCCCGGGGCTCATGGAGGCGGCGAATCACGGCGCGCACGCGGGACGCGCGCCGGCGGTGGGTCTCAACATCGTGCTGCCCACCGAGCAGGCGAGCAACCAGTACCAGGACATCAGCCTCAACTTCCGCTATTTCTTCGCGCGCAAGATGATGTTCGTGCGCTTTGCGTCGGCGTACGTCGTGCTGCCGGGCGGCTATGGCACGCTCGACGAATTGACCGAGTGCCTGACGCTTGTGCAGACGGGCCGCAGCCGGAAGATCCCGATCATCCTGGTCGGCGGTCAGTTCTGGCAGGGCTTCCTCGACTGGCTCGGCGACAAGGTCATCGGCGAAGGGATGATCGGCGAGCACGACGTCGATCTCATGCGCGTGATCGACGATCCCGACGCCGTCGTCGAGGCGATCTTCAGCTTCTACGAGCACCGCGGCTTCCAGCCGTCGCGCGACGAGCGCGAGAAGCTGCTCAATCTCTGACCGCGCCGGCGAGCGGCGCTCGGCGGCTGGCTCGTCGCGCAACGCGTCCACCGCCGCGGTGTAGCATATCGTGATGCGAAGTGATGCGTCCGAGCGAGGCAGCGGCGACGTCCGTGCAGGATTGCCGCAGGTTTCCCCCGCACCGGGCTGTGTGCGGCGGTTTGCCGCGCATCACGCCTTTCCCACTGCCCCAGCGAAGAAACCGCAAGTCGGTGAGCACCTCGCTGAGAAAGCGTGCAATGGAGCGCGGTGGCGCGCCTTCCCCACCGCCCCGCGACGATGCCGCCAGCCACGCGCGCGAAGGCTGACTCGCGCCCCCGCGATGGTCGCGTTTGCTAGAATGGGCACATTCGCCGCCCACACTCGCGGCTCTCCGAGCGCCATGGTCCGCCGTCCCCTCCTGCTGTTATTGGTCTCCATGGCTTGCGGCGTTGCGTTCGCGCAGGCACCCGCGAATACGCAGCCCCTGCCGCCTCCCCCGCCGCCCGACGTCGTCAGCGACGCGGACCTCGAGCCACAGGTCACGATCGTGCGCAGCGAAGACCAGGTGCGCGAGGAAGTGCGCGTCCACGGCGAGCTTCGCTACGTCCGCGTGACGCCGCGCCACGGGCGGCCCTACTACCTCATCCCGGACGCGAACGGCGCCACGTACATCCGGCGCGACAGCCTCGACTCCACGCTCAAGGTGCCGATGTGGGTGCTGTTCTCGTTCTGATGCGGTCCGCCGCGAGCGCGCGAAGCCTCGTCCCGGTAGCGCGCGCCGCAGCGATCGGTTGACGCGTCCCGCTTGATTCACGCCCACGTCCCGTCGCGCTAGCGGGCGGGCGCGCATCTCGATGTCCGTCTACACCGCCGTCACCACCGACGACCTGGACGCGTGGCTCACGCGCTACACCGTCGGCGCACTCGTCGAACTGCAGCCGATCGCCGCCGGCATCGAGAACTCGAACTACTTCGTCACGACCGAGCGCGGGCGCTTCGTCCTGACGCTCTACGAGCGCCTGCCTGCCGAAGACCTGCCGTTCTACCTGAACCTGATGGCGCACCTCGCGCGTGCCGGCGTCGAGGTGCCCGCGCCGATCCCCGATCGAACCGGCGCCTTCTTCTCGCTCTTGAACGGACGCCCTTCCGGGCTCGTGCGCCGCATCGATGGCGCGCCGATCGACGATCCGAGCCCCGCGCACTGCGCCGCGGTCGGCAACGCGCTCGCAAGGCTGCACTGCGCGTCGCAGACTTATCGCGCGCGGCTCACCAATCGTCGCGGGCCCGCCTGGTGGCGCCAGGCGGCGCGCGCGGTGCGGCCGTTCGTCACCCCCGAGCAGAACGAACTGCTTGCCTCCGAGGTCAAGTTCCAGACCGGCTTCGGCAAGGTCAAGCTGCCGAAGGGCGCGATCCACGGCGACCTCTTCTGCGACAACGTGCTCTTTGCCGGCGGGCACGTCACCGGCATCATCGACTTCGGCTTTGCGGCGACCGACTTCTTCGCCTACGACCTCGCGATCGCGGTCAACGACTGGTGCGTGGGCGGCGACCCCGACGGGACCCTCGATGCCGATCGCCTGACGACGATGGTGCGCGCGTACCACGCCGTACGTCCGCTCACCGACGACGAGCGTGCGCAATGGCCGGCGTTGTTGCGCGCAGCGGCGCTGCGCTTCTGGGTGTCGCGCCTGTACGACCTGCACCTTCCGCGTCCCGGGGAGCTCACGCACGCGCACGATCCCGCGCCGTTCGAGCGGATCCTGCGGGCGCGCGTCGCCGCGTCCGCGCGCCCGCTCGAAGTCTGACGGCCGCGATGGCCACGGTGGCGACCGGAATTCCGTTCACGCGCCATGCGGCGCGCCGCGGCACGTCGTGGCTCGTTCAAAGCTACGCGATGTTCGCGCGGCATCGACTGGCCTGGATCGTCCTTCTGCTCGGCTACTACGCGGTGCTGGTGCTGGTCGAGCTGGTGCCGTGGATCGGCACGCTGCTCGCGCCGATCATCAAGCCCCTGCTGTCCGTCGCCTTCCTCGCCGCCGCCTGGGAACAGGAACGGGGCGGGACGCCGGCGCTGCGCATGCTGTCCCGCGGCTTCCGCGCGAACGTCGGGGCGCTCCTCCCGCTCGGCATCGTGTTCATCGCCGGCATTTCGATCGCGCTTGCCGCCACCGCGCTGATCGACGGCGGTGCGCTCCTCGACCTGTTCTACGGCGCTGCACCCGCCGCGGACGACGATCCGGCCGCGGCTGCGCGCCACGTGCAGCAGACGCTCGCGACGCCGCGCGTGCAATTGGCGATGCTGTTCGGGGCGCTGTGCGCGCTGCCGACGCTGCTCGCGCTCTGGTGGGCGCCGGCGCTCGTCGTGTTCCAGGACGCATCGCTCGTCACGGCGCTGTCGACGAGCCTGCGCGCCGCCGTCGCCAACTGGCGCGCCGCGCTGCGCTACGGCGCGGGCCTGTTCGTCATGGGCGGCGTCGTGCCGACGGTGATCATGACGATGCTCGCGGCATTTGTGCCTCCGCCGCTCAACGCCACGCTCGCCGCGGTGATCGTGCTGCCGTATGTCGCGTTCTTCGTCGCGACGCTGCACATCTCGGACTACGTGAGCTACCGCGACGTGTTCCACGCCGACGAGAGATCGGGGTCAGACTCGCAGAGACCGGGGTCGGACTCGAATCATACGGCAACAGCCGAATGATTCGAGTTGACCCCGGTCTCTGCGAGTCAATGATTCGAGTCTGACCCCGGTCTCTGCGAGTCCGACCCCGATCTCTCGGCTTACGCCGCCTCGAGCCGCGCGTAATCGAGCGCCAGCCACTTGATGCCGGCGTCGCGGAAATTCACCTGGACGCGCGCGTCGTTGCCGCGCCCCTCGGCGTCGATGATGACACCGAGGCCGAACTTCGCGTGGCGCACGCTCTGCCCGATGCGCCACGCCGGCGCGGGCGGCGTCGGCGCCGGTCCACCGGCCGGGAATCCGGCGCGCGCGGGCGCGGCGACGTCACCGCTCCCCCACTCCGCGCGATCGACGCCGAACGCGCCGCGGCGCGCGCGCGGCGAGAGCCATTGCGTGAGCTCGCGCGGAATCTCGTCGATGAATCGCGACGCGATGCTGTAGCGCACCTGCCCGTGCAGCATCCGGCTTTGCGCGAGCGACAAATAGAGGCGCCGCCGCGCGCGCGTCACCGCGACGTACATCAGGCGCCGCTCCTCCTCGAGCCCGCCCAGCTCGTTGCGGCTGTTCTCGTGGGGGAACAGTCCTTCCTCGAGTCCGGTGATGAACACCGTGTGGAACTCGAGCCCCTTGGCGGCGTGAATCGTCATCAGCTGGAGCGCCGGCCGGCCCTCGGCCGCCTGCGTTTCGCCCGCTTCCAGCGCTGCATGCGCGAGGAACGCGGTCAACGGATCCGTTGCGCCTTCGACGACGGACGCTGCGTCCTGCGACGCCGGCCCGCTTGGGAGCCCCGGATCGCTCATGCCTGATCCCTGATCCGTGTCCCCGGATCCCTCATTCCTGAAAGGCGCATCCACCGCCAGATCCGCCTCGCGCACGAAATTCTGGGCGGCGTTCACGAGCTCCTCGAGGTTCTCCACGCGCTCGGCGCCGTCGCGCTCCTGACGATAGTGCGCGAGCAGTCCCGAAGCCTGGAGGACGTGCGCCACCTGCTCGGCGAGCGGCAGCGCGCGCGTCGCCTCGCGTGCGCCCTCGACGAGCCGCACGAACGCGGCAAGCGCGGCGCCGGCCCTGCCCTTCACGGCGCCCGCACACGCCGCCTGCCACAGCGACGTGCCCTGCCCGGTCGCCGCATCCTGCAGCTGCTCCAGCGTGCGCGCGCCGATGCCGCGCGGCGGAAAGTTCACGATGCGCAGGAACGCGCCGTCGTCGCCGGGCTCGGCGAGGAGCCGCAGGTACGCGAGCGCGTGCTTGATCTCCGCGCGCTCGAAGAAGCGCATGCCGCCGTACACCCGGTAGGGCAAGGCGGCGTTGAAAAGCGCGTGCTCCAGCACGCGCGATTGGGCGTTGCTGCGATAGAGCAGCGCGATCTCGTCGAGGGCGAGCCCGTCGCCGGCAAGCCCCTTGACGACGTCGACGATGAAGGCCGCCTCGTCGATGTCGCTTGGCGCGTTGAAGATGCGCACCGGCTCGCCCCTGCCCTCGCTCGTCCAGAGGTTCTTACCGAGCCGCGTGGGGTTGTTCTTGATGAGCGCATTCGCGGCGTCGAGGATAGAGCCGTGCGAGCGGTAGTTCTGCTCGAGCTTGATGAGGCGCACCGGCGCGTCCGCGCGCGCGAAATCGCGCTCGAAATGCTGCATGTTCGCGACGTTCGCCCCGCGAAACGCGTAGATCGACTGGTCGTCGTCGCCGACGGCGAACACGGCCGCATGCGGCCCCGTGAGCACGCGCAGCCACCGGTACTGGAGGACGTTCGTGTCCTGGAACTCATCGACGAGCAGATGCGCGAAACGCCGCCGGTAGTGCTCGCGTATCGCCTCGTGCGCGGTCAGGAGCTCGTAGGAGCGCAGGAGGAGCTCGGCGAAATCGACGACGCGCTCGCGCTGACACATGGCTTCGTAGAGCGCGTAGTGCTCGATCAGGCGGCGGTCGTGGTCGTTGTCCGCCACGACCGCGTTCGGCCGCCGGCCCTCCTCCTTCGCCGACGCGATGAACGCCTGCAGCTCGCGATGCGGGAAACGCTCGTCGTCGATGCCGTGCGCGCGATACAGGCGCTTGATCAGCGCGAGCTGGTCCTGCGAGTCGAGGATCTGGAAGAGCTGCGGCAGCCCCGCTTCGCGGTGATGCATGCGCAGCATGCGGTTGCACAGGCCGTGGAACGTGCCGACCCACATCCCGCGCAGGTTGACCGGCGTCAGCGCCGCCAGGCGCGTCAGCATCTCCTTCGCGGCCTTGTTCGTGAACGTGACGCCGAGGATGGACCCGGGCGTCGCCTGGCCGGTGGCGATGAGCCAGGCGACGCGCGTGGTCAGCACACGCGTCTTGCCGCTGCCGGCGCCGGCGAGGATCAGGGCCGACGCATGCGGGAGCGTGACCGCTGCGAGCTGTTCGGGATTGAGGTTGTCGAGAAGTGACCGCATGGGCGCACGCGCTGCGAAGCGCGCTCGCGTTGATATCGTCGACTCGGGCCGCGACCGTGTCCGGCACGTGTCCGACACCGATATCCCCGGGCGCAGCGACGCTGCCGACGCATGCCGCGGCCGGGCCGACTCGCGCGCCGCGCGACGCGAAAATGGGGCCGTCTGCGAGCTTTGCAATTATAATCGCGCCGCCCATGGCAATCCCCGCGCAAATGCCCCGCGCGCTCGACGAAACGCCGCCGGTCAATTCGGCCACGATGCGCGCGTTCGTGCACTGGATCCGCGCCGCGGCGCCGTACGTGCACGCCTTTCGCGGCAAGACCTTCGTCATCGCCTTCGGCGGCGAGGTCGTCGCCGACGAGTCGTTCCTGGGGGTCGTCCACGACCTCAACCTCCTGCACAGCCTCGGCATCAAGCTGATCGTCGCGCACGGCTGCCGGCCGCAGGTCGAGGCGATTCTCGCCGCGCAGCACATCGAGAGCCGGTACGCGCGCGGCGTGCGCATCACGGACAACGATGCGATGGACTGCGTGCTCGAGGCGGCGGGTCAGGTGCGCGCGCGTATCGAGGCGCTGCTCTCGCTCGGGCTCGCCAATTCGCCGATGGCGGGCGCGCGCAACCGGGTGTCGAGCGGCAATTACCTGACGGCCAAGCCGATGGGGATCGTCGACGGCGTCGACATGCAGTTGACGGGCGAGGTGCGGCGCATCGACACCGAGGCGATCCAGCAGCGCCTCGACGACGGCGACATCGTGCTGATCTCGCCCACCGGCTATTCGCCGACCGGCGAGATCTTCAACCTGACCGTCGAGGAAGTCGCGACGCAGTGCGCGGTGCGCATGGATGCGACGAAGCTCATCTTCCTCACCGAGGCCGACGGCGTGCGCAATGGCCGCCGCCAGCTCCTGTCGGACCTCTCGACGACGGAGGCGGAGAAGCTCCTCGCGCGGCCGGAGCGCCTGCCGCCGGACATTCGCGTCTACCTGCCCGCCGCGATCCGCGCCTGCAACAACGGCGTGAAACGCGCGCACCTCATCAGCCGCAAGCACGACGGCGCGCTCCTGCTCGAGCTCTTCACGCGCGACGGCGTGGGTACGATGATCGCGGCGACGCCGCTCGCGCACCTCCGCAACGCGACGATCGACGACGTCGGCGGCATCCTCGCGATCATCGAGCCGCTCGAGGAGCAGGGCGTGCTGGTGCGCCGCTCGCGCGAGCGGCTCGAGAGCGAGATCGAGCGGTTCGTCGTGGCCGAGTACGACAACCACATCATCGGCTGTGCGGCGCTCTACGCGTTCCCGGCGCAGCGCGTGGGCGAGCTCGCGGCGCTGGCCGTCCATCCCGACTTCCGTCGCGAAGGCTACGGCGAGGCCCTGATGAGCGAGATCGAGCAGCGGGCGCGCAAGCTGCGCCTCACGCAGATCTTCGTGCTCACCACCAAGACCGCACACTGGTTCCTGGAGCGCGGATTCCGCAGCGGATCGATCGCGAACCTGCCCGAGGAAAAGCAGGCGCTCTACAATTACCAGCGGAAGTCCCAGGTCTACGTCAAGAATCTGTAGTGCGGAGGCGCGGCACGACGCCCGCGCTCCCGCCGTGCGAGGAAATCCGATGGCGAGAATGGTGAAATGCGTGAAGCTCGGCCGCGAGGCGGAGGGGCTCGATTTTCCCCCGTATCCCGGCGAGCTCGGCAAGCGCATCTACGAGAACGTATCGAAGGAAGCATGGGCGCAGTGGCTGCGCCACCAGACGATGCTGGTGAACGAGAACCGGCTGTCGCTCGCCGATCCGCGCGCGCGCAAGTGGCTCGCCGAGCAGATGGAGAAGCACTTCTTCGAAGGCGGCGCCGAGATGCCCGCCGGGTACGTGCCGCCCGGCACCTGAAGTCCTCGCGCGGGCGCGCCGGCGTCCGCTGCCCGGACACGAAGCCGCATCTCTCGCGCCGCGGCGTTCAGGTCGACGCGGCAGCGCCGGCACGGGCGTACTCGCCCTCCCTTGGCGTTGCGCGTCGGTGCGCAAGGCGCGAGGCCGGCTTGGTCGGTGTCTTTCTCAATTGCAATCGCAATAGAATAGGCGGCGCCCCGAGCCGGGCGACGATCGGGAGAGACCGTGGAAGGTGCAGCGATCAGCCGTTATCCGGTGCCGAAACTCGAAGACCTGCCCGAGGACATCCGCGCGCGGATCCTCGAGGTGCAGGAGAAGGCGGGCTTCGTGCCCAACGTCTTCGTCACGCTCGCGCACCGGCCGGACGAGTTCCGTGCGTTCTTCGCGTACCACGACGCGCTGATGCTCAAGGAGGGCGGTCTCACCAAGGCCGAGCGTGAAATGATCGTGGTCGCGACGTCCGGCGCGAACGACTGCCTCTATTGCATCGTCGCGCACGGCGCAATCCTGCGCATCTACGCTAGGAATCCCCTCGTCGCCGACCAGGTCGCCGTCAACTATCGCAAGGCCGACATCACGCCGCGGCAGAAGGCGATGCTCGCGTTCGCAATGAAGGTGGCGGTGCGCAGCGTCGAGATCGACGACGCGGATTTCGCCGCGCTCCATGCGCACGGATTCTCCGACGAGGACATCTGGGACATCGGCGCGATCGCGGCGTTCTTCGCGCTGTCGAACCGCATGGCGAACCTGATCGCGATGCGGCCGAACGACGAGTTCTATCTGATGGGGAGGGTGCCGAAAACAGCGGTTAGGGATTAGGGGCCAGGGAGCATCGCGCCGACGCATACGTGCTCGCCTCGCGATGTCGGTCGCGAGCCATTCGGCGATGGCGTTGCACGCCCGCCCCCCAAGACCCTAAACCCTAGTCCCTAGCCCCTCCCGCTCGTACACCACCCGCCCCCCCACCACCGTCGCCCGCACCCGCCCCGTCACCTCGTAGTTGAGGAACGGCGTGTTCTTGCCTTGGCTTCGCAGTGCGTCGCGATGCACGGTCCACGCGGCGGCGGGGTCGAACACGCAAATGTCGGCGTGAACGCCGCGCGCCAGCGACGGCGCGGCGAGTCCCAGAATCTCAGCAGGGCGCGTGGTGATGCGCGCGAGCGCGTCGGCGAGCGCCACCTGCGTCTCGCTCGCCCACTTGAGCGTCAGCGGCAGCAGCAGCTCGAGACCGGTCGCACCGGCCTCGGCCTCCGCGAACGGCAGCTGCTTGCCGTCGTCGTCGACGGGCGTGTGGTCGGAGCAGATCGCGTCGATCGTCCCGTCCACGACGCCCGCACGGAGCGCCTCGCGATCGTGCGTGCTCCGCAGCGGCGGCATCAGGTGCGCCTGCGGGTCGAACCAGCCGATGTCGACGTCGCAAAGATGCAGGTGGTGGACGCCGACGTCGCACGTGACGGGCAGTCCCTCGCCCTTCGCCTCGCGCACCATGGCGACGCCCTGCGCCGAGGAGAGCCGGCACAGATGAACGGCGACCCGCGCCTCGCGCACGAGGCCGAAGATCCTCGCGAGCGCGAGCGTCTCGGCGGCGACCGGAATGGCGGGCAGCCCGAGCCGCGTGGCGACTTCGCCGTCGTGCGCGACGCCGCCTTGCGCGAGCGCGTGATCCTGCGGCCGCAACCACACGCGATGGCCGAAGGTGCCGGCGTACTGGAGCGCGCGGAGCAGTATCTGCGTGTCCTGCAGCGGGACGTCGGCTTGCGAGAACGCGACGCAGCCAGCCTCCGACAGCTCGCCCATTTCCGTCAGGGTCTTGCCGGCGAGGCCGACGGTGAGCGCGCCCACCGGATAGACGTGCGACTGGCTGAGGAGGCGCGCGCGATGCTTCAGCATCTGCACGAGCCCCGGCTCGTCGAGCGGCGGGTCGGTATCGGGCGGGCAGGCGAGACTGGTGATGCCGCCGACCGTGGCGGCCGCGAGCTCGGATTCGAGCGTCGCCTTGTGCTCGAGCCCGGGCTCGCGCAGGCGCGCAGCGAGGTCGACGAAACCGGGACAGACGACGCAACCGGTCGCGTCGACGACGCGGTCGGCGCGCCACTCGCGCGAAGCGTCGCCGACGCCGGCCACGACGCCGTCGTCGACGTAGAGATCGCCACGGCGATCGAGCCCTTGCGCCGGATCGACGAGGCGGCCGTTGCGGATGGCGATCTTCACGGTTCCGGCTGACTCAGGCGGACGCGACGATCGACAGCACCGCCATGCGCACGGCAATGCCGAACGTGACCTGCGGCAGGATCACCGAGCGTGCGCCGTCGGCCACCGGCGAGTCGATCTCGACGCCGCGATTCATGGGCCCGGGGTGCATGACGATCGCGTCGGGCTTGGCGAGCGCGAGCTTTTCCCCCGTCAGGCCGTAGTGCTTGAAGTACTCGCCCGCCGACGGCAGCAGCGGGCCCTTCATCCGCTCGCTCTGCAGCCGCAACATGACGACCACGTCCGCGTCGCGCAGGCCCTCGCGCATGTCGTTGTACACCGTGACGCCGAGCGCTTCCACGCGCGTGGGCAGCAGCGTGCGCGGGGCGATGACGCGCACCTGCGGCGTCTGCATCGTCGTGAGGCCGTGGATAAGCGAGCGCGCGACGCGCGAGTGCAGTACGTCGCCCACGATCGCCACCGTGAGGCCGCGAAAGTCCTGCTTGTAGTGCCGGATCGTGTAGAGATCGAGCAGGCCCTGCGTGGGGTGCGCGTGCCGTCCGTCGCCGGCGTTCACCACGTGCACGTGCGAGCGCCCCGTCGCATTCAGGTGCGCCGCAATGAGGTGCGGCGCGCCGGACTGGGCATGCCGCACGACGAACAGGTCGGCGTTCATCGCGCAGAGGTTGTCGACGGTGTCGAGCAGCGTCTCCCCCTTCGACGTCGACGAGACGCCGATGTTGAGGTTGATGACGTCGGCGGAGAGCCGCTTGGCGGCGATCTCGAACGTCGTGCGCGTGCGCGTCGAGTTCTCGAAGAACAGGTTGAACATCGCCTTGCCGCGCAGGAGCGGCACCTTCTTGACCTCGCGCTCCGCGATCGAGACGAACGGCTCGGCGGTGTCCAGGATGTGCGTGACGATGTCGGCGGGCAGCCCTTCGAGCGTGAGCAGGTGCGTGAGCTCCCCGTTGCGATTGAGCTGCGGGTTGCGGGTCATGACGCACTCACCGGACAACCCTGCGCGCTTCGCGCTACGGGGCTGGTTCGCGCTTGGGGGCGGCCCTGCGCGCGCAATGGGCTTCCCTGCGCGCTTCGCGCTACGGGGCTGGTTCGCGCTTGGGGGCGGCCCTGCGCGC
>JBLMWW010000076.1:0-20660 GCA_050257435.1 Rudaea sp.
GGCGGCTGCTGCGCGAAGTGGCAACGATGGCGTCGGTGCGGCGCTACGACATCGGCAACGTCGACGCGACGATCGTTGCGCAGGTGCCGAAGCTCGCGCCGTACGTGGAGACGATGCGCAAGAACATCGCCACGGATCTCGGATGCGAGCCATCGCAGGTATCGGTGAAGGCGACGACGACGGAGCGGCTGGGATTTACGGGACGCGAGGAAGGTATCGCGGCGCTCGCGAGCGTGCTGCTGGTCGCGATGCCCGGTAGCACCGGCGGCGGGTGAATCTTCGGAATGCGCGCCCGGCACGAATGGGCCAGTTGCGTCGAGTCCGGCCTCGCGAACGGCGACCGCCTAGAATTTCCCGCATGGAGCACTACGTCGGCCAATCCTTGACGCGACTCGAGGACGCATGGCTTTTGACCGGGCGCGGCGCGTTCGCCGACGATCTCGGCACCAAGCCGGGCACGCTGCATGCGGCAATCGTCCGGTCGCCGCACGCGCACGCGGACGTCGTCGGTATCGACACGGCGGGTGCGCTCGCACGCCCGGGCGTGCACGCGGTGCTGACCGGCGCGGATGTGCGTGCGTGGTCGCAGCCTTTCGTGGTCGGCGTGAAGCAGCCGATGGAGCATTGGTGCCTCGCGCAGGAGCGCGTGCGCTACGTCGGCGAGCCCGTCGCCGTCGTGCTCGCCGACGATCGCTACGTCGCGGAGGATGCGCTCGAGCACGTCCACGTCGAGTATGCGCCGCTGCCCGCGGTCGTCGATCCGGAGTACGCGCTGCGCCCCGAGGCGACCGTCCTCCACGCGAGCGTCGGCAGCAACGCGGTCAGCGATCGCGCGTTCCGCTACGGCGAACCGGAGGCCGCGTTCGCCCGCGCCGCGCACACCGTCCGGCTCGCGATCCGTTACCCGCGCAACGCCTGCACGCCCATCGAAGGCTACGTCGTCGTGGCCGAGCATCTCGCCGGCGGCGGCTACGACGTGCTGTCGAACTTCCAGGGGCCGTTCGCATTGCACCCGGTCATGGCGCTCGCGCTGAAGGTTCCCCCGTCGAAGCTGCGGTTGCGCATGCCGCGCGATTCGGGCGGCAGCTTCGGCATCAAGCAGGGCGTCTTCCCGTACATCGCGCTGATGTGCCTCTCCTCGCGCAAGGTGGGCCGGCCGGTCAAGTGGGTCGAGGATCGCCTCGAGCATCTGCAGGCGGCCTCGGGCGCCACGAACCGGGTCACGCGAATTGCCGCGGCGGTCGGCGCGGACGGCGTCATCGACGCGCTCGACTACGACCAGATCGAGGACTGCGGCGCGTACCTGCGTGCCCCCGAGCCCGCGACGCTTTACCGGATGCACGGGATCCTGACGGGCGCATACCGCGCGCGCAACCTGCGCGTGCGCAACCGGGTCGTGCTGACGAACAAGACGCCCGCGGGACTGAACCGCGGCTTCGGCGGCCCTCAGGTGTATTACGCCCTCGAGCGGCTGGTCCAGCGCATCGCGGTCGAACTGCACCTGGATCCCGTCGACGTCTACCGGCGCAACGTCATTCCCGCCGCCGCCATGCCGTATCGCGCGCCGGCGGGGGCGCTCATCGATTCCGGCGATTACCCCGCGGCGGTCGAGCGCGCGATCGTCGAGGGGGACCTCGCCGCGATGCGTGCGCGGCAGGCGCAGGTGCGGCGCGAGGGCCGGCTCTACGGCATCGGCTTCGCGGCCGTCGTCGAGCCGTCGATCTCCAACATGGGCTACATCTCGACGGTGCTGACGCCCGAGGAACGCGCGAAGGCCGGCCCCAAGAACGGCGCGATCGCCGCCGCGACGGTCAACATCGATGCGCTCGGCGGCGTCGTCGTGACGATCGAGTCGACGCCGCAGGGGCAGGGCCACGCGACGGTCGTGGCGCAGGTCGTCGCCGACGCGCTCGGGCTGTACCCGGGCGACATCGTCGTCAACGTCGAGTACGACACGCAGAAGGACGCGGGCTCGATTGCCGCCGGCAACTACTCGAGCCGCTTCGCCGGCGCCGTCGCGGGCACTGCGCATCTCGCCGCGATGAACGTCCGTGCGCGCCTCGCCGCGATCGCCGGCGCGCAACTGCGTTGCGCCGCCGAGGACGTCGAATTCGCGGGCGGCAAGGTGTTTGCGAAAGGTGTGCCCGAGCGCGCGCTCGCATTCCACCGCGTCGCCGGCGCGACGCATTGGGCACCGGCGACGTTGCCGCCGGCGCAGCCGCCGGGCCTGCGCGAGACGGTGCTGTGGACCCCCGACGTGCTGGCGGCGCCCGACGAAGGCGACCACATCAACACGTCGGCCGCCTACAGCTTCGTGTTCGATGTTTGCGGCGTCGAGATCGACCGCGATACCGGGCGCGTGCGTATCGATCGCTACGCCTCGCTGCACGACGCCGGGCGCCTGCTCAATCCCGCCCTCGCGGACGGCCAGGTGCGCGGCGGCTTCGCGCAGGGCGTCGGCGCGGCGCTCTACGAGGAGATGCGCTACGGCGAGGACGGTAGCTTCCTGTCGGGTACGTTCGCCGATTACCTCGTGCCAACCGCGTGCGAGGTGCCCGAGCCGCAGATCATCCACATGGAAACGCCGTCGCCGGTCACGCCGCTCGGCGCGAAGGGCCTGGGCGAAGGCAACAACATGTCGACGCCGGTGTGCATCGCCAATGCCGTGGCGGACGCGCTGGAGGGGGTGGTCGACACGCGCGATCTGGTGCTGCCGCTCACGCCGCCGCGCGTGCTCGCGCTCT
Source organism: Rudaea sp. (assembly GCA_050257435.1). Classification (GTDB taxonomy): domain Bacteria; phylum Pseudomonadota; class Gammaproteobacteria; order Burkholderiales; family Casimicrobiaceae; genus VBCG01. The sequence continues at coordinate 2,745 of JBLMWW010000076.1, forward strand.
TCGGCGCCTCCGAGCCCCCGCCACCTGCGGCGTCGCCCGTCGTTCGTGCGCCACCGGACATCGCAGCGCCTTCGCGCGAGCCCGGCCTTGCGGCGGCCGGCAGCGTCGACATTCCCGCGTCACCCGAAGCGGTGTTCCGCGTGCTGCTCGACCCGGCGGCGCTCGCGCAGGTCATTCCCGGCTGCCGCTCGCTGACGGCCGTCGGCGATCACGAATACCGCGGCGACGTCGCGCTCGGCATCGGCCTCGTGCGTACGCGCTTCGATGCGCGCATCGCGCTCTCCGAGCTCGATCCGCCGCGTTCGCTCGTGCTCGCGGGGCAGGGCGTCGGCGCGCTCGGCGCCGCCGAGGGCCGCGGCACGGTGACGCTGCAGCCGAGCGCGACCGGGACCCGCCTCGACTATGCGTACCGCACCAGCGTGAACGGGAAGCTCGCGGCGGTCGGCGGCCGGATGCTCGAAGGCGCCGCGAAGGTCGTGCTGCAGCAACTGTTCCGCGAGCTCGGCCGCATCGCCGCCGCCGCGCCGGCAGCCGTACCTGACGCGCGGCGCGCTCGCGCGCTGCCCAAGGCGTCGTGGTGGCAGCGCCTGCTCGCGTTCATGCGGGGCGTCGCGTGAAGCCCGCGCGCTTCGACTACGTGCGGGCCGACAGCGCCGAGGAGGCGCAGGCGCTGCTCGCGGAGCACGGCAGCGAGGCGCGAATCCTGGCCGGCGGCCAGTCGCTGATCGCCATGCTCAACATGCGCCTCGCGCAGCCGGAAATTCTGGTCGACATCTCGCGCGTACCCGGCCTCGCGTACATTCACGCCGACGATGGCCATCTTGCGATCGGCGCAGCCGCCACGCAGTCGGCGCTCGAGGCGCTTCCCGACCTCCACGCGCAGGTGCCGCTCGCGGCCCGTGCGCTGCCGTGGATCTCGCACGTGCAGGTGAAGAACAAGGGCACGGTCTGCGGCTCGATCGCGCACGCCGACCCCAGCGCAGAGATGCCGCTCGTACTCGCCGCCCTCGACGGCGAAGTGGTGCTCGCGTCGTCGGCCGCGCGGCGGCGCGTGCCTGCGGGCGATTTTTTCCGGGGGATGCTGCAGACCGACTGCGCGGCGGACGAGATGATAGTCGAGGTGCGATTGCCGCTGCGAGCGCGCGGCGCGGGCTATGCGTTTCGCGAGGTGGCGCTGCGGCAGGGCGACTTCGCGCTGGTCGGGCTCGCGGCCGTCGCGACGCCGGACGGGCTGGTGTTTGCGGTCGGCGGCGTAGCCGATCGCCCGATCGTGCGGCGCTGGCCGCGCATCGACGAGGGGCAAATCGACGACGCCCTGAACGATTTGGCATGGTCGCTCGACGCGCAGGATGACGCGCACGCCACCGCGTCCTATCGTCGGCGCGTCGTGCGTGTGCTAGGACGCCAGGTGCTGGCCGAGGCGCAGACGGAGGCGCAGCCGTGAAGCGCTACGCGCGCGACGGCGTCCACCGGATCGCGTTCACGCTGAATGGGGTGCCGCGTGCCGGCCTCGCGGAGTCGCGCGTCCTGCTGTCCGATTTCCTGCGCTACACGATCGGCGCGACCGGCACGCACGTCGGCTGCGAGCATGGCGTGTGCGGCGCGTGCACGGTGCGCATGGACGGGCTCGCGGTGCGCGCGTGCCTGACGCTCGCCGTGCAGGTCGACGGGCGGCGCGTCGATACCGTGGAGGGACTCGCCGAGGGCGAGGACCTTTGCGGCCTGCAGGACGCGTTTCGCCGCCATCATGCACTGCAATGCGGCTTCTGCACCGCAGGCATCCTGATGTCGGCCGCGGCCCTGCTCGAATGCACGCCGAACCCGACCGAAGCGCAGGTACGCGACACGCTTTCCGGGCATCTTTGCCGATGCACCGGCTATACGCCCATCGTGCGCGCGATACTCGACGCGGCGGGCTCCCGCGATGGAAGGCGGCAGGAGGAGGGCCATGTTTGACCTGGGGCGAACGCTTCTCGCGAGCGTCGAGCGCAATCCGCAGTCGCCGGCGATCGTCGACGGCGAGGTGCGGCTCACGTACGCGCAATGGCTCGACCGCATCGAGCGCGTTGCCGGCGCGCTCGCGAGCCTCGGCCTCGCGCGCGGCGATCATCTCGTCACGGCGCTGGCGAACCGCTTCGAGGCGGCGACGCTGCATTGGGCTTGCCAGATGCTCGGCGTCATCATCACGCCCCTCAACTGGCGCGCGACCAGCGACGACATCGATTACTGCCTGCACGACGCCGACGCGCGGGCGATCGCCTACGAAGAGTTGACGGCGGCCGCGGTGCGCGGCGCGCCGCTGGCCGGGAGCGTCGTGCGCATCGCCGTCGGCGACGCGCCGGCCGACACCGGCGCGCATGTTTTCGCCGCCATGCTCGACGCCGCACCGCATGGCAGCGGACCCATGGCGCAGGCCGACGACACGTCGGTCATGCTTTACACGTCCGGCACCACCGGCCGGCCGAAGGGCGTGCCGCGGCGCCATCGGCAGGAACGTGCCGCCGCCGTCGCGCACGTCGCCCAGAACTTCTACGCGCGCGGCGAAGTGACGCTCGGCGTGATGCCGCTCTACCACACGATGGGGGTGCGCTCGCTCCTCGCGATGGCGCTCGTCGACGGCTGCTTCGCGTGCCTGCCGCGCTTCGACGCGGCACGCGCCCTCGCGATCATCGAAGCCGCGCGCGTCAGCAATCTCTACCTCGTCCCCACGCTCTACCACGACCTGCTGTCGCATCCCCGCTTCGCCGCCACCAACGTCTCGTCGGTGCGCAAGCTGGGCTTCGCCGGCGCCCCGATGTCCGATGGCCTGCTGGCGCGCGTGGACGCCGCCTTCCGGCCCGAGCTCTTCGTCAACCACTACGGCTCGTCGGAGATCTACACGTTCACCATCGAGCCGAACGCGGCCGCGAAGCCGGGGAGCGCGGGCAAGGCCGGCATCAACCAGCGCATTCGCGTCGTCAAGCTCGCCGCGCGCTCGCCAGACGACATCGCCGTCGTCCGCGAGGAGGGACAGATCATCGCCGACGTCACGAGCGACGAGGCATTCGACGGCTACTGGCGGCGTCCCGAGGCCGACGCGAAGGCCATTCGCGACGGCTGGTACTTCTCGGGCGACACCGGCTACGTCGACGCGCGGGGCGACCTGTTCGTCACGGGGCGCGTCGACGACATGATCATCAGCGGCGGCGAGAACATCTCGCCCGTCGACATTGAGTCGGTGCTGTCGCTGCACGCCGGCGTCGACGAGGTCGCCGTCGCGGGGTTGCCCGACGAGCGTTGGGGGCAGCGCGTCGTCGCCTTCGTCAAGCGCAAGGCGTCGATCGACGGAGAGGCGCTGGATGCGCATTGCCGGGCATCGCAGCTCGCGAACTACAAGCGGCCGCGCGAGTACGTCTTCGTGCGCGAGATTCCCAAGTCGCCGGTGGGCAAGATCCTGCGCCGCAAGCTCGTCGCAGGCGAGTACCAACGGGAACCGAATACCTGACCCAATTCTGCGAGGGAACATTCGTGACCGGACTCGTGCACCCGGCCGGGCGGCTGCTCGACCAACCCGACGGCTTTCGCATCGAAGTGGACGCGACGCGCGAGCGCGCCGACATCGTGCTGGACCGGCCACCGCTCAACGTCGTCGGCATGGCGGAGCGCGATCAGCTGCGCGCGGCGTTCGAGGCGCTCGATGCCGACGCGCGTGTGCGCGTGATCGTGCTGCGCAGCGCCGGCCCACACTTCTCGAGCGGCGGCGACATCGCGGGCTTCCTCGCCGCCTCGCCGGAGCAGGTCTCGCAGCTCGCGTGGAACGTGGCGGCCCCCGAGCGCTGCGCGAAGCCGGTGATCGCCGCCAATCGCGGCTACACGTTCGGCGTCGGCTTCGAGCTCTCGCTCGCCTGCGATTTTCGCATCGCGTCGGAGACGACGCTCTACGCCCTGCCGGAGCAGAAGCTCGGGCAGATCCCCGGATCGGGCGGCTCCGCGCGGCTGCAGAAGATGATCGGTATCGCCCGCACGAAGGACATGGTGCTGCGCTCGCGCCGCATCGACGCGCGCGAGGCGTTCGCGTGGGGGATCGTCGTGCAGTGCGTCGCCGACGCCGAGCTCGAGAAGGCGACCGATGCGCTCGTCGAGGAGCTGCGCGCGTTCTCACCGCTCGCGCAGCGCACCGCGAAGCGCCTCTTGAACGACGCCGAGAACGCGCCGCTTGCGGTCGCCATCGAGATGGAGGGCCATTGCTACAGCCGGCTTCGCACCTCGGACGATTTCCGCGAAGGCGTGCAGGCGTTCACTGAGAAACGCAAGGCGCAATTTCGGGGAAGCTGAGACGATCGCGCGCGTCGCGATAAAGCCCCGCATCGACATTCCTCGTTGTCGCAGTCGTCACCGTCCAAACAGGAGGAGGAGCACATGCCACGCAAAACCGCGATCACGACGTTGGTTGCAGCCATGGCCATCGGCGCCAGTGCCTCGCTGCTCGCACAGGGCAATCCCATCAAGATCGGCGTCGACACGCCGCTCTCGGGCACGTACGCGCCGATCGGTCAGCAGGTGAAATGGGGCCTCGAGCTCGCGGCCAAGGAGATCAATGCGGCCGGCGGCATTCTCGGCCGCCCGCTGCAGCTCATCTACGAGGACGAGGAAGCGAATCCCGCGGTGGCGACGCAAAAGGCCGAGAAGCTCTTCCAGGTCGACAAGGTGGACTTCCTGACCGGGACGGTGAACTCCGGCTCGACGCTCGCGGTGGGCCAGGTCGCCGAGCGCAACGGCCGCCTGATGGCGACGACCGTGTCGTTCGCCGACTCGATCACCGGCGACAAGTGCTCGCCCAACGTCTATCGCGTCAACGCCAAGGCCGGCCAGCAGTCGGCGGCGCTTGCCGAGTGGCTCGTCAAGGCGAAGCCCAAGGCGCGGGTGTTCTTCCTCGGTCCCGACTACGAGATGGGGCGCAGCACGGTGGCCGCGTTCAAGGCCGCCGCCGAGCAAAAAGGGGCCGCCAGCGTCGGCGAGGTCTTCGCACCGCTCGGCAACAAGGACTATTCGCCGTTCTTCGGGCAGATCCGTGCGGCGCGGCCCGACGTGCTCTATACGTCTGTCGCCGGCAACGACACCGTGCGCCTGTTCTCGCAGCTCGACGAGTACGGCCTGCTGAAGGGCGGGCTGCAGGTCGTCGGCGCCTCGGGCACCGTCACCTCGCAGAACATGGGCGCGATCAAGAAGGCGGCCGAAGGCTTCGTGACCGGCGTGGGGTATTCGCCGGAAATCGACACGCCCGAGAACAAGCAGTTCGTGAAGGCCTTCGAGGCCGCGAACAAGACGCTGCCCGACCTCTACGGCGCCGATTCCTATGGCGTGCTGTATTTCTACAAGGCCGCGGTGGAAAAAGCGGGCACAGCCGATACCGACAAGGTGCGCGCCGCGATGGCCGATCTCGAATGGAAGACGCCGCAGGGCACGAAGAAGATGCGCGCCGGCGACCACCAGGCGATCCAGGACATGTACGCGGTCAAGCTGACCGGCGGCGAGTTCAAGATCGTCAGCAAGGTGCCGGGTGCCGCCGCCATCGGCCCGGACGAGTGCAAGCGGTTCTGATCGGCGCGAGTCGGCGCGCGTAGACCGGCCCTCGGGGAGCGAGCGTGCACGGCGTGCTCGACGCGCTGCAGTTCATCTTCGCGCCGCAGATCGTCAATGGCCTGTCGATCGGCGTCGCGGTGATCCTGATGGCACTCGGGCTCACGATCATCTTCGGCCTGCTCGACGTCATCAACATGGCGCACGGCGAGTTCTACGCGTTCGGCGCGTACCTCGCCGTGACGCTGCTCGCGGCCGGCGTGAGCTTTTGGCTGTGCCTGATCGTGGTGCCGTTGCTGATGCTGCCCCTCGGCTACGTCGTCGAGCGCGGGCTGATCCAGCGCGTGTTCGACGGGAAGGACCGGCACGTGCTGACGCTGCTCCTAACCTTCGGCCTCGGCGTCGTGCTCGAGGACGCGTTCCGTCTGGCTTTCGGGCCGAACACGCTGCGCGTCGAGACCCCGATCGGCGGGGCGGCCGACGTGTTCGGCATGTACTTTCCGAATTACCGGTTGTTCATGATGGCGGTCGGCGCGGCAATCATCGCCGCGGTGTGGATGGTGGTCTTCCGCACGCGGATCGGCGCGATGGTGCGCGCCGCGGCGCACGACCGGGAGATGGCGTCGTCGCTCGGCGTGCCGGTCGCCCGCGTCTACTCGGCCACGTTCGCGTTCGGGACCGGGCTCGCCGGGCTCGCCGGCGTGCTGCTCGCGCCGATCTATTCGGTCTTTCCGACGATGGGCAAGGATTTCATCCTGCTCGCCTTCACCGTCGTCATCGTCGGCGGCATGGGCAGCATCAAGGGCGCGGTCGTCGCGGGCCTCGTGCTCATGCAGATCCAGGCGCTCGCCAGCCTGTATATCTCGCCCGTGTGGACCGAGCCGCTGCTCTTCGGCGTGATGGTGCTCGTCCTGATGTGGCGGCCGCAGGGGCTGTTCGGCAAGCTCGGCCATGACTGACGCCGGCGCGGTGATCGCCGCGGTCCGGCAGAGCGAGGAGGCCCGTCGTCGCACGCTCGCCCGCTTCGCGCTCGCGTTCGTCGCGCTCGGCATCGCGTTCGCTGTCGTCGCCGCGTGGCGCAACGACGTGTTCTTCTTCCGGCTCGCGACCGAGGCCCTGATCTTCGGCGGCCTCGCGCTGTCGGTCGACATCCTCCTCGGGTACGCGGGAATGCTGTCGCTCGGGCAGGCGCTCTTCTTCGGCCTCGGCGCCTACGTTTCGGCGCTGGTGCTGAAGAACGTGCTGCCGTCGTTCTGGCTGGCGATGGCGGTGACGCTCGCCGCCAGCACCGTCGTCGGCTTCGTCGCCGCGGTGATCGCGACGCGGGCACGTGGCGTGTATTTCGCGTTGATCACCTTCGGGCTCGCGCAGGTCGTCGCGAAGGTCGTCTTCAACACGCCGGCGCTCGGCGCCTCCGACGGCATCATCGGCATCCCCGTCATCCGCATCGATCTCGGACTGGTGCACGTCGACGCCGCGAAGCCCGCCGCGTTCTTCCTGTTCTGCCTCGCCTTCATCATGGCGCTGTATTTCCTGTGCGCCTATCTCGCGCGCACGCCCGGCGGACGCGTGCTCGCGGCGATCCGCAGCAACGAGGACCGCGTGCCTTTTCTCGGCTATCCGGTCGGGCGGGTGAAGATGCTGGCGTTCGTCGTGGCCGCCGACGTCGCCGCGCTGTCCGGGGCGCTCTATCCGATGCTCCGCGGGTTCGTCTCGCCGGAGCTCCTGTATTTCGAGGTTTCCGGCAACGCGGTCATCACCGTGATCATCGGCGGCATGGGTACGCTGATCGGCCCCTTGTACGGCAGCGCGCTGATCGTCGTCTTCAAGTCGATCATCGGCTCCTATACGACGCACCACCTGATCGTGATCGGCACGCTGTTCGTTCTCGCCGTGATCTTCTTCCCACGCGGGCTGATCGGCGCGTTCGCGCCGTCGCTCGAGCGGCGCCTGGCCCTGCGCGGCGCAGCGGTGCGCCCATGACCGGCGCGACGGCGCCACTCCTCGAAGTGCGCGATCTCTCGGTGCGCTTCGGCGCCTTGCAGGCGGTCGATCGCGTCAGCTTCGCGATCGCGCCGGGGCGGATCACGTCGATCATCGGCCCAAACGGCGCCGGCAAGAGCACGCTCTTCAATCTCGTCAGCGGCGCGATCCGGCCCGATCGCGGGCACGTCCTGCTCCGCGGCGCCGACGTCACCGGCCATTCCCCGGATCGGCTGCTCGGCGCGGGGCTCGCGCGCTCGTTCCAGATCACCAACGTCTTCTTCGATCTGCCCGTGTTCGAGAACCTGCGGCTCGCGACGCAACGGCTCGAGCCGGGGTGGCGCGCACTGTTGCCGACGGCGCGCAGCGCCAACGCGTTGCGCCGGGCCGAGGCGCTGGCCGCGCGCTTCGACCTGGCGCACAAGGCGACGCATCCCGCCGGCGCGCTGTCGCACGGCGAGCAGCGGCGGCTCGAAATCGCCCTTGCGCTCGCGACGGAGCCGGACCTGCTGCTCCTCGACGAGCCGACGCAGGGCATGTCACACGCCGACACGGCCGAGACCGCGGCGTTGATCCGGTCGCTCGAAGGCGAGCTCGCGATCCTGCTGATCGAGCACGACGTGGAGCTCGTCATGAATCTCTCCCACCACGTGATCGTCATGCATCAGGGCATGAAGCTCGCGGAGGGCGCGCCGGCGGCGATCCGGGCGAACCCGAGCGTGCAGGCGGCCTATTTCGGCGAGGCCCGAAGTGCTTGACGTGCGCGACGTTCACGTCCACTACGGGCTCAGCCACGTCCTGCACGGGGTGACGCTGCGCGTCGGGCAGGGCGAGGTCGTCGGCCTGTTCGGGCGCAACGGCGTCGGCAAGACGACGCTCATCAAGACCATCGCCGGCTGGCTCGCGCCGTCGCGCGGCGCCATCGCCTTTGGCGGCAACGCGCTGCACGATCTTTCGCCCGACCGCATCTGCCGTCTCGGCATCGGCCTCGTTCCGGAAGATCGCCGGGTGTTCCCCGGGCTCTCCGTCGACGAGAACCTGCAACTGGGCTTCCTGCAGGCGCCGCATCGCACGAAGTCGGCGAGCGCGGCGCGTCTCGCGTCCGTCTACGAGCGCTTTCCGCGCCTCGCCGAGCGGCGCCGGCAGGCGGGCAAGACGCTGTCGGGCGGGGAGCAGCAGATGCTCGCGATCGCCCGCGTCCTGGTCGGCGAGCCGAAGCTGCTTCTGATCGACGAGCCGACCGAGGGCCTCGCGCCCCTCGTCGTCGACGAGATCTTCGTGCTGATCGCGTCGCTTCGCGCCGAGGGCATCTCGATTCTGCTCGTCGAGCAGCACGTGCATCGCGCGCTCGACGTCTGCTCGCGCTGCTACGCGATGGCCCGCGGACAGGTCGTCTTCGAGGGCGACGCGACCGTGGCTGCACATCGCGAGGCGCTTCTGGCGCAGCTCGCCGTATAAGATCGGGGGATCTCCGTGGAGAATCGACACCTGGAAACGGCACGATGAGCGAAGGCAAGACGATGAAGGCGCTGGTCCTCAGGCAGCATGGCGGGCTCGACGAGCTCGCCGTCGTCGACGACTACCCGCGTCCCGAGCCGGCCGGCGGGCACGTGGTCATCCGCGTGCGCGCGTCGTCGTTCAACTACCACGACGTCTTCACGGTGCGCGGGATGCCGGGCATCAAGGTGCCGCTGCCGGTGATCATCGGCCTCGACATGGCCGGCGAAATCTCGGCGATCGGCGAGGGTGTGCACGGCTGGAGCATCGGCGAACGGGTCCTCGTCAATCCGTTGAACCGCAGGAAAGGTTTGATGGGCGAGATGCTCGACGGCGGGATGGCCGAGTATTGCTGCGTCGGCGCCGACCAGTTGCTCCGCATGCCCGACAACGTGAGCTTCGAGGACGCTGCGTCGCTGCCGGTCGCGTACGGCACCGCGCACCGGATGCTGGTCACCCACAAGACGGTCAAGGCCGGCGACCGCGTGCTCGTGCTGGGCGCGAGCGGCGGCGTGGGCACCGGCTGCATACTGCTCGCGAAGATGCTCGGCGCGGAAGTGATCGCGTGCGCGGGCGGCGAGGAGAAGATGCAGCGGCTGGCGAACCTCGGCGCCGATCACGTGATCGACTACCGGACGGTGGATTTCTCGAAGTGGGCGATCGAGAAGTACGGCAAGCCGCAACGCCGTAGCTACGAGGGCGGCGTCGACGCCGTCGTCAACTTCACCGGCGGCGATACGTGGCTGCCGTCGCTCAGGTGTCTCAAGCGTGGAGGCAAGCTGCTCGTCTGTGGCGCGACCGCCGGCCACGATCCCAAGGAAGACCTGCGCTACATCTGGAGCTTCGAATTGCAGGTGATTGGCTCGAACAGCTTCTACGACGACAACCTGACGGCGCTGATGGCGCTGATCGCCGAGGGCCGGATCAAGCCGGTGATCGACCGGATCCTGCCGCTCGAGCAGGCGCGCGAGGGGCTGCGGCTGATCCAGGACCGTGAGGTGCTCGGCAAGGTCGTCGTCACGCCCTGACGACGCCGACGCGGCGCGCGGGCGTCGCGTGCGACAACCAGGAAGGAGGAACGGATGAGCGAGCAAGCGCCGGGCGTCGCGCAGGTGCAGGCCCTGATCACGCGCGGCCCGTTTCACCGCTGGCTCGGCCTCGAGGTCGTGTCGGTCGGCGACGGCGAGATCGAGGTCAAGGCGAAGTGGCGCGAGGAGTGGGTCGTCAATCCCGATCGCGGGTACACGCACGGCGGCATTCTCGCCGCGTTGATCGATCTCACCGCCGACTGGGCGCTCGTGTCGCGCACCGGCCGCGGCGTCCCCACCATCGACATGCGAATCGACTATCACCGTGCGGCGATGCCGGGCGACCTCGTGGCACGCGGCAAGCTCGTGAAGTGGGGCGGCCAGTACGCGGTGGCGGAGGCGCAGGTGTTCGACCGGGACGGCGCGCTGGTCGCGAGCGGGCGCGGCGTGTATTTCACCGCCCCGCCGAAGGCGTGATAGCGCCCGCATCCTTCGCGCAGGCCGTGGATCACGCGGTCATCAACGTGCGCGACGACATGGATCGCGCGGTCGAGCGCTTCGGCGCGCTCGGGTTCACGTTGACGGAGCGCGGTTACCACTCGCTCGGCTCCATCAATCACCTGATGGTGTTCGACGCGGATTACCTCGAACTCGTCGGCCTGCCGGTGCGCGCCGCGCGGGTGCGGCGAGAAATCGCCGAGAGCCCCGTCGGGCTCAATGGCCTCGTGTTCGCCACCGCCGATGCCGCACGGCTTCACGACCGGCTCGCCGCGCGCGGCGTGCCCATGGAGCCCGTCGTCGCCTTCGATCGTCCGGTGACGCTCGATGGCATCGTGCAGCGCGCGTCGTTCCGGACGGTGCGCCTTGCGCCCGGTTACGCCCAGGGCGGCCGCGTGTACTTCTGCGAGCACGAGACGCCGCACCTCGTCTGGCGACGCGAATGGCAGCGCCATCGCAACGGCGTGCACGGCCTCGCCGAGTTCACGCTCGTCCTGCCCGAGCCCGCGCGCGAGGCGGCCCGCTACGCCGAGATCACCGGCGCAGCGCCGCGGCCGCGCGCGAGCGACGAGATCGAGCTCGCGTTTCGCGCATGCACCGTTCGCCTCGTCACGCCGGGCGCATACCAGGCGCGTTACGGCGCATGCGCGGCCGACCCGGGCGGACGCGACGCGTTCATGGGCGCGCTTGCCCTGCGCACGTCGGCCCTCGCGCGCGTGCGTGAATGCCTCGCCGCGGCATCCGAGGCGTTCGACGTGCAGGGTCGGCCGGCCCGCCGCATCACCCTCGGCGCCGCGAGCGCGTACAACACCGTGCTCGAGTTCGTCGAATAGCGCGCCTGCGGCCAATCGCATCGGATGAATCGTCCCTACAACCTGGGCGACCTCGTCGATCGCAGCCGCGACCCGTCCAAGGTCGCGCTGATCGACCTCGGCGGGGAGGCGGGGCCGCGCGAGTACACGTTCGGCGCACTCGACGCACTCGCAAGCGGCGTCGCCCGCGCGCTCCTCGCGCGCGGCCTTTCGCGGGGAGACCGGGTCGCGATCCTGTCGGCCAATCGCGCCGAATACCTCGCCGCCTACTACGGCGCGATGCGCGCGGGACTCGTCGCCGTGCCGGTCAATCACCGGTTCCCGCCCGACCTCATCGGGTTCGTCGTCCGCGACGCGGGCGCGCGCCTGCTGTTTTGCGATCGCGCGCGGCGGGCGCAGTGCCCGGACGATGTCCCCGTCGTCGAATTGGATGCGGTGGGCGCGTCGGGTTTCGACGCCTTCCTCGATCCGGGCCCGTTCACGGCGATCGAGCCTCGTCCCGGCGAGGCGGCGATGATCCTCTACACGTCGGGCTCGACCGGCCGGCCGAAGGGCGTCGTTCTCTCGCACCGGAGTCATCTGTGGGTGGTCGAGGTGCGCCTCGCCGGGCAGGATCTCGCGCGGCACCGCTACCTGATCGCGGCCCCGCTCTACCACATGAACGCGCTCGCGCTCGCCAAGCTCGCCTGCGCGGCGCATGCGACGATCGTGCTGCTGCCGCAGTTCTCCGCGGCCGCGTACCTTCGCGCCATCGAGGAGTACCGCTGCACGTGGCTCACGGCCGTCCCGCCAATGATCGCGATGATGCTGCGCGAGACGGCGCTGCTCGCGCGGACCGATCTCTCGTCCGTCGAGTTCCTGCGGATGGGGTCGGCGCCGGTCGGCCCCAACCTCGTCGCGGCGATCGCCAAGGCGATGCCGCATGCGCGCGTCAGCAACGCGTATGGCACGACGGAAGGCGGGCCGGTCGTCTTCGGGCCGCATCCGGCCGGAATCGCGCAACCCGTACTTTCGGTCGGCTATCCGCACCCACGCGTGCAGCTGCGGCTCGTCGACGGTGACGACCGCAACGCGGTGCAGGGCGTCCTGCAGCTCAAATGTCCGGCGGTCATGTCCGGCTACCACAATCGGCCCGAGCTGGTCCCGCCGTTCACCGAGGACGGCTTCTACGTCACCGGCGACGTGTTCCGCCGCGACGAGCACGGCTTCCATTACTTCGTCGGGCGGGTCGACGATATGTTCGTATCCGGCGGCGAGAACATCTACCCCGGCGAGATCGAGAAGCGCCTCGAGGCGCATCCCGACATCGTCCAGGCGTGCGTCGTGCCCATCGACGACGAGATCAAGGGCACCAAACCGGTCGCATTTTGCGTGGTGCGCGAAGGCGCCGAGCTCACCGAGGACGACGTGAAGCAATACGCGCTCGCCATCGGGCCGGCGTACGAGCACCCGCGCTTCGTATGGTTCGTCGAGCGTCTGCCGCTCGCTTCGACGAACAAGGTCGACCGCAAGGCGTTGCAGGCACTCGCGCGCGAGCGCGCGGGGCCGCCACACGTGCCCGCCCCTCCGTGGGACGAGCTGACTGACCCGTAGCGGTCGCGTTCGGGGAGGGTTGCTCGACGAGCGCGTGCGGCGATGACGGCGAGCCGGGAGTGATCCCGGACTCGTCCCCGGGCGGTTGTCGGGCACGCTATGATCGGCCGGGAGCGGTTGCGTACGCCGCGACGGCGAAGCGCCGCCGCCTCGCACCCTATTCAGGTAATGAACGGAGGAGACGAGCATGACGAAGGCATCGAGGGGCATCGGCATGACGGGCGCGGTCCTCGCGCTGTGGCTGGCGGCAGCCGCGGCGTTCGCCGCGGAGGCTGCGAAGGAGCCGGTGAAGATGACGATCGCATCGTTCCAGGTCGGATCGAGCTGGTACGTCTACTCCGTCACCCTGGGGCGCATCCTGAACTCGGTGTTGCCCAGCGGCTCGACGATCGACACGCCGCCGCTGGGCGGCGGCAGCGCGAACACCCGCCTCGTCGAGGAGGGCAAGGCGACGATCGGCTTCAGCCACGCGCTTGCCAATCGGTGGGCGGCCGAGGGCAATGTCGCATACGACAAGCCGATGCCCCACCTGCGCGGACTGGTCGGCGGGCTGGACGTCTATTACCTCGCGGTGATCGCGTCGGGAAAGAACGTGGCGCCCGACCTCGAGACGTATTTCACGAAGGACAAGCCGAACGCGCGCGTCGACCTCAATCCGCCCGGCAGCATCGCGACGTACGCGGGACGCCTGGAGCTCGAGCTTGCCGGGGCCGGTCCGGACGAGCTCAAGAAGCGCGGCGGGAGCATGAATCTCGTCCCGGCATCCGTCATTCGCGACGACATCACGAGCGGGCGCGCCGACGCGTTCGTGAACATCATCACCGTCGGGCATCCGCTGACCACGCAGATCACGCAAGTGCACGACGTCACCTTCCTGCAGCCGTCGCAGAAGCTGCTCGAGGAAATGCGGGCAAAGTACGGTTTCGGCACCGCCGTATTGCCCAAGGGCTCGTTTCGCGGTCAGGATCGCGACATCACGCTTCCCTCGACCGTCACCGCGCTGATCGCGCGCGACGACCTGCCCGAGTGGCTCGCCTACGACATCACCAAGGCCGTGTGCGAGCACACCGAGCAGCTGGTCGCGGCGACCAAGGCGCTCAAGGACTTCAAGCCGGACGAGGCGTGGCGTCCCGAGAACGTCAACCTGCCGCTGCACCCCGGCGCGGCGCGCTATTACCGCGAGCGCGGCTGGCTCAAGTAACGCCGCGCGGCAGGGCAGCCGCATGACGTCGACGGTGCGCGACCGCGAAGGCGAGCTCGACGCGCAGGAGGTCTCGCGCTGGCGCGAGCTCGTTCGGCCCGTGCCGCTGCTCGCGCTGGCGTGGACGGTCTTCCAGGTCGCGATCTGGTGGGCGAGCGACATCGATTTGATCGTCCAGTACGCCGGCCACGTTTCGTTCGCGGTCGCGCTCGCGCTGCTCGCGAGCGGCGAGAAGTCGCCCTCCGCCGCCCTTCATTGGCTGAATCGCGTGCTCGCGATCGTCGCGCTCGTGCCGGCGATCTACGTGGCCGCCGACGCACATCGGATCGTCTTTCGCATTTCGGGGCTCGACCCCGTTCTCATCTCCGATTACGCGTGCGCGATCGCGCTCATGCTCCTGCTCGTCGAAGCGTCGCGGCGCGTCCTGGGGTGGGGGATGTGCGTCGTCGCCATCGCGTTCGTCGCCTACCAGCTCTTCGGCTGGCTGCTACCGGCGCCGTTCGGGCACAACCAGCAAGGTGGCGGTCTCTTCATCGATCAGCAGTTCCTGACGCTGAACGGGCTGTTCGGCATTCCGACCGGCGTCTCGGTGCGGGTGGTGTTCTATTTCATCCTCTTCGCCGCGGTGTTCGAGGCGTACGGCGGGGGCAGGATGATCATCGAGCTCGCACTCGCGCTCACGGGACGCAGCACCGGCGGGCCGGCGAAGGCGGCGATCGTCGGCTCCGCGATGATGGGCACCGTCTCGGGCAGCGCGGTCGCCAACGTGATGGCGATCGGCATCTTCACCATTCCGCTGATGAAGCGTGCCGGCTACCCGCCGCGCTTCGCGGCCGCCGTCGAGGCGGTGGGCTCGACGGGGGGGCAGTTGATGCCGCCGGTGATGGGCGCGGGTGCGTTCGTGATGGCGGATTTCCTGCGCATCCCCTACAGCGCGGTGATCGTCGCCGCGGTGGTGCCGGCGCTCTTCTATTACCTCGCGCTGTTCCTCGCCGTCGACTTCAAGGCGCGGCGGGACAAGCTCGGCACGCTCGCGGCCCACGAGGTCCCCGAGGTGCGGCGCACCCTCGGCGACCGCGGACACCTGCTTCTGCCGCTGGTCTGGCTCACGATCCTGATCGTCGGCGGATATGGGATCGCCGACGCCTGCCTGCAGGCGATCGCCGCGACGATCGTCGTCGGCACGCTGCGCCGGACGACACGCCGGAACCTGCTCGTGCTCGTGCAAAGCCTGTCGCTCGCCGCCCAGCGCAGCGTGCCGGTCGCGTTGCCTTGCGCGCTCGCCGGGATCATCGTCGGCGTGATCGCGTTCACGGGCCTCGGCACCAAATTCACGGGGTTCGTCGTCGATGTCGCGGCCGGGTCCACCGTCGCAATCGTCCTGCTCGCGATGGTGGCGACGCTCGTCCTCGGTTGCGGCATGCCGACGACGTCGGCGTATATCATGGGGGCGGTGCTGCTCGCGCCCGCGCTGATCGCCGCCGGGGTCGAGCCGCTCGTGGCACACATGTTCGTGTTCTACTTCGCCATCCTGTCGATGATCACGCCGCCGGTTGCGCTCGCGGCCTACGCGGCGGCAGGCATCGCGGATACGCCGCCGAACGCTACGGGCTGGCAGGCGGCACTGCTCGGCATCCCGGTGCTGATCATTCCGCTGATCTTCTTCTGGCGTCCGGGCCTGCTCTTAATTGGCGCGAGCGGCGACAGCGTGACGGCGGTGGTGCTCACGTTCGCGGCGACCGTAGCGCTGTCGGCGATGACGATCGGCTGGTTCCTGCGCCCGCTCGGGCTGTGGCAGCGGCTCGCGTTCGGGCTGCTCGGCATCGGAACCGTCGTGCCGTTCCAGAACGTCTCGCTCTTTTCGCTGGCCGCCATCGTCATCGCGGTGGGGCTGCTCGCGCTGCAACGATACAGGGTCGGCAGGGTGACGGCATGACGAAAGAACGTGTCTTCGAGGACATGCGCGGATGGCTCGCGCATCTCGCCGCGACGGACCGGCTCGCGGTCATTCGCGACGGCGTGTCCCTCGAGTTCGAGCTCGCCGCGATCGCCAAGCGCCTCGACGGCGTCAAGGCGACCTTCTTTCCCCATCCGGGGGGACATGCGATTCCCGTCGTCTCCGGCTTCATGGCGAAGCGTGCGTGGATCGCCGAGGCGCTCGGCGTGCCCGAGCGCGAGTTGCTCGCCCACGTGCGGGACGCCGTCGACCATCCGCTCCCATGGCGGGAGGTTTCTGCGGAGGAGGCGCCGGTGCAGCAGGTCGTGCACGACCGCGTGGACATCCGTGTGCTGCTGCCGGTTCCGCGGCACAACGAGCACGACAGCGGTCCGTACATTTGCGCCGGCCTCGTCATCGCGCGCAACCCGACGACCGGGGTGCAGAACGTCTCGATCAACCGCATCCAGGTGAATGCGCCCGATCGGATGGGCGTGCTGATCCTGCCGCGGCATCTGCACGCGTTCCAGCGCGCGGCCGAGGCGGCCGGCGAGCCGCTGCCCGTCGCCATCGTCATCGGCGCGAGCCCCGCGGCGTTGCTCGCGTCGCAGGCCGTGCTGCCGATCGACCACGACGAGCTCGAAGTCGCCGGTGCGCTCGAAGGCAAACCGCTGCCGGTCGCGAAGTGCCAGACGAGCGACGTCCGCGTTCCGGCGCGTGCGGAGATCGTGATCGAGGGCCGGGTGCTCCCCGGCGTGCGCGAGCTGGAGGGTCCGTTCGGAGAGTTCCCGAAGTACTACAGCCCGCAGGAGAGGCGCGAAGTGATCGCGATCGATCGCGTCACGCATCGCCGCAACCCGATCTACCATACGATCGTCCCCGCGGCGATGGAGCACCTGCTGCTCGGCGGCATTCCGCGCGAAGCGACGCTGCTCGCGCATCTCAAGCGCAGCTTTCCCAACGTGCTCGACGTGCACCTCGCTCCCGGCGGGGTGTGCCGCTATCACCTCTACGTACAGATGAAGAAGGCGCGCGAGGGCGAGCCGAAGAACGTGATCATGGGCGCGTTTGGCGGGCACTACGACGTCAAGCAGGTGATCGTCGTCGATGAGGACGTCGACGTGCACGATCCCGAGCAGGTCGAATGGGCGGTGGCGACGCGCTTCCAGCCCGACCGCGACCTGGTCGTCGTGGGCGGCGCACAAGGCTCCATCCTCGATCCTTCGGCCGACCGCGGAATCGGCGCCAAGTGGGGGCTCGACGCGACCCGGCCGCTTGCCTACGAAGGGCTGTCGTTTACGAAGATCCGCATTCCGGGCGAGGAGAGCGTGGACCTCGCCAGAATGGTGGTCGATGCCTGGCCGGCGCTCGACGCGTATCTCGCGCAAGGCGCCGCATGATCCACCCGTAACAATTCCTTTCGACGGGCCGCGGGCCGCATCGGCCAAAAGTGGACCTCGTGGCCGCGGCACGAAAAACGAATCGACCGGGGGCTGCGCGCCGTGCGAGTGACTGAACCGCATTGTCACATCGCGCAAGTTTTCCGACAGCGACCGGCTCTACAACTCTCGAAACATGGGGAGGGTTTCGCTGGCTTGAAGCCGATGATTTCGCGTTGGCGGGACCACCTCGTATCGCCGGCATCCGAGCGAACCGGCGTGGAGAGCATCAAAGCTGGTTGTTGCGTAGTTCGCGAGTCGTCCTACCGGCTCGACACACCAGGCGAGTTCGCCGATGAGGGCGATCGGCAGTCGGCAGCGTCACGCGTACGATCGTTCCCCCGACCGCCCGTGGCAGGAGATCGAAGCG
>JBLMWW010000077.1:0-11833 GCA_050257435.1 Rudaea sp.
GCTGCCGCTCTGACCCCGATTTTCCCGATCGTGGCCGCCATGCGGCGCGCGCTCCATTACCCCAGTCGCTCCCGCCGCACACGCCCCGCTGCCGCTCTGACCCCGATTTTCCCGATCGTGGCCGCCATGCGGCGCTCGCTCCATTACCCCAGTCGCTCGCGTCGCATACCCGCCACTGCCGCGCCGGTTTTTGCGATCGCCATACCGCTCCGCGAGCCCCCGCTCGACCCGCTTGCGCAGCCACGACGTCGCCGTCTCGCCGGGCGGGACGATTTCCTCCGGGTATTCGTAGCGCAGTTGGTCGAGCGAGAACGTGCAGCGCTCGGCGATGCGCACCGTCTCGGCGAGAAGCTCCGGCGGATAGACGCCCGCGAGCCGCGCGCGCGAGCGCAGGTGCCGCTCGCCGTTCGGAAACAGCGCGTGCCCGCATTGCGCGAGCGGCGTGCGCAGGCGGATCGCGGTCAGCGTGTCCTGCAACGCGCGCCGCGCGCGCACGTGCATGTGCGCATCCCCCGCCGCGACCCGCCCCAGCCCGAACGCGTGCGCGAGCGCCGTGCATTGCGCGAGCCGCGCCGCATCGCCCGCTCGCGCGAGGAGCTCGACGCCGATCCATGCGCGAGCGGCGAACACGTCGCGCACGAACGCGGCCTCGTCGCGCACGCGCGGATCGACGTCGCCCGCGCGCAGGTCGAGCGCAGGCAGCCACAGCGCGAGGCAGCGCGCGCCGAGCACCGCGACGTCGTCGCGCGTCAGCCGGTAGGTGCCCTTCGCCGCGTGCCGGCGCCCGCGCGTGACGAGCTGCGACAGGTCGCCGTAGCATTCGCGGTCGGTCGCGAGCAGCACGAGCTTCGTCCCGTCAACGAGCGTGAATTCGCTGCCCAATACGAGCGGCAGCCCTGCATCCCTGGCGGCGAGGTGCGCGCGGACGGCGCCGGCGAGCGTGCACTCGTCGGTCAGCGCGAGCGCCGAATACCCTTGGCCGTGCGCGCGCTCGACGAGCTCCTCCGGGTGCGACGCGCCGCGCAGGAACGTGAAATTCGACAGGCAGTGAAGCTCGGCATAGGCCGGCAGCACGTCGGGCGATGCCATACCCGTCAAATATACGGTATCCGGCGTCCTTTGGCGAGCCCGCGCGACCCCTTGACGTAAGATGCACGCGCGAGGCGCGCGCCTGCATTCGCCTCGTCTCCATTCGCCGACAAGAGCGCTCCCATGCCGCAGATCGCCTTCGACCGTTTCTATCGCCACGCCGAGTTGACCGACCTCCTGCACGCCGTCGCACGCGAGCATCCGGAGCTCGTGACGCTCGAGTCGGTCGGCAGGAGCCACGAGAAGCGCGACATCTGGCTCGTGACGGTGACGAACGCGGCGACGGGACCGGCCAGCGAGAAGCCGGCGTTCTGGGTCGACGGCAACATTCATTCGACCGAGGTCTCGGGGTCGACCGCCGTGCTGTACTTCCTGCATACGCTCGTCACGCAATACGGCGGCGATGCGGACATCACGCGCGCGCTCGACACGCGCGCGTTCTACCTGTGCCCGCGCATCAACCCGGACGGCGCGGAATGGGCGCTCGCCGACAAGCCCAAGTGGGTGCGCTCGTCGACGCGGCCCTATCCGTACGACGAGGAGGAGGTCGAAGGCCTCGTCGTCGAGGACATCGACGGCGACGGGCGCATCCTGCAGATGCGCATCGAGGATCCGAACGGCTTGTGGAAGGCGCATCCGCAAGCGCCGGCGCTGATGGTGCGCCGCGACCCGATCGAGACCGGCGGCACGTACTACCGCGTGCTGCCCGAGGGCCGCTACGATGGCTACGACGGCTATACGCTCAGGATCAAGCGGCCGCGCCAGCAGCTCGATCTGAATCGCAATTTCCCCGCGAGCTGGCGCCAGGAATTCGAGCAGACCGGCGCCGGCCCGTATCCGACCTCCGAGCCGGAGATCCGCGCCGTCGTCGACTTCATCGTCCGGCATCCGAACGTCACCGCCGGCACGTCGTTCCATACGTGGAGCGGCGTGCTGTTGCGTCCGTTCGACCACCTGCCCGACGACGACATGGATGCCGAGGACCTGTGGTTCTACCAGCGCGCGGGGCGCAAGGGGACCGAGCTTACCGGCTATCCCGCGATCTCGGTCTTCCACGAGTTCCGCTACCACCCCAAATCCGTCATCGGCGGCGCGTTCGACTGGATCTACGAGCATCTCGGCATGTTCTCGTGGGTGGTCGAGCTCTGGTCGCCCATGCGCGAGGCCGGCATCACCGGCTACAAGTACATCGACTGGTTCCGCGATCACCCGATCGACGACGACCTCGCGCTTTATCGATGGAACGAGGAGAAGCTCGGCGGCGCCGCGCATCACGGATGGAGGCCGTTCGCGCATCCGCAGCTCGGAGCGGTCGAGATCGGCGGCTGGGATCGCTTCCACGCGATCGGCAATCCGCCACTGGCGGTGCTCGAGCGCGAAGTCGCGCGCTTTCCGCGCTGGCTCTTGTGGCAGGCGCTGTGCTCGCCGAGGCTCGACCTCGTCGACTCCGCGGTCACCGCGCTCGGCGACGGCGCCTGGAAGCTCACGGTGGTGATCCAGAACACGGGGTGGCTGCCGACGTACGTGTCGAAGCGCGCGCTCGCGCGCAAGACGGTGCGCGGGATCGTGGCGGAAGTCGCGCTGCCGCGCGGCGCGAGCCTCGCGACGGGCAAGCCGAGGGATGACGTCGGGCAGCTCGAGGGGAAGGCCTACAAGCACACCGGCGTGTCGTTCTGGCCGGATTACCAGCTCACCGACGACCGGATGAAGCTCGAATGGATCGTGCGGGGAAGGGCGGGCGCGACGGTGGGCATCACGCTGCGCCACGAGCGCGCCGGCACGGTGCGCGCGAGCCTCGCGCTCTCCGAGCAGAACCTGTAGTTCGACGACGCGCGCAGACGGACCCGTCATGCTCGGCGTCGGCGGCAGCATGCAGCCGGAACATCGGCGTCCTCGCGTGGGCGTCGCGATCGTCGTTGCCGCGCTCGCGCTTCTCGCCGCCTGCACGGCCCCATCGCCGGCCGAGCGCACCGGTCTTGCGCGCATCGAGCACGTCGTCGTGATCTATGCAGAGAACCGCAGCTTCGACAACCTCTACGGCCTCTTTCCCGGAGCGAACGGCATCGCGAACGCGACACCCGCGCAGTACACGCAAGTCGACCGCGACGGCACGCCGTTGCCGCACCTGCCGCCGGTATGGAAGGGCAAGTCGCCCGATCCGGCGTTTCCGCGGGATCTGCCGAACCGGCCGTTTCGCATCGATGCGCCGCCGATCGACCTGTCGCTGTCCGTCAAGACGCGCGACCTGATCCACGAGTTCTATCGCAACCAGGAGCAGATCGACGGCGGGCGCAACGACCGCTTCGTCGCCGCGTCCGATGCGGGAGCGCTCGTCATGGGCTACTACGACGGTTCACCGTTGTCGATGTGGAAGTGGGCGCGCGAATACACGCTCGCGGACCATTTCTTCATGGCGGCGTTCGGCGGGTCGTACCTGAACCACTTCTGGCTCGTCTGCGCATGCGCGCCGATCGACCGCGGTGCGCCGCAGGGCGCACGCGCGCAACTCGACGGGCGCGGCTTCCTGCAGACGAAGGCCTCGTCACCGGCGTCGGCGCTCACGGGGCCGCCGGAATACGTCGGCGGCGCGGTGACGCCCGACGGCTACTCGGTGAACACGACCCAGCCCCCGTACCAGCCGTCGCGCGTGCCGCCCGCGGCCGGCGGCGACCCGCGCTATGCCGATCCGGCGAAGCGCACGCTGCCGCCGCAGACGCAAAAGACGATCGGCGACACGCTCTCCGCGAAGGGCATCTCGTGGGCGTGGTACGCGGGCGCGTGGAATGTCGCGCTGAAGGACGGCATGCAGCCGCCGGGGGCGAAGCGCACGGTCATCTACAACACGGCGAGCGGCGCGCCGAATTTCGTCCCGCACCACCAGCCGTTCAACTATTTCGCGCGCTTCGCCCCCGGCACGCACGATCGCGAGCAGCACCTCAGGGATTATGCGGACTTCGTCGCCGGCATCGACAAGGGCGATCTGCCGCAAGTGGCGTTCTACAAGCCGCAGGGGAGCCTGAATCAGCATCCGGGATACGCGGACGTGCTCTCCGGCGACGAGCACGTCGCCGAGGTCGTCGCCAGGATCAAGGCGAGCCCGTTGTGGGATTCGACGGCGATCATCGTCACCTACGACGAGAACGGCGGCTTCTGGGATCACGTCGCGCCGCCGAAGGGCGATCGCTTCGGTCCGGGCACGCGCATCCCGGCGATCGTCGTCTCGCCGTTCGCGAAGCGCGGCTACGTCGACCACACGCCATACGACACGACGTCGATCCTCAAATTCATCACGCGCCGCTTCGACCTCGAGCCGCTGCCCGGCGTCCGCGCGGCGGCGGGCGACCTGACGAACGCATTCGACTTCACGCAATGAAGGATGCGATGAACGCATCGCGAGCGACGTGAGCGACGCCGTCCGGCGGCGCGTTCCGGGCGGCGTGTGGGTGCTCGGGTTCGTGAGCCTGCTCATGGACACGTCGAGCGAGCTCGTCCATGCGCTGTTGCCGCTCTACCTGGTGGGCCCGCTCGGCGCCTCGATGGTGGCCGTCGGCATCATCGAGGGCGTCGCCGAGGCGATCGCGATGATCGTGAAGGTGTTCTCGGGCTACGGGTCCGACGTGATGCGGCATCGCAAGCCGCTCGTCCTGCTCGGCTATGGGCTCTCGGCGCTGTCCAAGCTCGTGTTCCCGCTCGCGCCGGGGCTCGGCCTCGTCGTCGCCGGACGCTTCGCCGATCGCGTCGGCAAGGGCATTCGCGGCGCGCCGCGCGACGCGCTCGTCGCGGATCTGACGCCGCCTGCCGTGCGCGGCGCCGCGTTCGGCTTGCGCCAGGCGCTCGACACGGTGGGTGCGGTCGCCGGCCCGCTTCTCGCCGTGGCGGCGATCGGCTACTTCGCCGGCAATTTCCGCGCGGCGTTCTGGGTCGCCGTCGTGCCGGCCGCGCTCTGCGTCATGCTGCTCGTGTTCGGCGTGCACGAGCGCACCGAGCGTGCGCCGGCGGGCGCGCCGTCGAAGCGCGTCTCGTGGCGCGACGTGCGGCGCCTGGATCGTCGCTTCTACGTCGTCACGGCGATCGCGTCGGTGCTGACCCTCGCGCGCTTCTCCGAGGCGTTCCTCATCCTGCGCGGCCAGGACGTCGGCATGGGCGAAACCGGGGCACCGTGGGTGATGGTGACCATGTCGATCGTGTACGCCGCGTTCGCGTATCCGGCCGGACGTGCGCTCGACCGGGGCCATGGGCACGCGCTGCTGTCCGGCGGCCTGATCGCGCTCATCGCCAGCGATCTCGTGCTCGCGCTCGCGCACGGCGCCCCCGGCGTGCTCGGCGGGGCTGGACTCTGGGGTCTGCACATGGCGCTCACGCAGGGCCTGCTGGCGGCGCTCGTCGCCGCGACGGCGCCGGCCGATCTGCGCGGGACGGCCTTCGGCGTCTTCAATCTCGCGAGCGGCGTCGCGCTCCTCGTCGCGAGCGCACTGGCGGGCGCGCTATGGCAGGCAATCGGCCCATCGGCGACGTTTCTCGCCGGGGCCGCCTTCACCGTCGTGGCACTCGTCGCCCTCGCGTTCTACCGGACCCGCTCGCCGCACCTCGACGCGCGCGGGTGAACGCGCCCATGCCGCCCGCGCTCCAATCCCGATCGTGTAAGCTTTCGCGCAGCGCGCCGACTCTCGCACATGAGCGCATCATCGCGGCGCCGGCATCGCCGAGCACTTCCTCGCCCATGAACGATCGAGCCGATCCTGCGATCCCGGCCGTCGCCGTCCCGGCCACCGCGGCGACGCGGGCCCCGTCACCCGCGCAGCCACTCTACCTGCGGCACGCGCTGGCGGTGCGGGTGATGCACTGGATCAACGTCGTCGCCCTCGCGCTGATGTTCATGAGCGGGCTGCAGATCTTCAACGCGCACCCGGCGCTGTATTGGGGTGATTCGTCGTATGGCGGACGGCCGCCGTGGCTCGCGATCGGTGCCCGCGAGGATGCGCAGGGCGACCCGGTCGGGTACACGCGGCTCTTCGGGCACGAATTCCGGACGACGGGCGTGCTGGGCCTTTCCGTCGACGACGGGCGCATGTACGCGCAGGGCTTTCCGGCGTGGCTGACCGTGCCGAGCCATCAATGGCTCGCCATGGCGCGCGCGTGGCATTTCTTCTTCGCCTGGATCTTCCTCGTCAACGGGCTTTGCTACGTCGCGTACACGATCGCAACCCGCCACCTCGCGCGCGATCTCTTGCCGACGCGCAGCGAGCTGCGCGGCATCGGCGCGTCGATCCTCGATCACCTGCGCCTGCGGCACCCGACGGGCGAGGCGGCCAGGCGCTACAACGTGCTGCAGAAGATCGCCTACCTGACGGTGATCTTCGTGCTGTTGCCGCTCGTCGTGCTGATGGGGCTCGGCATGTCGCCGCGCCTCGACACGCTGTTCGGCGGCTGGGTCGGCTGGTTCGGCGGCCGGCAGAGCGTGCGCTCGATCCATTTCATCGTGGCGTGGCTGCTCGTCGCCTTCGTGCTGATCCACGTGTTCGAGGTCATCGTCACCGGGCTGTGGAACAACCTCCGCTCGATGATCACCGGACGCTATCGCGTGCCCGGGAAGGCGACGAAGGCATGACGCGCAAGGAGGTTCCCGTGGAACGTTTCGACGGTGGGGGGCGGCGCCGCTTTCTCGGACGACTCGCCGCTTCCGTGGCCGCGCTCTCCGCGGCCGGCTGCGACCGGCTCTCGCAAAGTGACTGGTTCCCGCGCGTGCTCGGCTCCGCCGAGACGCTCAATGCCGCCGCCGCGAAGCTCGTCACCGGTCGCAAGGCGCTGGCGCAGGAATTCGCGCCCGCCGACATCTCGCCGGTCTTTCGCAGCAACGGGACCGCAGAGCCGGACAATCCGGAATACGCGGCGCTCGCGGCGCGGCAGTTCGCAGACTACGCGCTCGACGTGTCGGGGCTCGTCGCCGCGCCACGGCGCTTCACGCTCGGGGAATTGCGCGCATTGCCGAGCCGTACGCAAATCACGCGGCACGATTGCGTCGAGGGTTGGAGCGCGATCGGCAAGTGGCAGGGCGCGCGGCTTTCCGCGGTGCTCGACGCCGTCAAGCCGGCGGCGAACGCGCGTTACGTCGTGTTCCATTGCGCCGACCCGATGGAGGAGGACGGCGCGTCGCCGTACTACGAGAGCATCGACATGGACGACGCGTACCACGAGCAGACGATCCTCGCCTACGCGCTGAACGACGCGCCGCTGCCGATCAAGAACGGCGCGCCGATCCGGCTGCGCGTCGAGCGCCAGCTGGGCTACAAGCACGCGAAGTACGTGATGCGCCTCGAGCTCGTCGATAGCTTCGCGCACATCGCCGGCGGCAGGGGCGGCTACTGGGAGGACCAGGGCTACCAGTGGTACGCGGGGATCTGATCCGCCCGCGACGCGCCTCCCGCTTGCGACTCGCGGATGGTGTCAGCGGCGGGCGTCGTTCGCGACGAGATGCTCGACGAACCAGCGCGACGCGAGCGCCGCGACCTCTTCGAGCGTTCCCGGCTCCTCGAAGAGGTGCGTCGCGCCGGGCACGACGACGAGTCTCTTCTCGCACGTCATCTCGCGCAGCGCCTGCTCGTTGAGGTCGAGCACGACGTCGTCGTTGCCACCGACGATCAGCAACGTCGCGGCCGTGACGCCGGCGAGCGCCTGCGCGCCGGCAAGGTCGGGCCGCCCTCCGCGCGACACCACGGCGCGAACGCGCGCGCCGAGCCCGTGCGCCGCGACGAGCGCGGCGGCGCTCCCGGTGCTCGCGCCGAAGTAGCCGAGCGGCAGCGCGGCGAGGTCGGGTTGCGCATCGACAAAGCGCGTCGCCTGCGCCAGCCGCCGCGCGAGCAGCGGAATGTCGAAGCGATGCTCGCGCGTGTAGACGTCGCGCGCCTCTTCCTCGCGCGTCAGCAGATCGAAGAGCAGCGTGGCCACGCCCGCGCGCTGCAGCTCGCCGGCGACCCACGTGTTGCGCGGGCTCTTGCGGCTGCTGCCGCTGCCGTGTGCGAACAGCACGAGGGCGCCTGCACGCGGCGGCAGCACGAGATCGCCGGTGAGTGACCCGTGGTCCGCGGGAATGCGCACTTCGCGCACGCCTGCAACGGGCGTGGTCTGCGTCACGCTTCCTCCCGCTCGATCAAGCGCCATCTTACTGCGGCGGACGCCGCCGCGCACAATTCGGGCGGGGACGCCCCGACCGACCACTCAAGAAAGAGGTAGCGCCTTCATGATCGTGACCGCATTGACGGAGAGGTTCGGATTGCGTCATCCGATCGTGCTCGCGCCGATGGGCGCCGTGTCGGGCGGGCGGCTTGCGGCGGCCGTGTCGAACGCCGGTGGACTGGGCCTCGTCGGCGGCGGGTACGGCGACCGTGCGTGGCTCGCCCACGAGCTGGCGATCGTGAAGGGGGCGACGACGAGGCCCTGGGGCGTCGGGCTCATCACGTGGTCGATCGGGCCTGGCACGCTCGATGCGGCGCTCGCCTTTCGTCCCGACGCGTTCATGCTCTCGTTCGGCGATCCGCGTCCGCATGCGGGTGCGATCAAGGCCGCGGGCTGCGCGCTCGTCTGCCAGGTGCAGGGCTTCGAGGAAGCGCGGCTCGCGCGCGAGGCCGGCGCCGATTTCATCGTCGCGCAGGGGACCGAGGCGGGCGGGCACGGCGCGGGTCGCGCGACGTTGCCGCTCGTGCCCGCGATCGTCGATTTCGCTGCGCCCACGCCGGTCATCGCGGCCGGAGGCATCGTCGACGGCCGCGGCCTCGCGGCGGCCTTGATGCTGGGCGCGCACGGCGCGCTGATGGGAACGCGCTTCTACGCGAGCACCGAATCGCTCGCGCATGACGCAGCCAAGCGGCGCGTGGTGGGCGCGAGCGGCGCCGACACTGCGCGCACGCGCGTCTTCGACATCGTGCGCGACTACGCGTGGCCCGCGCCGTACACCGGGCGCGCGCTGCGCAATCGTTTCATGTCGCAATGGACGGGGCGCGAGGAGAGCCTATTCGCGGCGCTCGACACCGAGCGCGCGACGTACCGCAAGGCGACGGAGGAGGACGACTTCGACACGGCCATGATATGGGCGGGCGAGGGCGTGGACCTGGTCGATGCGGTCGAGGACGCGGGAACGCTCGTCGAGCGCATCGGCGGCGAAGCGCAGACGCGACTGCGCGAAGGTGCGGCGCGCCTGAGGTAGGCATCGCCAGAGGCGCCGGGCCGATCGGTCGGCGCCATTGCGAGCGGCATCGATGCCGCTCCCGGTGGGGCGGTCGCGACGCCGCGACGACGGGCGAACGGTGCGCCGCGCGCGCTCGCTTACGCGAACAGGCCGTGCAGGAACCAATCGCCGTCGTCGGTTCCGTAGCGGTGATCGCGGTAGATCCACACGAGCTCGCCCTGCGGGTTCTCGGCGACGAAGTAATCACGCCGGCAATCGCGCCCGTCCCACCAGCCCGATTCGATGCGCTCGGGGCCGTCGCGCAGAACCCACGGTTTCTCTTCGAAGGCCGCGCCGAGCGGGTGCGCTTCGTCGAGCAGCCACACGGGACGCGGCGCGTCGATCACGCCCGCCGCGGCGTGCGACGCATCGGCACGACGTGCGCCCGCCGCGCGTTGCGCCGGTGTCCGCTTCGCATCGACGTCGCCGGCCGGCACCTCGCGCGCGGCGTATTCGGGTCGATGCTCCGGCTCGGCGGCGAGCGCGGCCACCGCGCCATCTCCCAAGCGCGAGCGCAGGCGCTCGACGAGCGGAACGGCGACGGCGTTGGCCTCGTCCTCGGGGAGCAGCCCGAGGTTTCTGCCCGAAAGCGGCGCGGTCTCGGCGCTTTCGAGGACGAGCGCTTCGACCGGCCCGGGCAGCGTCACGCGCGCGAGGCGCTCGCGCAGGACGGCCTGCAGATGCGCGGGCGCACGCGCCGGCGCGCCGAGCGCGAAAGTCACCTGGGTGGACGCGATGCCGCGTTCGCGCAGATGGCGTTCGTGCACGAGCGTCAATGCCATGCGCGCGACGCCGAGCCCACGTGCGAGCAGCCAGTCGGCGAGGTCGTGCACGAGCCGGTTCACGCCGAAGGCGAGCGCCTCGATGCGATCGATCGGTGCGGGCAGCGGCAGCCTTCGCGCGAAATGCGGCGGCGGGCAGTACGGCATGCGGGGATCGGCTGCGCGCCCGAGCGCGCGATCGAGCATGTCGACGACGGCAGGATCGAAGCGCCGCGCGAGTCCCGCGCGCGGCAGCGCATGCAAGGCGCCGAATGTCGTCACGCCGGCGGCGGCGAGCGTTGCGTGCGTCGCGGGTTCGAGATCGAGCAGGGCGAGCGGCAGGGGGGCGAGCGCGGCAGGCAGCGCGGCGCACTCGCGAACGGGGACGGCATGGCCCGCGCGCGCGAGAAGCAGCGCGGCAAGCGGCGTGGGCGCGAGCGCGAGCATC
Organism: Rudaea sp.; assembly: GCA_050257435.1. GTDB lineage: Bacteria > Pseudomonadota > Gammaproteobacteria > Burkholderiales > Casimicrobiaceae > VBCG01. The sequence continues at coordinate 10,520 of JBLMWW010000077.1, forward strand.
GTATCGTAGCCGCGCGCTCGCGCCTGGGCATCGAGGCGCTCGAGCAGCCGCGGCAGGCCGCCGAACAGGCGCACGCTGGCTTCGATGTCGGCGAGGACGGCGTTTGGCGGGGCAAGGCTGACCTGCGGCGTGAACGCGAGGAGCGACGTCGCGACGTCGGTGAGCGCGGCCGCCTCGGCGGCGGGATCGCGATCGCGCAGCGCGATGTCCGGCGCGAGCGCGAGCGCGGCGGAGACGAGCTGCTCGCGTCGAATGCCGGCGGCGCGCGCGGCGGCATTCGCAGCGACGACGCGCGGATAACGCCCGCCGCTCGCCACGACGAAGGGGCATGCCGCGGCGTCGGGCGCGAGCGCACGCGCGAAGACGTCGAGCGGCAGCGAGGGAAGGAGCAGGCAGGCCCAGAGCATCGATCGAGTGAAGCCAATGTAATCGGGGTCAGACTCGAATTTCGGAGGGCGGGTATGGGGTCATGGGTATGGGGGTCAGACTTGAATTTCAGACGACGTCACCATCGCAGGCAAACAGCCGCGACCGAAATTCGAGTCTGACCCCATACCCGACCTGACCCCATACCCGACCCCAATACCCACCCTCAGAAATTCGAGTCCGACCCCGATACCTGACCCCTAATGCACCTCCAACACCTCACGACGCCTTCCGATACGGCAGGCGCGCACCGCGCCGGCGCATGTCGAGCATCGACGATGACGTTCGCGCGGTGACCGGCGCGCCGTCGGGCAACGGATAAAGCGGCGCGCCCGGGGCACGCGCGAGGTCGAGCGCGATCGGGCGCGGAAGCTCGGCGCCGCGCCGCTTGAGAATGCGTACGGCGAGGCGTCCCTGGTCGGGCGCCAACGCGAGGCGCAGCGGCGCGGCGCTCGCGCTCGCGCGCTGGCCGGGCCGGCGCCACAGCACGGCCCACGTCCTGCCCTCGCGCGCGGCGACCTGCAGCCGGCGCAGCACGCGCTCCTCGTGCGCCGGCATCCACGCGAACGCGGCGCCGCATTCCGGCGCGCGCAACGCCTGCTCGTACGCCCACAGCGCATCGGCGCGCGTGCAGTGCGAAACGACGATCAGGCGCGCGAGATCGACGCCCGCCGCCGTCAATGCGGGCGCATAGGGACGATACGGCGGCGCCACCCACACGACGCTGCGCCCTTCCTTTTGTAGGCGCGCGAGCGCCGGCAGCGCGAAGCGGATCTCGCCGATGCCCTCGCGCTCGAGCAGGATCTCGGTGAGCGCGCCGCGCGGCCATCCGCCGCCGGGAAGCACGGCATCGAGCGCGGGGAAGCCGGTGGTCACGCTCGCCGGCTC
>JBLMWW010000078.1:0-9975 GCA_050257435.1 Rudaea sp.
ACTGAGGTAATGGAGCGCGCGAGGCTTGCCACCCGCTGCCATGCACATGCAAGAGCCGATCCGACCCGCTACCAGTACGTCTCGAGCGTGATGTGGCCGGGCTCGCGGCGGCGATGCCGCCGCATGCCGCGCGTCGCGAGCACCTTCTGGACGTCGTCGACCATCGCCGGATTGCCGCACAGCATCGCGTGCGCGTTCTCGGCGGTGAGCGGAAGCCCGACGCGCGCTTCGAGGCGGCCGTCCTCGATTGCGGCGGGAATGCGGCCGGCAAGCGCCTCGCGGTGCGCCTCGCGGCTCACCATCGGCACGTAGTGGAAAGCGCCCGAACGCGCGCGCGCGATGCCGGCGATCTCGCCGCGATACGTGAGCTCCTCCGCGTGCCGCACCGAATGCACGAGGACGACGCGACCGAACTTCGCCCACGGATCATCGGTGCGCAGCATCGACAGGAACGGCCCGATGCCCGTCCCCGTCGAAAGGCACCACAGCGCTTCGGCCTCGGCCGTCTCGGCGATCGTGAAAAAGCCGTTCGCGCGCGGGAGGAGCCACACGCTTTCGCCCGCGTTCAGCATTGCGAGCCGCGGCGACAGCGGTCCCTCGGGCAGGATGATGAAGTAGAACTCGTGCGGCTGCGTCGTCGGCGGATTCACGAACGAATACGGGCGCCCGATCATGGGCTCCTTCGATCCCGCGGGCGCGGGCAACGCGAGCCGCGCGAACTGGCCGGCGGTGAACGTGACCTCGGGCGCGTCGACGGAGAGCGAGAACAGGCTGTCGCTCCACCGCCGCCGGCCGGCCACTCGTCCCTCGATCCACGCGCTCAACGCATGTCCCCGGTTCGCTAAAATGCGATTATGCCAACGCGCACCGACCCGGCGACGCTCGAAGGCAACCGGGTCCACCTGCGGCCGCCGCGGCGTTCCGATCAGGGCGCGTTCATCGCGCAGGCGAAGCGAAGCGGCGCGCTGCACCGGCGCTTCGTCGAGCCCGCGAAGACGCCTTCGGCGTTCGCGGCGTACGTGCGCCGCTACGCCCCATCCGAGGCGAACCCGCGATACGCGGGCTTCCTGGTGGTACGCAATGACGACGGCGCGCTTGCCGGCGTCATCAACTTCTCGGAAATCGTCCGCGGTGCGTTCGAGAGCGCATACGTCGGCTACTTCGCCTTCGCCCCGCTCGCAGGGCGCGGTTACATGACCGAGGGCTTCGCGCTCGCGCTCGATTTCGCGTTTCGCGGGTTGCGCCTGCACCGCGTCGAGGCCAACGTCCAGCCCGACAACGCGCGCTCGCTCGCGCTCGTCGAGCGGCTGGGTTTCACGCGCGAAGGGTATTCGCGCCGGTACGTGAAGATCGCGGGCCGGTGGCGCGACCATGTGCGGTGCGCGATGCTGGCCGAGGACTGGCGCAAGCTCCGCGGCGAGGTGCGACGCCGTCTCGCGGCCGGCTGCAGTGCGTGAGGCGATGCGCCCGCGCGGCGATCGGGCTCGCGCCGGCGCACCGCGCGCACGCATCGGGCTCCTGATCGTCGCCACGGCGAGCGCATCGTGCGCGACGCCGCTTCTGACGCCCGGCGAGCCGCTTCTCGTCTCGCGCCTGGCGATCGCGCCGTACGAATCGCACGAGCGCTGTGCGAAGCTTCGCGCAGGCGACCGCCTCGATTTTCGCTACGACAGCAGCGCGCCGCTCCACTTCGACCTGCGTTACCACCAGGACGACGCGGTGCTCGCGCCGATCGTCCGCGAGGCCTCGACGGTCGACAGCGGCCTGTTCGAGGCGCGCGTTCCGGCGACGTATTGCCTCGCCTGGGAAGCGGGCGCGCCGGGCGCGATCCTCGACTACCGCGTGCTGCTGCGCCCCGCCGTCAACGGCGAGTGATCGCTCCACCGGCGCCGTGGCGTGTCCTGGCGCCGCGAGGGATCTTCTCCGCGGCCGCGACCCGTCAGAGTTCGGCGAAGCGATAGGTCCGGCCCTGCTCGACCGGCCCGAGAACGAGCCGTTCGGCGACCTTGCGGGCCACCACCTCGGGTGGCACGAGCTGCCCACCGGCGTGGAAACCCTTGAAGAGGTCGACGCTGGGCAATCGATCCTTCGACTGCACGCGCGCGAGCGCCTGCATCGGCGTGTCCATCACGCCCGGGCGCAGGCTCACCGCGTGGAACGTCGGTGCCGCCTGCTCGGCCGCCAGCGTGCGCGTCAGCATCTCGAGCCCGGCCTTGGCGATGCAGTAGAGCGCCTCGCCGGCGATCGCGCTCTCCGCCGCGCCGGAGGAGACGTTGACGATGCGCCGGTCGGTCGCGTCGCTCGTGAACACGCGGCAGAACAGGCTCGCGAGCACGACGGGCGCCGTCAGGTTGACGCTGAGCGACGTCGCGATGTGATCGGCCTCGGTCGTGCCCAGCGTGCCGATCGGCTCGAGCGTCGCCGCGTTGTTGACGAGGCACACCGCCGTCGGCGAAGAGGCGGCGATCGCGTCGAACGTGGGCTCGAGAACCGCCGGCAGCATCGAGGCCTGCGCCAGATCGCAGCGCACGAAGCGATAGCCGTCACCGGCAAGCCGAGCGGACGACGCGCGGCCGATGCCGAGAACGAGTGCGCCACGGCCGCGCATCTCGAAGGCGAGCGCCTCGCCCAAGCCCTGCGACACGCCGGTCACGATCACGTGCAGCATCGTGCGCCTCCTTCGTCTCTTCGAACTACTGCCGCCCCGCGGCCATCATCACGATCACGAGCACGATGAATATCACCACGGCGAGGAGCGCGATCTTCCACGGGCTCTTCGGGTATTCGCCGCGCACGGTCCCGGTGACGCCGTTCACGACGCAGTGGAAGCGCCGCGCACCGAGCGTGTACGTCAGCAGCCAGATCGGCGCCAGGATCTGCTTGAAGGTCTGCCGCGAGTATTGCGTGCGCACCGCGAGGTTGCGCTGGGTGTCGCCGCGCACCTGCCGGGCGCAGAGCGCAGCGACCTGCGCGTCCATCGCCGCGCGCGCCCGCTGCGCGGCGGCAACGAGATCGATCTGGTAGCGCTCGACCACCCATCCTGCAACGTACGCCGGGTCGTAGGGCTTCAATCCCTGCGTCGGAAACGGCTCGACGCCCCGTACCAGCCTCGCATCGACGCCGATCGATGCGCAGACGAGGTCGTCGTCGAAAAAATGCGAGACATGCCCGGCCGCGGGTTCCCAGCGAACGCGCTGCACCTGTCGTGCGCGCGGCCGCCCGTTCACGAGCGCCGTCTCCGTTTCATAGTAATAGTGTCCGGCCTCGGCCGTCCAGTCGGCCTCCGCCTGCGCGTCGAACGTCCAGTAGGGAAGGTATATGCCCTGCGCGGTGTCGGTCATCGCGCGCCTGGCAAGCGACGACGGCGCGAGCCACAGCCGCCGGTACCACGCGCGCATCGCGTCGCGGGCGGTCGCCTCGGAAACGGCGAAGGGCAGCACGCTCTCCGGCCGGAACGCCGGCTTCGCCTCGGCGTACGGGACGAGCTGGGCCGCGCCGCAGAAGGGGCACGTCTGCGCCTGTCGCGACGCGTCGAGGACGGAGATGGCGTTGCAGGTCGTGCAGCGCACCTCGCGCGCCGCGCGCTGCCAGCCGCGCGCGTCGTCGGGGATCGCGCGCAAGGCTGCGACGAGCTCGTGCTCGACGATCGCACCGCTCGTATCGATGTGCGCCGGGGAATGCGTGCCGCAAAACGGGCAGACCAGCCGGCCCTGCGCCGGATTCCAGACCGCTTCGCCGCCGCATGCGGGGCAGGCGAATTTCGCCTGCGCCACCGCCTCGCTCACGAAGCGAGGAATGCGTCGATCGCGGCCTTCGGCACGCGCCATTGCGTGCCGATCTTCTTGCCCTTGATGTCGCCTGCCTCGAGGCTCGCGACGACGTCCGATTCGGCGACGCCCAGCATCTGCGCGACCTGCGCCGGATCGAGGAGCTCCGGGGCCGGGCCGCTCGCGGGGGACGGCGGCGCGATCCCCGGCGTCGCCTGCGCCGTCAGGCCGCCGGACTGATTGATCATCTGCTGCGCCATTGCCATGCCGACGGCCATCTCGGCGGCGACGCCGCCCGCACCACCGGTTCCGCCCTGCGCCATCCCCTGGCCCATCTGGTATTTCACGTAGTCGTTGAGGCTCCCGACCGCGGCCATGCTCGACCGCTTGTCGATCGCCTGCTCGACTTCGGCCGGCACCGACACGTTCTCGACGACGAACGACGTCATCGCGAGGCCGTACTTCTCGCCGAGGATCGGATTGACGAGCGGCAGGAGCGCGTCGCCGAGCTCGGCATAGCGCGCGGCGACGTCGAGCGCGGGTATGCGTGCCTGCGCGAGCGCGTCCGAGAACGCGCTCACGATGCGCGAGCGCATCGTGCCGTTGAACTCGTCGAGGCGGAAGTGCGCGTCGGTCCCGGCCACCTCACGCAAGAATTTCCGGACGTCGGCCACGCGGAAGTCGTACGTGCCGTACGCGCGCAGGCGCACGATGCCGAAATCCTGGTCGCGCATCATCACCGGGTTCGCCGTCCCCCACTTGTTGCCGGTGAACACGCGCGTGACGACGAAGTAGACATCGGCCTTGAAGGGGCTCTCGAGGCCGTACTTCCACCCCTTGAGATCGGTGAGGATCGGGATGTTGCCGGTGGTGAGCGAGTAGCGGCCCGGGCCGAACGCGTCGCCGAACTGGCCGAGGTAGACGAATTGCGCGACCTGGGACTCGCGCACGATAAGCTGCGCGCCGTTCTTGATCTCGCGGTCGTCATCGGGGAAACGGTACGACAGCGTGTCGCGCGAGTCGTCCGTCCACTCGATGATATCGATGAACTGCTTGGTGATGAAATCCAGGATCGCCATCTCCGCTCCCTCGATGTCGGAGGTGCACTGATTCCGGCACGGCCCGGGCCGGTGTCAGGAGATCGGGGTCAGACTCGAATTTCGGGCTGCGACCCGCGAGCTCCGCAAGCGCGGGAATTCGCGGGAAGCGGCCCGCAGATTCGAGTCTGAGCCCGATGACCCGTCTGACGCCGATTGCGCTGCAGCTACTTCGGCACCGCCGCGAGCTTCTTCGCCTCGATTTCCGCGCTCGCCATTTCCTTCTCGATCTGGGGCAGAGGCAGCGCGCCCGGGATCAGCGTGCCGTCCGCGAAGACGAGCGTCGGCGTGGCGTTGATGCGCAGCGACTGCCCGAGCGCCTGAGTCTTCGCCACCGGGTCGCCGCAGTCGCCCTTGTTGTCGGGCAGCTTGCCGGACGCGAAGTACTCGTCCCACGCCTTCACCTTGTCGGGGGCGCACCAGATCTGCTTCGATTTCCGCGCGGCGTCCGGGTGCAGCTGGTCGATCGGGAACAGGAACGTGTAGATCGTCACGTTGTCGAGCCCCTTGATCTCCTTTTCCAGCCGATGGCAGAAGGGGCAGTCGGCGTCGGAGAAGATCACGAGCTTGCGCGACCCGTCGCCCTTGACCCGCTTGAACGCGAGTTCGTAAGGCAGCTTGTCCATCGCCACCCGGTTGAGCTTGCGCGAGCGCGCCTCGGTGAGGTTCTGCTTGGTCGCCGTGTCGTACATCGAGCCCACGAAGATGTACGCGACCTTGGGATCGGTGTACACGAGGGTGTCGTCGAGCATCACCTCGTAGAGGCCGAAATACGGGGACTTCGCGACGTTGCGGATCTGCGCGCCCGGGAACTTCTGCTCGAGCGTCTTGCGGATCGCCATCCCCTCGGGAGACTGTGGCTCGGTGGATCCGGCCGGCGCGGGTGCGACGGACGCGTCCTCCGCATTCGCGAGCGGCAGCGTGCAGGCGAGCACGGCGGCGCCGACGGCGAGCGCGCGGCACGCGCGTGAAAGCCATCGGTTGTCGGTACGTTGCATGTCGTTCTCCAAAGGGTACGGCGGTGAATCGTCGGCGCGTCGCGCTTGCGCATCAATGCCCACGAAGCGCCGGCTGCGCCAGCGCGCGCTTCACGACGGGCAGCCGGTCGACCGCCGACATGCCCGCATTGCGCAACGCGCGCAGCCACGGCGTGCGCGGGCCGAACAGGCGCACGAGGCCGTCGGTGACGGTATGCATGGCGAGCACCGGCTCGGCGCGCCGGCGCGCGAATCGTTCGAGGAGGATGGGGGCCCCGGCATCGCCGACGGGGCCGCGCTCCGCCAGCACGCTCGCGAGCGCCTGCGCATCCCCGAATCCGAGATTAACACCCTGTCCGGCGAGCGGGTGGACGCCATGCGCCGCGTCGCCGACGAGCGCCATGCGATGGGCGATGGACGTGGGCAGCCGCAACGACAGCAGCGGAAACGCGGCCGGCGGCGTGATCAGCGTGAGCGCGCCGAGAACGCTCGCGCCGGCGTCGGCGACGCGTGCGCCGAACGCCTCCGGCGAAAGCGCCATGAGCTCACGGGCAAGCGCATCGGGGGCGGACCAGACGATCGAGATCCGCCGGCCCGGAAGCGGCAGGAAGGCGAGCACGCTGCCGTCGTCGCGGAACCATTGCCGCGCGCAGCCGTGGTGCGGCAGCTCGCACTCGAAATTCGCGACGACCCCCTGCTGCCCGTACGGTTTCGGCTCGGCGACGATGCCGGCCGCCTTGCGCACCCACGAATGCAGGCCATCGGCGCCGACGACCAGGCGCGCCGAAATCCGCCGGCCGTCGTCGAGCGTGAGCGTGCCGTCGGCCGCCGACCAGGCGAGCGACGCGAAACGCGCGCCGGCGACGAAATCGATGCCCGGAACGCGCACCGCCTCGAGGAGCGCCGCGCGCAGCGCACGCTCTTCGACGATCCATGCGAGCGCACGCTCGCCGAGTTCGTAGGCGGAAAAGTCGAGCGTGGCGCCGCCGTCGCCGACGATACGCATCGATTCGATCGCCTCGATGCGTTGCGCCGGCACCCTCTGCCATGCTCCGATGCCTTCGAGGAACGCGATGCTGCCGGGACTGATCGCATAGACGCGCGGATCCCAGCCGTCGATCCCCGCAGTGGCTTCCGCTTCGCCCCGGTCGAGCAACCAGACGCCAAGGCCGCGTTGCGCGAGCGCTGCCGCAAGTGCCAGCCCGACCATCCCCGCGCCCGCGATCAGCACGTCGCGCGTATCCGCGGCCCCGGGCATGTCGATCGCCTGCAGGCGTGCCTGAGCGAGGTCCGGCTCCCCGGCCGCATGTCCCACGCCTGTCACCGGGTAGCCTCCCCCGAAGCTGATCGCTTCGCGATCCGCCTCCCCCTCCGACGGAGGGGGCGAGCCTCGGCCTCATTGGGCCGCCTTGGAGGCCTCGGCTTCACGCTGTCGCCCTCGCGTCCACGCGCTCGGACGCGCTCTTCGAGCCTCGGCTTCGCCGCCGCTCGCGTGGACGTCCTTGGGACGGCCCGACGGCGCTCATGCCTCCAGCGTTTCCATAACGATCTGCTGATTGGTGTAGATGCAGATCTCGCCCGCGATGCGCAGCGACCGCTCGACGATCTCGCGCGCAGGCAGCGTCGTGTTGTCGAGCAGCGCTCGCGCCGCCGCCTGGGCATACGGGCCGCCCGAGCCGATGGCGACGATGCCGTACTCGGGCTCGAGCACGTCGCCGGCGCCGGTCACGACGAGCGACGCGCTCTTGTCGGCAATGGCAAGCATCGCCTCGAGCCTGCGCAGCACGCGGTCGGAGCGCCAGTCCTTCGCGAGCTCGACCGCCGAGCGCGTCAGGTGCCCCTGGTGCTTTTCGAGCTTGGCCTCGAACCGCTCGAAGAGCGTGAACGCGTCAGCCGTCGCGCCGGCGAAGCCCGCGAGGACCTGGTCGTGATAGAGCCTTCGCACCTTGCGCGCGCTCGCCTTGATGACGACCTGGCCCAGCGTGACCTGGCCGTCGCCACCCAGCGCCACGGCGCCGTCACGGCGAACGGAGAGAATCGTCGTGCCGTGAAAAAGCTCGCTCATCGGACAAGCCGGGCGTCAGCCCGTCTTCTTCACGAAGTGACGCGGTGAGATCCCGATCAGGAGCAGGAGCGCCCGCACGATGGGGGTGGCGCCGACGATCTGCACCGCCTTGCCTTGTGCCTCGATCCGGGTGATGGTGTTGAGCAGCGCGCCGGCGCATACGAAGTCGATCCGCTCGACCTGCGTCATGTCGATCGGCACGAGCGGATTGCGCGACGCGAAATCGGCAAGCCGCCCGAGCGCGGGGGGCGCCGCGCCACCGAGCACGCCCTCGAGGACGACCATCTCCTTGTCGGCGAGCGCGGATGCGGCCGGCAACGAAGCATTCTCGTCGGGGGCCGCGTCGCGCTTGGCCCCTGGCGCACGCGGCGGCGGCTCCCACGACGGCGGCGAAAGCTCGAACGTGACGGCGAACTCCACGGCCCGCTCGTCGAACGCCGCCTGCTCGTGCTCCCACTGCATGAGCTCGAGCGACAGGAGCCACGCGCCTTCGCCACCCTCGCGTCCCGTCGCGACCGCTTCCTCGAGCGCTGCGCGGAGCTTGTCGGGACGCTGAATCGCGAGCTCCATCCGTTGGCTTCGTGCGCGGGCGAGATCGGCGGCGAGCACCTTCGCGCCGTCGTCGTCGAACCCGGTGACCGATGCGAGGTCGACGCGTGCGCGCGGCACGCATTTCTCGAGCGCGCGCTTCAAACCTTCGAGTTGCGCGCGGCTTTGGCTCGACAGCTTGCCCGTGATCGCGATGTACCCGCCTCCGCCCTGCCCCTCGCCCGCGGAGGCCTTGCGCGGCTCCTCCCACGCCGGTGCGGAGCGCTCGAACTGCAGCACGTATTGCATCGAGAGCTGATCGAACCCGACGCGGTCGTTCGCGCGCTGCATCAGATCGAAGAGCGCGAGCCAGGCCAGCGGCGAAAGTTTCGTGTCCTGGTCGGTCGCCACGCCGTGCTCGAGCAGCTCCCGCGCGGCCGCATCCTGCCCGTTCGCGAACAGCAGCGCGGCGTTCTCGAGCACCTCGCAAAGCCCGGGGTTGGCCTGCGCGACTTCGATCGCCTTCGGCGCCGTCGACCAATCGATGACGCTCGCGCCGCGCAGGCTCGTTTCGCCGAGCGGCTCGAGCCCCGGAAGCTTGCCCTTGCGGCTCGCCGCCTGCGCCGCGAGCTCGCGCGCCGACATCACCTGCGGCTCGCGCGCCACGCCCGCCTCTGCGGACTTCGCCTTCTCGGTCTTTCGGGTCGGCGGCTTGCCGAAAATTGCCATTACGCCCGGGAGAGGTTTTCCGTTGCGAAATCCCAGTTCAGCAGCTTGTCGATCACCGCATTCGCGTAGTCGGGGCGGCGGTTCTGGTAGTCGAGGTAATACGCGTGCTCCCAGACGTCGATCGTGAGAAGCGGCGTCGCACCCTTCGTGAACGGCACCTCGGCGTTCGGCGTCTTGGCGAGGCGCAGCTTCCCGCCTTCGGCCACGAGCCAGGCCCAGCCGGAGCCGAACTGCGTCGTGCAGGCCGTGGCGAATTCCTTCTTGAAATTGTCGTACCCGCCGAGATCGCTGTCGATCATTTGCGCGATCCGGCCGGTCGGCTTGCCGCCGCCACCGGCGCGCAGGCAGTTCCAGTAGAACGTATGGTTCCAGACCTGGGCGGCGTTGTTGAAGATGCCGGTCTTGTCCGCCTTGCCGGCGGTTTCGCGGATGATCTTCTCGAGCGGCGCGGACTCGTATTCGGTGCCCTTCACCAGGTTGTTCAGGTTGTCGACGTATGCCTTGTGATGCTTCCCGTAGTGGAACGAGAGCGTGTTCGCCGAGATGACCGGTGCGAGCGCGTCTTCGGAGTACGGGAGGGGAGGCAGCGTGAACATGGCGTCGTGCTCCTTCGATCGGTGAGTGGGAATGTCAAACGGGACGAGCCGCGAGAGGCGGCCCGTCCAACCTGGGACTCTCGATCGAGCGGGGCGACGTTCAGTCGCCGTACAGCTTCTGTACGCGTTCGCGGCGCTCCTGCGCTTCGATCGACAGCGTCGTCATCGGACGGGCGATGAGCCGCGGCACCCCGATGGGCTCGCCGGTTTCCTCGC
>JBLMWW010000079.1:0-20201 GCA_050257435.1 Rudaea sp.
GGCACCGCCGGCGTGTCGGGAGGCAGCACGACCCATGGCTGCTTCGACGCGGTGAAGATGTGGATGTCCGGCGGCAGGCGATCGGGGTCGTCGAGCGTGCCGACGCGGACGAACTTGAGCGCATCCCCCGCGCCGGCGTAATGGCTCCAAAGGGCGACGTGGCAATCGGGGCAACGGACGATCTTCTGCCCGCGTCCGCTGTTCGACGGCGTCACGACGACGATCGGCTCGCCTTGCAACACCAAGACGCGGTCCGATTCGATCAGCGCGTTGATCACGAACGCGCTGCCGGTCTCGCGTTGGCACCAGCGGCAATGGCAGCAGTGGACGAAGAGCGGCTTCGTCGTCATGCGGTAGCGCACGCGGCGGCACGTGCAGCCGCCTTCCAGAGGATAGCCTTCGTTCATGCGAGCGAGTCCCTTCGGCTCAGGTGGCGGCGGGTGCCGACGCGGAGGACGGCGCCGAGGGCGGTCCCTTGAGCTCGACGGTGTTGCCCTCCGGATCGGTCACGTAGAGCGACGGCCCGTCGCCCTCGGCGCCATAGCGCGTGGCGGCCTCGCCGGCGTCGATCCCCGCTTCCCGCAACTCGGCGCGCAGGGCCGCCTCGTCGAACGGCTCGACGCGCAGGCACAGGTGGTCCAGGTTGCGCCCTTCCGCGCCCGGCGCGCGCCCGCCGTTGCGGCCGAGCTTCCCGTCGACCGGCACGAGGTCGATCATCGCGCGTCCGGCGCGCAATTGCACGAGCCCGAGGTCGTCACGCCGGCGATCGAGCGTGCACCCGAGCACGTCGCAGTAAAAGCGCAGCATCGCGTCGACGTCGACGACGCGCAGGACGACGTGGTCGATGTCGCGGATGCGGATCACCGCGCGGCCTGCTGCGCGGCGAGGTACGTCGAGACTTCGATCAGGTTTTCATCCGGATCGCGAAAGTAGATCGAGCGGATCGGCCCGGTCGCGCCGGTCTTGTCGACCGGCCCCTGCAGGATCGGTACGCCGCAGTCCGCGAGCCGCCGGCCGACGGCATCGAGCGTGCCCGTCGTAACGAGGCAGAGGTCGACCGAGCCGGGTGTCGGATGCGCCGCCTTAGGCTCGAATTCCCGCCCGGCCTGGTGCAGGTTGATCTTCTGCCGGCCGAACGCGAGCGCCTTGCGTCCTTCGGCGAACGTGACGACCTGCATGCCGAGAACCCGCGTGTAGAAGGCGCAGGTCGCGTCGATGTCGCGCACGGTCATCACGACGTGGTCGATGCGATCGATGTTCATCTGGTGCGAATCCCATGCGCTCGATGCGCCGCCTTCGCGCACCGGACGCGGGCCGGGCGTCAGACGGCGCGCGTCTTGGCAAAGGCGAATTGTTGCACGACGGCGGACATCGGTGTCGCCGGCGCTTCGCGGGAACCCGGCCCGTCGAGCACGCACAGGGCCCGCTCGGCGGCGGCGTCGAGCAGGGGGGTGAGACGAAGAGACGCGTCACGCTTGCCGGTGTGGCCGACGGCGCATGTCGGCCAACGCGTCGCCGCCCTCGGCGCGGACGCGCTGCGCGCCCTCGGCGGATCCCATGACGAGCGTCACGAGCTCAGCCTCGACGCGGCCACCGGCGATCATGAGCCGCGCGACCGAGATCGGCAGCCGAAAGCGGCGCGGGCCCGCGCTTCCGGGATTGACGTAGAGAACGGCGCCGCGCCGCTCGATCGCGGGTCGATGGGAATGCCCGCACACGACGACGTCGATGCCGATGGCGACCGGATGGACGTCGAGCTCGGCGAGATCGTGGATCACGAAGATCCGCGCGCCACCGGCTTCGAGACGATGCGTCTGCGGCAGGCGGCTCGCCCACGGACCGCGATCGTTGTTCCCGCGCACCGCCGCGATCGGCGCGATTTCGGAGAGCCGCTCGAGGATCGCGGGGTCGCCGATGTCGCCGGCATGCACGATCCGATCGCTTCCCGCCAATGCCGCGAGTGCTTCGGGGCGCAGCAGGCCATGCGTGTCGGAGACGACGCCGATGATGTGCCCGCGTGTCGTCATCGGACGGCGATCGCCAGACACGGTGCGTTTCTCGTGCTCACCGCCGTCTGATGCGAATTCGGAGCGCCGGTTCCCGACGCGCGTGCCTGACGACCGGGTCTGACACCCCTGCGACACGTGTCGGGGCCGGTGTGACGGAGGTCAGGCGAAGGGGCGCGATTCCTCGCGACGGCGCCCGGCGCGCCAACGCCGCCAGAGCCATCCGTAAACGAGCGCGTTCACGATCACGACGATCGCGGCCAGCACGAGCTCGTGCTGCCGCGTGAGGCCGGCCGGATAGACGATGCCGATGACGTAGTGCTCGACGAAGCCGCCGCCATAGCCGCGCGCGCCGGCGGCCGCGCGGAGCCGATTCTCGAACGTGGTGAGCGGGCACAGACGGCCGGCCAGCTCGACGAAGGCCGCCCATGCCATCGCGGGAACGTGCACGAGCGCCACGGCCGGCCAACGCGACGCGAGCAACCCGCCGGCCAGCGCGAACACGATGAAGCCGAGGTGCAGCAGCACGACGGCGTCGGCGGCGAGGCGATAGCCCATCGGCGGCCGATTCGCCCGGCGCTCAATCGTCCGGCGGCCGCCAGGTCGCCGGCGCGAAATGCGCGGTGGTGGAATCCGCGCAGGCGGCGGCGAGGAAGAGCGCCACGTGCGGCCGACACGGGAGCGTCGGCACCTCTGCGCGCTCGAAGTAACGCACTTCGCTCGTCTCGTCGCCGTCGGGCCGCAGCGTGCCGCCGATGGGCGCGGCGGCGAATACGGTGGCGACCCACGACAGCTCGTCGCCGTTCGCGAAGCGCGTCGTGCAGGGTTCGCCGCCGAACACGCCAATCACGCGCGTGAGCTCGACGTGGAGCCCGGTCTCCTCCCACGTCTCGCGCACCGCCGCATCCGCCGGCGTCTCGTACGGCTCGATCATCCCGCCCGGCGTCGTCCATTCGCCGGTCTCCGCGTGGCGCACGAGCAACACCCGGGACTTCGCGTCGAAGGTGATGACGCTCACCGTCGGCACCTCGAGAACGCGTGTCCCCACCTTGGCGCGCAGGCCGCGCATGTAGTCGGACATCGGCATCGCGTCAGCGCTCCGCTGCCGCCGCCGGAATCAATGCGCGAGCACCGCGCGCGCCGCGGTGAGCGCCACGTCGCTCACGCGGCCGCGCATCCGCGCGAAGAGCGATAGCAGCGCGGCGCCGTGCTTGGCACGAAAGTGCGGGCTTTCGAGGGCGAGATCGAGCTCGTTCGCCATGGTCATCGCGCAGAAATCCGCGAGCGCCTGCGCGTCGATCGCGTATTCGGTGGCGGCGAACCGGTCGGCGAACCGCAGCTCGTCGGCGGTGCCGATCCGCGGGTGGAAAACATTCCTCGAACACGCGCCGAAGCGATACGCGAGCGCCTCGGCTTCCGCACCGATGATTTCGGCGATCGCCGTTCGCCCGCCGAGCGTCACCAGCGCGCCCGCGATCCCTTCGGTTCCGTACACCGAGTGATACAGGCCCGCCAAACAGAGCGCGTCGCGACCTCCCCACGCGCGCAAGAGCCGCTCGGTGCGCTGCAGGTGGTCGGCGAGCGAGCCGACGAGGTGCGGGAACGCGCCGGCGCCAAGCGCATCCAACCGGGCGCGTGCCAGCTCGCGTTGCTTCGTCGCGTCCTGCATCATTCGCACGCGCGCCGCCGCGTTGCGTCGACCGCGCGCGGGTCGCCCGGGATCGCGCATCGTCGCGTGGGCCTTCGCCTCTGCCGCGTCACGCCTGTCGTACCACCGGAGGTGCCGGCTTTTCGTTGACGACGAGTTGGAACACGTCGGGTCGGCTGTAGTGCCCGACGACGTCGAAGTCGAATTTGCCGCGGCCGATCTCGTCGAGATCGAGGTCCGCCGTCAGGATGGCCTCCCCGTCGAAGTGGGGTCCCGCCAGCACGCGCCCGAGCGGGTCGATGATCGCGCTGCCGCCGCGCATCAGCACCGCATCGGGGGCGTCGCCCAACGACACGCGGACCGTGTCGGGGAAGTCGCGCCGGCGCAGGAACTGGCACGCCGTCAGCACGAAGCAGCGTCCCTCGAGCGCCACGTGGCGCATCGAGGCAATCCACGTGTCGCGATCGTCGGCGGTCGGGGCGCAGTAGAGCGCGACGTTCTTGGCATACATCGCCATGCGCAGCATCGGCATGTAGTTCTCCCAGCAGATCACCGATCCGATCCGCCCATACGGGCTGTCGACCACCGTGAGCGTCGAGCCGTCGCCGAATCCCCAGATCATGCGCTCGAGCGCCGTCGGCATGAGTTTCCGATGCTTCCCGAGAAGCGCGCCGTCGGGGCCGAAGAAGAGCACCGTGCAATAGCAGGTGCCGCGCTCGCGCTCGATGACGCCAATGACGAGGTAGGCGCCGGCGGCAGCCGCCGCCTCGCCGAGGCGCGCCGTTTCGGGGCCGGGGACCTCGATCGCCGATTCGAGGTAGAGGCGGAATTCCTCGCGCCCGCGCGGATCGCGGGCGCCGACGACCAGGCCGTAGCTCAGGCCCTTCGGATAGCCGGCAATGAACGCCTCCGGGAATACGACCACACGTGCGCCCGTCGCACCGGCCTCGCGCGCGAGGCCCGCAGCCTTTTCGACGCACGCGTTGGTGTCGAACGGGATCGAGCCGGCCTGCACGACCGCCACGCGCACGCTGCGTGCTTCCTTCTGCGACTCCATCCGATGCTCCTGGTTCGCCTCGTCTCCGACGCCGCGCTCAGGAAAACCGGGCGAGCGCCGCCTCGTACACCGAGGGCATTTCCGCGGACCGCGTGACCGTCACGTCGAGATCGCGAAGCAGGCCGTCGTGCAGCCCGTAGATCCAGCCGTGCACCGACAGCGCCTGGCCGCGCTCCCACGCGTCGCCGACGATCGTCGTCTGACACACGTTCGCGACCTGCTCGATCACGTTCAACTCGCACAGGCGATTCGATGCGCGCGCGCCGTCTTCGCCGAGCCCGGCGAGAGCGCGCGCGTGCTTGTGACGCACGTCCTGCACGTGGCGCAGCCAGTTGTCGCTCAAGCCCACCCGATCGCCGCGCAGCGCCGCCTGCACGCCGCTGCATCCGTAATGCCCGCAGACGATCACATGGCCCACCTTGAGGATGTCGATGGCGAACTGCATCACCGACAGGCAGTTCAAGTCGGTGTGCACGACGATGTTCGCGACGTTGCGATGCACGAAGAGCTCGCCGGGCAGGAGCCCGACGATCTCGTTCGCGGGCACGCGACTGTCCGAGCAGCCGATCCACAAATACTGCGGCCGCTGCTGCCGGGAAAGCTTGACGAAGAACTCCGGGTCCTGGCGGCGGATTCGCGCCGACCACGCGCGGTTGTTCTCGAAGAGTTGGGGGAGGACGCGCATCCTTTAGGGTCTGTTCACGCCATGTCCGGCCACGTGCATCAAAGTCGCTCGCCCGTCACGGCGTCGTCCCGAACAGCGTCCCCACCGCCGCCGTCAACGCCAAGGCGAGCGCGCCCCAGAACGTCACGCGCAGGGCGCCGACGCCTACCGGAGCACCGCCGGTACGCGCCGCGATGCCGCCGAGCAGCGCGAGAAAAACGAGCGAGGTCAGCGAAACGAGGAGGATCAGGAGGCTGTCGGTCGACAACAGGGTGACGGCGAGCGGCAGCGCCGCGCCGACGGCGAAGCTCGCAGCCGAGGCGAGCGCCGCCTGGATGGGACGCGCGGTGAGCGTCTCCGAAATGCCGAGCTCGTCGCGCGCGTGCGCGCCGAGCGCGTCGTGCGCCATGAGCTGATCCGCGACCTGCTTGGCCAGTGGCGGATCGAGCCCGCGGCGCATGTAGATCGCCATCAGCTCGTTGCGCTCGCCCACTTCGTCGGCCTGGAGCTCCCTGCGCTCGCGCTCGAGATCCGCCTTCTCGGCGTCGGCTTGCGAATGCACCGAGACGTACTCGCCGGCTGCCATCGACATCGCACCGGCGACGAGTCCGGCCACGGCGGCGACGACGACATCCGCGTGCGCCGCATTGGCCGCGGCGACGCCCACGACCAGGCTTGCCGTGGAGACGATGCCGTCGTTCGCACCGAGCACCGCGGCGCGCAACCAGCCGATGCGGTCGGTGCGATGGCGCTCGCGGTGCCGCCCGGTCGACCTGGATGGGAATACGTGCATCGTGGCATCCCTCCGAGACCGCTATGCCGCGCCACCAGGGGGAGGCGGAATGCGGCAGAACGTGGCGCCGAAAATCGCGCGCTCCTCGGCGTCACCGAGTGCGGCAGCCAACGCTTTCGCCCGCGCGTAATGCCGAGCGTGCGTTGGCGTGTCGTGTGCGGCTGCTGCGGCGTTGGCGAGGATCGCATGCGCGAACGCCACTTCCCAATCCGGGCTTTCGTGCGACGTCACGAACGCAAACGACGCACGCGCGTACGGCATGGCGAGCGCGCCGTGCCCGAGCAGCGCGTGCACGTGCGCGAGCAGCATCGTGGCCCGCGCGACGTGCAAGTCGGTCCCGACCTTGCGCCAGTGAAGCGCGGCCGCGTGCGCCGCGTCCAGCATCTCCTCGTTCTCGACGGGGGTGCGTGACGCCGCTTCGGCGAGCGTCCACGCGCGGTTGTTGCAGTCGACGGCGAATCGTCGATGCCACGCGGTGGCGTCGTCGGCGGTCGGATCGGTCATCCTCGATCGTGCGTAGGGAATGCGGGTCGGAACGCGAGTGCGAATAGCGGCCGGGGCACATCGGCGGGCTCCATCATACCTGCGCGCGTCCCGGCCGAAGACGTCGTTCGCCTATCGACGCGCGGGAGGGATCGAACGGATCGCCGCGGCGAACTGCGCATGCGCTTCGCGGTCAACGGGCCGGTAGCGCACCTTCGTGCTCGCCGGATCCTTGCCGAGGAAGTTGTCGCCCTTCCAGTTGCGCGCCGGCCGGATCGGCCGGGGCACGAAGCCGCCGCCGCAATTCGGGCAGACGTTGCCCAGCACGTCTTCGGCGCAGGCGGCGCAGAACGTGCATTCGTAGCTGCAGATGCGCGCATCGGTCGACTCCGGCGGCAGCGGCGCGTTGCAGTTCTCGCACGTCGGTCGCAGCTCGAGCATTGCGTGTTCTCCGTGTCCATGGAAGGCCGCACCGGCGGCAGCGTGGCGTTGCGGCTCAGCCGGCCGCCGCATACAGCGTGAGCTCGGCGGCGTCGGCCTTGAGCCGCACGCGCCCCTCCCGGCGGAAGCCGAGGCTTTCGAGCAGCCGGCAGGAGGGCGCATTGTCCTGCGAAACGATCGCGACGATGCGGGCCAGGCCGAGCACGTTTCGCGCGTGCGCCATGACCGCGAGCGACGCTTCGCGCGCGTATCCGCGGCGTCGATAGCGCGGGAGGAACGCGAAGCCGAGATCCACGTCGGCGAGACCCTCGCGCTTGATGAGGCCGCAGATGCCGATCGGCTCGCCCGACGCCTTGAGCTCGACGAGATAGAGCCCGAATCCCCGCTCGGCGTACATGGCGACCGGCCCATCGCGGATGTAGCGCGCCGCGTCCGGCACCGTCCGCACGCCGTTGTCGCCGATGTAGCGAAGCCACGCTGGATCGTTGACCAGCTCGACGACGAACGCGGCGTCGCCCTCGCTCATCTGGCGGACCCGGATGCGCTCGGTCGACGTGACGGGTGTCAGCACCGCGACAGTACCCGCACCACCGACTCGCGGTAGTCGCGAAATCCCATTTGGGCGTAAAGCTTCCGCGCCACGGCGTTGTCGCGCATCACATGGAGAAACGGCCTTTCGTCGCGCTGCATTTGCCTTCGCACGAGCTTCAGCATCAAGCGCCGCGCGAGACCGCGGCCCTGAAAGTCGGGGTGCGTGCATACGCCGCTGATCTCGCGGAGGCGGCCCGCGTGCATCCGTTCCCCGGCCATCGCGATCAGGCGGTCGTCGTCGAAGCAGCCGAAGTATTCGCCGAGCTCGATCGTGCGCGGCCCGAACGGGCCGGGTCGCGTGAGGCGCGCGAGGGCGAGCGCCTGCGACGCGTCCTGGAGCCCGAGCGGTACGGCTTCCGGAAATGCGTCGCTCGCGGGGAGATCCGCATCGAAGACCATCTTGAACATCGTACTCTCGGCTTCGATGCGCCATCCCGCGGGGGGCGGCCCGGCCCACCCATCGCAGTAGAAGTGCTCGTCGACGCCGCAGAGTGGCGTGAGCGCATCGAAATCGGGCGCGTCGACGTCCGCGAACGCGACGATCGGGGAAAAGCCGATGGCATAGCGGCGCGCGCCACCGGCGCCGGCCGCGAATCTCGCGTGCGGACCGACGAGCGTATGCCAGGCGATGTTGTCGAGGAGCTCGGTCATCCCCGGCATGCGCCGCAACGGCGCAATGGCACGCGAATGTGCCACGTCAAAGCGTTCACGCGCCCGGTTCCACGAAGGAAACGCTCGCGATCCAGTTGCGCTTTCTACGCGCGAGCCGGGCGTCCTCGTCCTCCGTCTCGAAGCTCGCCGGTGTGCGTTGCAGGCGCGAGTGGTCGACGTTCTCGAAGGCGTTGACGCTGACGACGGCGTAGACGTGATCGTCGACGACGCTCGTCACGACCGGGACGACGCCACATGTCGCGCACACGTGGAACGTCGCCGTGCGCGTGCCGAAAGCGTAGCCCGATACGCGGTCCGGATCGGCGATGGCAATTTCCAGCGACGCCGCCGGATGCGAGGTCCATACGCCGCCGTGCTTCGTGCAGAACGAGCACGTGCAGGCACGTGCCGGAATCTCCGGTGGATCGGGGGTCCAGTCGAGCGTGAAGGCGATGTTGCCGCAATGGCAGCGTCCGCGTATCAGCATCGTCGTGCTCCGTGCGCAAACGTCAGTCGAGGTACTTCCACGTCGAGGCACCGTCGAGATGCCGCACGCGCACGCGGGCAATCCCTGCCGGATCGAGGTTGCGGGCGTTGACGCCCATCCGGCTTTTCATGGTGGGCCGCATCGGTTCCCAATGCGTGACGCATCCGCAGGTGGCGCAACGGACGAACGCGAGCGACTTGTCGCCCCAGGCGTATCTCGCCAGCACGCCGCGTCTTGCGTGGACGGCGACGTCGCGACGCCTGAAATACGCCCATAGCGCGCCGTAACGGCGACAGATGGAGCAGTTGCAGCTCGTGAGCGTGCGAGGCTTGCGCGGGATGTCGACGCGCACGGCCCCGCAGTGGCAAGTGGCGGTCAGCATGAGGGGCCAGGGGGTACGAGTTCCGCTTCGACGATGCGGCGCGCGGGCATCAGCTCCAGGAAACGCACGGGCCGACGACGGCGTCCGGCGAACTTGCAGCACGAGGCCCTCAGTAGGTCGACCCGTCCTTGTGCACGAATCGCCATTTTCCGTCGACCATCAGCGCCTTGAGGTCGTCATCGGGATAGCTGCCTTCGTCGCCGGGCGACCGGTCGCCCACCTCGAGATAGACGACTTCTTCCTCCGTTTCGTTGACGAGACGGTGCGCGTTTCCGCTGCCGGCCTCGAACCCGGCGCACATCCCCGGGGCGAGCCTCGTCCGGCCCTCGTCGGTGTGCAGCGTCGGGTGGCCTTCGAGGACGTAGACGAACTCGTCCTGCTTCGTGTGCGCATGCCGCAGCGCCGAGGCGGCGCCGGGAGCGAGCCGCGTCAGATTCACGCCGAAGTTGGCGAGCCCGAACAGGTCGCCCAACGGCCGCTTCTCCCGGCCCGCCATGCGCGATGCGAAGGGCTCGGGATAGTTCGAGGGCTTCGTCCTCGGCGGCGCATCGGCGGCGACGATGGCGACGGGGCGAGGTCGATCGGTCATGGGATTGCGCCTTGCGCATATTGCCGTTGATCGGCGACGAGTCGAACCTCGCCCTCGATCTCGACCGGGATGTCGAAGGGAAGCTCGGCCATCCCCACCGCACTGCGTGCGTGCGCGCCCTTCTCGCGCCCGAACACCTCGACGACCAGGTCGGTGAAGCCGTTGATCACCGCAGGTTGCCGGTTGAAGCCCGGGGCCGAATTCACCATGCCGAAGACACGGCACCAGCCATCGATCCGATCGAGGTCGCCGAGCGCGCGCTTCAGGCTGCCGAGGATCGCGAGTCCGGCGAGCCGCGCGGCAGCATAGCCCTGGTCGACCGACAGGTCGCGCCCGACCTTGCCAAGAGGACGCGCGAGCGCGCCGTTCACGTCGGTCGGTCCATGGCCGGAGATCAGCGCGCGGTGGCCGACGATCCGGACCCACGGGAAGGGCAGCGTCGCACCGGGAGGGAGCTGCAAGGGCGCCGGAAGCTCGAGGCCGAGTTCGGCCAGGCGCTGCTCGATCTGCGACACGGATGCCTCCTCCGTTCGTGTTGTCCGCGGGCAAGGGCTCACGGCTGCGCGAACCGCGGCATCACGTCCGCGTCGACGCACCTGGCGTCCCATCGCCGTTCGGGTCGGGCACGAACGGCTGCACCTTGTCCTGCTCGGCGGGATCGTTTCGCGCGACGACCGCGCGTGCGGGCTCCGTGGCGCTCAGGTTGATCGCCTCGTGCGGCACCCCGGGCGGCACGAAGAGGAACTCGCCGGGCCTGCTCACCACCTCGTGCTCCAGCCGCGGGCCCCAGCGCGTGCAGACCGTTCCTTCGAGCACGTAGATGCCGGTCTCGTAGCCGACGTGAACGTGGGGCTCGGCGCGCGCGCCGGGCGGGATGACGACGAGGTGCATGGACAATCCCGTGGCGTCGACGGTGCTGCCGGAAATGCCGACGAAGTAAGGCAGCCGCTGCAGCGTCATGACCTGTTGGTCCGGAATGACGCTCCGGACCTTACGCGGCGGTTCGTTCATGCGGGTCTCCTCCATGGCGACCCGATCCGGATCGGATCGGTGCGACTCTGGGCCGAAGCGCTTCGGAAATCGGCTCCCAACCGTCGGTCACCTGAAACGCAGGTTCTCGCGTGACAGCTGGCCCACGGAGGTGCAGCCCATCAGCCGCATGTCGCGCTCGACTTCCGTGCGCAGCAGGCCGAGCGCGCGCTCGACGGCGGCGCCGCCGCCGGCAGCCAGCGGAAAGAGATAGAAACGCCCGATCCCCACGGCCTTGGCGCCGAGCGACAGCGCCTTGAGAACGTGCGTCCCGCGCTGGACGCCGCCGTCCATCATCACGTCGAGCCGATCGCCGACGGCGTCGACCACCTCGGCGAGCTGGTCGAACGCGGCGCGCGAGCCGTCGAGCTGCCGGCCACCGTGATTGGAAAGCACGACGCCGGTGCAACCGATGCCGGCCGCGCGCTTCGCGTCTTCGACGGACATGAGCCCCTTCAAGCAGAATTGCCCGTCCCATTCGCGGACCATCTCGGCCACGTCGTCCCAGGTCATCGAAGGGTCGAGCATCTCGGTGAAATACCGTCCGATCGACATCGCGCCGCGGCCCATGTCGACGTGACGATCGAGCTGCGGCAGGCTGAATCTTTCGTGGGTCAGGTAGTTCACGCCCCATGCGGGTTTCATCGCGAATTGCAGCATTCCGCCCACCGTGAGCCGGAAGGGGATCGTAAAGCCGGTGCGCAGGTCCCGCTCACGGTTTCCGCCCGTGATGCTGTCGACGGTGAGCATCATGACGTCGACGCCCACCTCCTTCGCGCGCTGCAGCATCGCGCGGTTGAGGCCGCGGTCCTTGTGGAAGTAATACTGGTAGACCTGCGGCGTCGGGTACTTCTCGCGCACCTCCTCGAGGCTCACGGTGCCGAGCGAAGACACGCCGAACATCGTGCCGAATTTGGACGCGGCCGCCGCCACCGCGCGCTCGCCGTCGTGATGGAATAGCCGCTGCAGCGCAGTCGGCGAGCAGTAGAACGGCACCGCCAGCCGCTGCCCCATCACGGTTACCGAGAGATCGACGCTCTCGACGCCGCGCAGCACGTTGGGCACGAGATCGCACTCCTCGAAGCTCGCCGTGTTGCGCCGATACGTGACCTCGTCGTCGGCCGCGCCGTCGATGTAGTCGAAGAGCGGCCCCGGCAGCCGGCGCCGCGCCAGCCGTCGAAAGTCGTGGTAGTTGTGACAATCGCTTACGCGCACGGCGGAACGTGGAGTCGCCGAGGGGACGGGCGCTGCCCGAATGTCACGCGCGACGCCGCCATCATGGCGTCTCGAGCGATCGAGTGAGGAAGACGCTGTGCGGATCCTCGTCGTATTCCCCAAACGGCGGGCAATAAGTGAAGCCGAAACCCTCGTAGAGCCTGCGGGCGGGGGCGAAGGCCGCCATCGACCCGGTTTCGAGGCTCAGGCGACGATAATCGCGCCGGCGCGCTTCCGCGATGATGTGCTCGAGCATCGCGCGCGCGACGCCGTGCCGCCGATGCGCGCTGGCGGTTCGCATCGATTTGATTTCGCCGTGCGTGGCGGTCAGTTCCTTCAAAGCGCCGCAGCCGAGCAGCGTGTCGTCGGACCATACGGTCCAGAAGGTGACGTCGGGCCGACGCAGGGCCGTGAGGTCGAGGGCATGGACGCTCTCAGGCGGCGAAAGACGGTGCATCTCGCGCAGATGTTCGGCGAGGAGCGCGCGAATTTCGCCACCGGCAAGATCGTCCCTGCGGATTTGCATGGTCCGCGGCGCGCGGTCTTTTGAAGTCCATGGATCGAGCATCGAACAGCCTCGAATGATGGAAGGCAGGGGAGGCGCGTCAAGACGAGGGCCGGACGCGCCAGGGCGGGTTGAGCCGGTTCTCGCCGGCATGATAGAGGCACAGCATGTTGCCGGCGGGATCGCGCAGGCGCGCCTCGCGCCAAAGCCATGCCTCGTCGCGTGGGTCGTGCACGAACGCGATGCCCTTCGCCTTGAGCGCCGCGACCTGTTCGTCGAGGGCGGCGCACTCGAAGTAAACGACGGTCTGCGACGTCTCCGGCAGCGCATCGACGGCGTGCACGGAGAACGTGGAATCGCCGACGGTGGCCTTGAAGCGCGCGTAATGCGGCGTGTCGACGACGAGCTCGAATCCCAGCTTGCGGTAGAACGCAACCGACGCTGCGACGTCGAGTGCCGGCAGCGTGACCTGGTTCAGTTCCATCGGGGCGATGAGGAAGGAAGGAGCGCTGCGAGCGGGTCGATCGGGATGGATGTTACGCGCGCCTGCGCAGCTTGACATGCGCCGCGGCGCGTTCGCCCGCGACGTGCTCGACGCATTCGTAACCGAGCGCGCGCAGGTCGAGGCCGACGAAGAGGTGCTCGCCGGCACCGAGGAGCGTGGGCGCGATGACGAGGTGAAGCTCGTCGACGAGACCGGTGCGCAGGTACTGGCGAAGCGTCGCGACGCCACCGCCGAGACGCACGTCCAGGCCGTTCGCCGCGTCACGCGCCCGGGCGAGCGCCGCGTGGATGCCTTCCGTCACGAAGTGGAACACCGTGCCGCCTTTCATCGCGAGGGGCGGGCGGGGGTGGTGTGTCAGCACGAACACCGGCGTGTGATACGGCGGCTCGTCGCCCCACCACCCCTTCCAGCTTTCGTCCGGCCACGGACCGCGGACCGGCCCGAACATGTTTCGACCGAGGATCCATGCACCGATGCCGGCGAAGCCGTTCGCCGCCATCGTGTCGTCGACGCCCGTTTCACCATCCGCGTTCCCTTGCATCCGCTGCCACGTGCCCGTAGGGAAGAACCAGTCGAACAGCGCCGGGCCGCCCACCCCGAGCGGATTTTGCAGGTCCTGGTCCGGCCCCGCGCCGTATCCGTCGATCGAGATGGCGAAGCTCTGAACGCGCAGTTTCGACACGGCCAACCCTCCGGCGGCTTTTGCTCGCGTGCTGATCGCCCGAGTCTACAGGTGGCGAAAGAACTCGGGAGCGGCCTGCCACCTGTCGTTGCGGCCATCGACGTACGCGATCGGCAGGCATGACAACTCTTCGTCGGAGACGTCGGTCAGGCAACCGAGGTTGATGCCGTACATTCTCCCCATCGGCGTTTCGGTTCCGATACCGAAGGGGCGAACGCCGCAGTGCTTGCAGAAGTAGTGCTGGTTCTTCCTGGAGTTGAAGAGGTACCGCGTCAGATCCGCTTCTCCCGCCAGCAGACGAAAGCCGCCTTCCTTCGCAACGGCCGGCCAGAAGCGCGTGCGCCTGCAGATCGAGCAGTTGCAGCGATAAGTCGCTTGCGCAAGATCGAGATCGGCCTCGAACTGGACGGCGCCGCAATGGCAACTCCCGCGGTAGGTCTTCAGCATCGGATCTGCTCCGGCAATGCAGTGACGAGCCTCGCTGCTGCACGCATCAGCCGGGAATCTCCGGCTCCACGAGCTTGGCGAGCAGCGTCAGCGACTCCTGCCAACCCAGGTAGCAGGCCTCGACCGGGATGATGTCGGGTACACCCTCCTGCAGGATGCTCACGTCCGTGCCGAGAGAGACCTTCTTGAGCGCGACCGTGACCTCCATCACGCCCGGCAGATTCGGGTCGTCGAACTGGTCGGTGTAGCGGATGCGCTCGTAAGGCACCAATTCCAGGTACTCGCCGCCGAACGCATGGCTCTGGCCGGTCGTGAAGTTCGTGAACGACATCCGGAACCTCCCGCCGACCTTCGCCTCCAGGCTCTGCACCTTCGCGGTGAACCCATTGGGCGGAAGCCATTTGGCTAGCGCGTCGGCGTCCAGAAACGCGCGATAAACGCGTTCCGGGGCGCTGCGCAGAACGCGATGAAGCCGGATCGTATTGGTCGGCACGGCGAGCCTCCTGATCGTGCGGCTGGCGCGACGCGCATGCCAGGCCGGCGCATCGTCCGGCCGTGATCGGTCGCGCCAAAGGTCGAAGGTAACCGGCGCGCCCGGATGTTTGCAAGCCAAACGGCCCGAGCGATCCGTAGCTGCACGCGCCGGATCTCATGGAGCCCGGGCGTCCCGATGCATCATCAGCTCGTCCGGCTTGACGCCGCGCCGGCTACGCAGCTCGGCGGGCGCTGCCGAGAAGCCTAACCGCTCGAGCAAACGTCGGGACCGCTCGTTCCTGCGCTTGAGGACGGCGTGCACGGTATGCACGCCGTGGTGCTCCAGGAGCTCGCCGATCATCGCGCGAACGGCGTTTCGCGCAATGCCGCGACCCCAGTACGCACTCGCGAGTTCGTATGCGATTGCAGCGCCACCGTCCGCGTGGACCGTCGCTTGCACGTAACCGGCCAGGGCCGCGGTCGGAAGGCGAACGACCCAGTTGAGCCATTCCTCCTGGCCGTCGGGCGAGCACCTCGACTCGAGCCTGGCGAAGCGCTCGCGCAGCCATTCGGGCGACCGCGGTGGCGCGTTCTCGTATTCGTAAATGGCGGGATCGCTAAGCACGGCGAACATTTGCGCGGCATGCCCTGCCGTCTGGGGCTCGAGCGTCAGGTCTCCGGTATGGACGACGCGCATGGCGTGCGCGGAAGGGCGCCGACGCTCAGGCATCAGCGTGGGCGCTCGAGAGGGCCGATCACACGACACGGATTGCCCGCCGCCAGGACGCCGGCCGGAAGCGAGCGCGTGACGACGCTTCCCGCTCCAACGACAGTGCCCGGGCCGATGTCCGTTCCCGGACACAGGATCGATCCGCCACCAATCCAGACGTCCTGGCCGATCGACACCGGGCGCCCGAACTCGAGACCCCTCCGGCGCTCCGCGGCGGTCATCGGATGAGTGGCGGTATAGATGTGCACCCCGGGTCCGATGAGCGTGTGGTCGCCGATGGCAATGTGACATGCATCGAGCAGAACGCAGTTGCAATTGAAATAGACGCTGTCCCCGGCCTCGATGTTGTAGCCGTAGTCGCAGAAGAACGGCGGCGTGACCGTAGGCACCGTGTCGCGGGCAAAGAGGGCGCGCAGGATTCGCGGTCGATCGGCGGGCGATCCTGCAGTGAGTTCCAGGCAGAGCGAATGCGCGCGTTGGCGATCCGAGGCCAGCTCGACGTCGCGCGGATCGTAAAGCTCGCCGACGAGCATCCTGGATTTTTCGGCAGCCATCGGTGGCGACGATTCAGGCCTCGCTGCACAGGCCGGGAAGCATTCGCGCCAATGCCACCGCGTCGAACTTCATCGCAGGTGCGTGCCAACGCGCGCCCCCAGCCGCGACGCGACGACTCCAGGCAGCGCCAGGAAGGCGAAAAGCCCCAGCCCGAGCGGCCAGAGGCTTCCGAGTTCCCGGTCGCGAACGCACATCGCAAGGAACTGGAATACGAACAGCACGAATGGCCAACGCGATCGGTGGTCCGGATAGAGGTAACCCAGGAGACCGCATATCAACAACGCGAGAGGATAAAAGACGCTCCAGTAGATCGATGCGTCCCACGGTTCGCGCCGGTCGGTGAGTAGCGACGCGGCGAGCCATAGAACTGCACCCGCGACGGCAGCGAAGACGGCCGGGATCAGTGCGCGCTGCCTGCTCACGCGGGGTCCGAGGCCGGAAGATCCGAACAAAGGAGGCGCATCAGAGGTTGCGCGCGTCGTAGGCCCAGTGCAACACCGCCTGCCGCTGGCGGCGCCGGCAGCCAAGGTCTCCTCGTGCGCAGTGCTGCTGCAATTGTGCGACATGCCGCCGGATGGCACGCCAGCGACGGATCTGGCGGGCGTCGTCGGGACAACGCCTGCCGAGATAGTAGCGGCAATACCACTGGAACCACCCGCGAGGATCTTCGTGGTAGATCCAGCCCTTGGCCCGCCAGACCGACAGGGGCTGCGAGGCATTCACGCCGAAGCAATTCAGCTTGGGATCGTGCCGCGCGCTGCAAAGGCGCGCGTGTGCGAACCAGTCGGCCGGATACTCGGCTGCACAATCGGTCATGTACTTGCCGCCGAACACGCCGAGCGCGAGCATCTCCCTCGGCGTCAGTTGCGGACGAAAGCCGGGATCGAAGTGCGCGCCAGGAGGCTCCGTGAGCTCGTAGGCGTAGCCTTGCTGCATGCGATCGTTCACTTCGACGCGCCGGCGCCTCATGATCGACGGCTCAATCGGTTTGCGGGCGAGGGTGCTGCGATCGTGGGCCGACACGGGTGCGGCGCTGTCGAAGTGCGACCCGACACCCCTCCGATGCGACGAGTCGATGTCTATCACCGACGTGTACCATGCTTCCGACCCACGTGAACGCTTCGTCAGGTGCGGCCGGCGGGCGAGCCGGCGCCGACGCGATTCGAAGTGCGGGCGTTGCTCAGGTCCTTCACCATCAGAAGCGCATCGCCGGTGTAGTGGATGAGGGGATGCGGAACGACGCGATGGCGAAGCCTTTCGACGTATCCGTGCCGCTGGTATAGCCGGCGAGCGCCGGCGTTTTGCTCGAACACGATGAGGCTGAGTTTCTCGAAACCGAGACGCCGGCAGGCGTCTTCGGCCTCCTCGAGCAGACGACTGCCGATGCCCCTCCCCCGGTGCGGTTCCTCGACCGCCATGCCGCAAATGTAATAGCTCCGGTCTTCCTCGAGCACGCTGTAGGGGACGAGTACCGGATCGGCCTCCTCGTTTTCCTTGTCGATCTCCATCGGGAACGCGACGAGCATCCCGATCACCGCTCCTTGCAGCTCCACCAGCGTGCAGTTCTCGTAACTGAAGGGCGTTCCCTCTCTCTCGTAGCGTCTGCGTCCGACGTCCAGAATGTCCTCTCCCGGACGCGCCAGCTTCGTCCAGATATAGTCGGCGACGCCGTCGGAGGAAATTCGGTAGAGCTCGGCGATGCGACGACAATCAGTCTTGCGCGCCTTGCGAATGCCATACGGGGACGCTTGGCCTGCCACCGCGTCACTCCTCTTGAAAACGAAACTCGCTCCCAGGGCCGGGCGACGACCTAACGGAGCCTGGTGTGGGCGAGCCGCCTTGCGTTCGCAACGGCTCGCCGGTGGATCGGACCAATGCCCTTGCCGAGAATGCCAAGGGCAACCTCGTTCGGGCGCGACGGGGAGGGCGAGGCACCACCGAGCCAGGGAAGCCAAAGCACGCGGAAGACCGAGGCCGCCAGCGATACATACGTGCGTGCTGCCTCCAAGGCCATTGCGTTCCAGGACTCCGAGAGAGCTGCGACCTTTTCGGTTGCCATGCGCTCGAACTCCTTTCGATCGCGGGGCGCAGGATAGGCGCCGGCCAAGGCCATGCGGGTGACCCGGTGAGCGACGACCTGCGGCGTTGCGAGGCCGATCTCCGCGGCTTTGACAAGAAGCGACGTGTGATTGCGTTTGCGCCTGGACGGCATGTGGAATCCTCGGGAGCTACGCTATTTGCGGCTCAACGTTGAAGGTAACCTGTGCGCTGCAAGTGGCGTCCCTGCAAACAAAACACGCGCCGGTGCGTGCACTTGACCCCGGTCAGGGACCTGGCTCACGAGGTATTCACGCTGCTCGCCGATGCGATGCGGATCGACAATCCCGACGCCACGCTCGAAACCGGCCCGCCACGTGGCGACCGATTCATCCGTGCGGGTGGCGTCGAACCGGGCAATCATCGCAGTAATGGCGGCATCCAGACGCACAGGACACCGGCGCGCACGCCGGCGGGACGCGGACCGCGGATCGAGCCGCTTTCCGGCGCGCCGATTTACCGAAAGTCGGCACTCGAACCAAGCGGCGCCCCCGCGTACACGACGCTGGCGACGACTTTGTTACGCGCCATCGGCGCCTGCCTCCGCTTATTTGGTATCGGTCACATCTGCGGAGCGTTCTTTGTCACTCGAAGTCGAAGGCTCGGCCGACGCAGCAGACGTTGTTTCAACCGGCTCCAACTTCCGCTGGCGCTTCGCTTCCTTTCGCTGCTTCTTTGCGAGGTCTCTCTGGCGTTTCGCAAACGCGTAATTGGGTTTGGCCAAGGGTTACTCGTGAGAGGTGGAAAAGACCATAGAGTACGCGAAGTCGCCAATTACCGCTCGAATCGGCCGGCGAATGCGGCCATCGGAGGTGATCGGCCGCCGTGGCGGCGCTGAACCAGGAGACGTATGAGCCGGCGGCTCCGGTCAACTTGCACGATCCGCCTGTACCGATGATCCCGTCGTGCGCGGCGGTCCTCGCACCGTGGGCTCCAGCCGACGACATGGGATGGCGCGGCCTCGCCCGAGCCACGGCCCTTCGCTTCCGCGTGGACGCGCTTCGCCGTCATGGGACCCATGCGCCGGCCGTGATGTGGGTTAGGCGCTCGAGGCAGCATCGGCGCACGCGTCCCCGGAGCTCATGTGACGGATGCTCAATAACGCAAGCCGATCGTGAGCTCCACGCTCTGCCCGTCATATTGGAAGCTCGCCGCAGAGAACGAGGGTACCCGGCGTGAAGCGCCCGCATCGTTTGAAAAACCGTAGCCCTCGGTCGGGATGCCGAAAGGGTTGGTGTCCAGCTTGCCGTTCATATTCTCATCATGGATGACGGCAATCGCATACCTGCCGGGCGGAATGTCCTCGAAGTCGCAACGCGCTTGCGTCTTCCGGATTTTTATCACCATGACGTTCGTTGCCGAGCGGAGAAACGCGGCGGGAAAGCCGACCGATGATTCGAAAAGCGCACAGGCGACCGTTCCCGTGCTGTTTCTGATGTTGAGAATCGTCACGTGAATTCCAGGGCAAGGCGATAGGGCAACGGCAACGACCGGAACGCTGGCGAGCATCAACGCCCCAAAGCAGGCTACACATCGAGCGCCCATCGCGATCCGTCTCCGGGCGCCCGCGCTCACCACCGTCGACGTCCCGATGGTTGGCTCGTTCGTGACGATCATTGCAGCTCCTGCGTGCCGGACTGCGCGATTCCCGACTGAAGCCGGTTACTCGCTCGATCGATGCGCCGAGCGAGCCGGGAATGGGAGCAGTGAACGGCGCTACCGGCGCTTGGATAGCGTGCCGAGCGCAGTACCGAAGGCCGCGCCGAAGGCCACACCCATCGCGATCTGCCCAGCTGCCGCGCCGATCGCCGTACCGAGGCCGATACCGAGAGCAATCCAAAGGCCGAGTTTCATCGCGTCTCTCCTGGCGGTGATTGAAGGCGGCGGCAGGTGCTGAAAAAGCGGCCCGACGCGTGTCGGAGGTACCCGCCCGCCGCCGCGATCCGGCAATCGCTCGACAGGATCGGCGTATCGGGGCGCACAGCTGAAGCGGCAATGAATCCGCTGCGTACTCGCGCAGCATCCGCGCTGAGGGGAACCACGACGGGTAACGTGTGATTTTATCGAACCCGGACGCCGGTCGCGATCCGCGTCGACGGGCCGAGGGTATCCGATTCGATCGGTACGAGTGAACCGCCCCGGTTGTTCCGGAGACTTCCGGGTTCGAGGC
>JBLMWW010000080.1:0-10755 GCA_050257435.1 Rudaea sp.
CAATGGCCGGGCCTCCGCGGGTCAATGCGGCGCGGCCGTAGCCGCGTCTTGAACCGTTAGTCCAACGGGCGAATGTTCGACGCCTGATCGCCCTTCGGGCCGGTCGCGACGTCGAAGTTCACGCGTTGGCCTTCCTTGAGCGACTTGAAGCCGTTGCCCTGGATGGCGGAGAAGTGCGCGAAGACGTCCTTGCCGCCGCCTTCCGGCGTAACGAACCCGAAGCCCTTCGCATCGTTGAACCACTTGACGGTACCTATTGCCATGTTTCGAAAATCCTAAAAAACTTGAAAAAAACGGGGTGTGGCCCCGGCTGGGGGCGACGATCAAGATTGCGGGTGACGAGGAATCCTGCCGCAGGACGCGGCGGGCGGGCCAGCAACTGCACAAATTGAAAATCGCTTGACCGCAACATGGGTACGGGGTCGCCGAATTGCAAGATGCCGCGGCGCGAAGCCCCCGCCCAGAAAAAAGGGCCCGCGCGCGGCGGGCCCTTTCTTGCCGGAACGCTCCAGCTAGTTCGATTTCGCGACCACCGCCGATCCATCGGCCTTCGCGAGTGACTTGTCGCCGCTTTGCTTGGCGGCCTTGGTCTGCGAAGCCTTGGCGACAGTTGCAGGCGCCTTGCTCGTGGCCTGCGTCTTGGCGACCTGAGCCTTGGGAGGAGGTGTCGCGGAAGCCATCGCGGCATGATCCGCGCCGCAGTCCGCCAGGCCGATCCCCGGCGCGAAACCAAACAGGACAAGCGCCGTTCCGACCAGAATTCGCTTCATGGATCACCTCCTTTCGCAATTGCGGAGCGCACAATCTGCGCCCGCCGGTCGCGGTTGTCAACGGGTGCGCGGAACCCCGCCGCCACGCTAATGCCGCCGCTTGAAGAACTGCACCTCGCGCTCATGCTTTTCCGCCGCCTCGCGGGTAGGAAAGGTCCCGAGGTTGCGCCGCTTTCCCGTGCGCGGATCGACCTTGCGCGAATAGAGGCGGTAACCGCCCGAAGCGAGCTTGCGGATCATCAACCTTAGTCGCGTGTCTGCCGCACGAGTTCGCGCTTTCGCTACCTGCTGGAGAGCCGAGCGCGCTCGCCGAGCATGTCATTGGACCGGCATACGAAAGGATCGATCCATGAACGAGCATTCGAGGGTGTTTGGTACGAAACGCGGCAGCGGGGTGACGCAGTTGATCACCGCCGGTCGCGCCGCACGCGCTCTTCGAGGGTGATGCGCGGGCCCTCGAGGCCCTCCGGCGGTCGAAGGCCGCTGGTACAGCGTCTGCTTGTGCCCAGGCGCGCGGGGGCGGCGGCGAGGGTACCGGCGCAGGAGAAGGGCAATGGAAGTCGATGGGAGCGGCAACGCAAGGCACGACCTGTCGATGCTGCCGTGGCGCGTGCTGCGTTTCGCCGGCAGGATCGTCAGGCGCTTTTTCGTTACCGTCGGCGTCGTCGTCGCGCTCGCCGTCGCGGGATACGTCCACTTCGAATCGATCGTCGAGGCGATCGACGCCCGCTACGCCGATCGGATCGACGCCTACCTCGGTATCGACCGGAAGGCCATCGCGCGCCTGCGCGACCCGGCCTACTTCGCGCAGCAGTCGGTGCTCGTCACCGAGGACCTGAAGACCGTCGCGTGCATCTCCTCCCCCGAACACCGCATCCTGATCCACGACGCCGCCGACATACCGCCGCTCTTCGTGCGCGCGATCCTCGCCTCCGAGGACAAGAACTTCTTTCGCCACGAAGGCATCGACAAGGGTGCGATCGTCCGCGCGATCGGCAAGAGAATGCTCCAGGAAAGCCGCTCGGGCGCATCCACGCTGACGATGCAAATCGCGAAGCATCTTCGCGGCGGCACCGGCCGCGCGTCGACGGAGATGGAAAAAATCGGCGATATCGTGATGGCGCTGCGCATCGAGCGCGAATTCCCGCGCGAGGATCTGCTGGTGAAATACGTGAACATGCCGTATTTCGGCCGTGGACAGTATGGAATCGAGGCAGCCGCGCGTGCGTATTTCGGCAAGCCGGCGAAGGAGCTCGCGCTCCATCAGGCGGCGTTCGTCGTCTCGCTCATCAACAAGCCGGCGCTGCCCGATCGCCCGTTCGCGACCGACCCGGCGTTGAAGACGCGCGAGGCGATCCGTGACGCAAACTGGGCGGAGGCGGTACGCGGAACGACGCGCGTGCTCGACCTGATGCGCGATCAGGGCGTCATCGATGCCATCGAATACGAGCGGGCCGCGAATCTCGTCGAGAAGTCGCTGCGGAAGGAGATCATTCCGCGAGGCACCGGCTGCGGCACGCACGACCACTTCCTCGAGCGCGTGCGGCTGCTCTACAAGGACCGCTTCCCGATCAACCGGGGAGGACTCACGATCCCGATCACCCGGGACGACGCGCTCCAGGAGGTCCTCTCCCACGCGGTCGACCTCGCGCTGCGCACCTATCTCGCGCGGCACGGCAACGACACGGACAACGACCAGTTGCGCGCGGGGGCATTCGCGGTCGACTTCACCGGCGACGTGCTGGCCGAAGTGGGCAACGTCGACTTCAAGCGGTTCAAATACGACGTGATCGCGACCGGCTGGCGTCAGCCCGGGTCGACGTTCAAGATCTTCACGTACGGCGGCCTGGTCGAGAAGCTGACGCGCGAGGTGCTCGCCACTCCCGGTGCGCCGGAAACGGTCGAGGGCATCGCCAGCGAGGTGCTCGATCGCTGCGACGTGCTGGACGCGCCGGTGTTCGTGCCGCTCGGCCGCGGCCGGGGCGTGAAGAAGATCGAGAATTTCCATTCGCGCTCCGAGCCCGAATACCGCGGCGACATCAGTTGCCGGATCGCGCTCGGCGAATCGCGCAATGCCGCCGCGATGCGCGCCGGCGCCCGCGCGGGAATCAAGAACGTCATCGAGCTCACGTACCGGCTCGGGATGCCCCACGACCCGATGCATCCCTTGCAGCCGTACCCGACGACGGCGATCGGCGCCTCCGAAGTCAATCCTCTCGCGATGGCATCGACGGCCGCATTCCTCAATGGTGGTTTCCGCGTCACGCCGCGCTTTGCAAACGACGTCTGCCAGAACGGCACGTCGCTGCTCTACAAGGACGATGGCGGCAAGCCGAAGGCTTGCGACATCAAGGGGGAGAACCGGCCGCCGCAGGAGCGCGTCGTCCATCCTGCCGTTTCCGCGGCGATGACCGAACTGCTCAAGGCGCCGCTCGACATCGGACCCACGGGAACGGCCTCGGCGCTGCGCACGGGCGTCATTCCCGGTATGGATCCGCTCGGCGACGCGATCTGGAAACTGAAGCCGGAGGAGCGAAAGCGGCGCACGCTGGCATTCCCGCTCGACAAGGCGGGCGAGATCGCGGGCAAGACGGGCACGGCGACGAACGCCGACGGCAAGACGTCCGACGTCTGGCTCATCCTGTTCGTCCCCGGGCCGCCGGATCATCCGGAAAGAGGCGTCGTGCTCGGCTTCTGGATGGGCAAGGACTCGAAGGACCATCCGCTGGGCAGCCGCGGCTCGACGGGCGGCCCGGGCTTCGCCGAATCGGGTGCGCGCAACTGGACGCATTCGGCCGCGACGGTGCTCGCCTTCCTGCAGAAGGAGCGCGGGCTCTTGCAGCCGGGTTACGGGTTTCGGCCGATCATGCGCGACGAGGTGCTGCGGAAGTACGAGGCCGGCACGCCGACGCCGGCCGCCGGGCAGCGAGTCACGAGCGCCGCGAGTTAGCGAAGGTTCTCCTCGGTATACAACGTGAGCTCCAGCAGGCGCTCGAGCAACTGGTCCTGCGGAATGCCGACGAAGTTCTTGAGCACGAGCTCCTTCGCGAACAGGCGGCAGATGTAGCGCAGCTTCAATGTCTTGTTGCGCGCCGCGTAGACGAAATCGCGGTGACCGTTGTTGATGACGACGAGGTTGCGCTCGGCGTCGAACCGCGAGCGCCACAGCTCGCCCGCCGCCTTGTGGTACGTGTAGCCCGGGATGCCCTGGTAGGTCGTGTCGGCGCTCCCGGTTCTGCTCACGAGCGATGCGGTCACCGTGACCTGCGCCTCGGCGCGGCACACGATCGACCCCTGCGTGACGACGACCTCGACGCGCGCGAGACCCGGCTCGCTGCCCGCGTGGAAAGTCGTCGCCTCGCCGTCGACGGGCGCAAGCGTGCCTTCGCCCTCGAGCACCTTCCATGCGCACGCGAGGTCCTCCAGGACGGTGCGCCGCGCGCGGTCGCGCGCCAGGGCTCGTAACGGCCGCGTGCCGCCGACTTCGACGACGCTCGACATCGGGGAGATCAGGACCGAGAAGAGCGGCCCGGCAAACTCGAAGAACCGGCGCTGCGCTTCCTCCGGCTCGGCGTCCGGTCCCTCCGCGATCGGCACCGCCGGCTCCTCGGCGCGTGCCGCCTCGCCGGGCGCCGCTTCCGCGAGCGTCCGCGGCCGGCGCCTGCCTTCCCCGCGATGCAGGTCGAACCAGTCGTACTCCTCCGCGGGCAGCGCGAGCAGCGCCTCCTTGAGCGCGCCCTGCACCGAGCGCAGGACGTCGCGGCTCGCGCGCTCCTCCTCGGCCCGCTGCTGGTTCTCGACGATCTTGGAAAGGCGCGCTTCCAGCGTCGCGACCTCGTCGGCGAGACGGGCGAGCGCGTCGTCGTGAACGACCCCGAGCCGCGTGCCCGGCGTGAGGTTGAGATACGGCGCATCGATGATGCCCTGCACGTAGCCGCTCGTCCACGGCAGGCGTGCGAACGCCTCGAGCTCGGCAAGGTTCTCGAGCACGCGCGTCCCCGAGCGATAGAGCGACACGGCGTTGGCGGCCGAATGCGCATGCAGGTACAGCTCGGCGTAGACCTCGCTCCCCGCAGGCAGGGTTGCCTCGAGCTCATGCAAAAGCCGCCCCTCGAACTTGCGCGGCTCGACCTTGAACTCGGCGCGCGCCGTCCTGTCGACGACGCGGATCGACACGCCCGAATGGCGGATCCGGTCGCGCAGCTCCGAGGCGAGATACCACTGGATCTTCTCGCCACTGAAATTCTTGATGCCGGGCAGAATGCCCCGAATCAGCACTTCCGTGCCGCGTTCCGGGAAAAGCATCGGTCGCTGCGTTATGCGGTAACCGGGATCGCCCTTGCGCAGATGCATCTGATAGACGCGCCCGTCGTCGGCCGCGGACGTCAGGAACAGATCCTCCCCGAGCGTCCAGAAGCTCAGAAGCCCGATGCCGAATTCGCCCTGCAGTCCCTGCCGGCCCTGCGTCTTGAGCCGCCGCTTGATCGAGTCGCACACATGCGTGGCGACGTAATGGAAATCGGGCTCGCCGTCGGCATTCCTGCGCACGCCTTCGCCATCGTCCCGGACGCGCAGGTAGTGCTGTCCCTTCTCCTTGCCGCGCGTGATCACGATCGAGCGGGCGCCGGCGTCGATGCTGTTCTCGACCAGCTCGGCGACGGCCTTCAGCGGATTGCTCTGCGACAACGCGATGATCGTGATCGCGTTCCAATGATCGCCGATGCGGAGGTTGCCGCTTTCGCGGATTTTGGCGGCTCGCTTGGACCGAGTAGGCATGGCAGCTCGCGGTGACACGGCCCGGCGTTCCAGCGCGCGGGTCCGACGTCGAAGTTCGAGGTCAGTATTCCTACGGCTTTCGCACCGCGCTCATGTGCTGCTCCCCGTGCATGAAACGGATGACAGCGGCGCTCCCGAGGTTAGCGTACGTCCGAAAGCCCGGAAACGAGCTTCGCGAGACACGGTCCAACCGCCTCATCCTAACGCGAGTCGGATAGAAGATGCGCCGATCCGGCGTTCGTAGCTGGCATACGCCCCGCGAGGCGCATCTCCGCCTGCGCCGCATCGGCAACAATGCGGGCGTCCGCATTTCCGTTCTGCCGAACGGCTCGTTGTTCGCGATCGAGCACGGCGGCGACGGCAGCACGATACTCGTCAACCAGGTCCTCGGCTCGCCGCTTGGCGGCGGCATGCAGCGCCTGTGGCTGCGCACGGGTGGCGCGCATCCGGCGAACATCGAAGCCGTCGGTCCGCACGCGCAGGTCCGCGTGGGGCTGGCCCGCGATCGGATCGTCTGGGAAGGAACCACGGGCGCGATCCGCCACGTCGTGACGTTGCGCCTGCTGCCGAACGAGGCGGCATGGCTCTGGCACGTGGACGCGACCAACGCCGGCGCTTCCGCGATACCGCTCGATGCCATCCTCGGGCAGGATCTCGGGCTCGGCGTCCGCGCCTTCGTCACCAACAACGAAGCGTACGCGTCGCAATACATCGACCATCACGTTGCGCGCGACGCGAGACGGGGGCCGATCGTCATGAGCCGCCAGAACCTCGCGCAGGACGGCCGGCACCCCTGGGTGATGCATGGGTGCCTCGATGGCGCAAGCGCCTTCGCGACGGATGCGCTGCAGTTGTTCGGTTCCCTTTACCGCGATGCCGAGGGAATGGATCTCGCGTTCGGGATGCGCCTCGCCGATCGACGGCTGCAGCACGAAGTGGCGTATGCCGCCATCCAGTCCCCCCCGGTCGTGCTCGCCCCGGGCGAGAGCACGTCCTGGCGCTTCTTCGCATTGTACGAGCCCGACCATCCCGCGCCGTCCGGGGACGGCGATCTCGCGAGGCTTGCCGGCGTCGATTGGCAGGATCGCGGCCGCGGCGCCACCCGCTTCGTCGAGCCCCGACGTAGCGTGGTCCAGGACGCCGTGCCGGCCGAGGTCGCATCGTCGCGCGACGCCGTCGTGCTGCAGCGGTATCCCGAGCGGTTCCTGGAGGAAACCGAAGGCGGTCGGCCGATGTCGTTCTTCGTGCCGGACGCCCCGCACAATCGGCACGTGGCGCTGCGCGCCAAGGAGCGTCTCGTGACCCGGCGCCACGGCGCGATACTGCGCACCGGCGAGGGCATCCTTCCGGGCGACGCGACGCTGTGCGCGACGTGCTGGATGCACGGCGTGTTCGCGGCACAGCTCACGATCGGCAACACGTCGTTCCACAAGCTGTTCTCCGTGTCGCGCGATCCGTACAACATCATGCGCGCGAGCGGCCTGCGCATTCTCGTCGACGCGGGAACCGGATGGCGCCTGCTGACGGTGCCGTCGGCGTTCGAGATGGGATTGAGCGACTGCCGCTGGACCTACGTGCTCGCGGATCGCGTCATCTCGGTGCACGGCGTGGCGGCGTCGGACGCACCCGCGATGCAGTGGCGGATCCTGGTCGACGACGCTTCCTGCCGCCTGCTGGTGTTCGCCCACGTCGTCTTGGGGGAACGCGAGTACGAGCACCGCGGCATCGTACGTGCCGACGTACCCAAGCGCCGATTCACGTTCAGACCCGATCCCGCCTCCCTCTTCGGTCAGCGTTATCCCGACGCCGTCTATCATCTGGTCGTCGCCACGCCCGACGCCGTCGATGCCATCGGGGGCGACGAGCTCCTCTACGCCGACTCACGCGCGGCGACCGGCAGCCACGTCGCGATCCGAACGACGGCAACGCGCGAGTTCTGCTTCGCCGTCGTCGGCTCGTTGACGGATGCCCGGGAGGCAGCGCGGCTCGCATCCAGGTACGCGAAGCCGCGGGACGACACCGAGCTCGTCGCATCGGCTTCGAGATCCTGGACGGCGATCACGCGGGGTATGCGCGTGTGCGGCGGGGGCGCGCCTGCCGCGGCGCTCGATGCGTCTCTGCCGTGGCTCGCGCACGACGCGATGATCCATCTGACGGTGCCGCACGGGCTCGAGCAGTACACGGGAGCGGCCTGGGGGACCCGCGACGTCTGCCAGGGACCGGTCGAATTCCTCCTTGCGCTCGAGCACGACGAGCCCGTCGCGCGAATCCTGCGGATCGTTTTCGGGCAGCAGTACGCCGTGCGCGGCGACTGGCCGCAGTGGTTCATGCTCGACCCCTATTCGTCCATCCAGGACCCACATAGTCACGGCGACGTGATCGTCTGGCCGCTCAAGGCGTTGAACGATTACGTCGAGGCCACCGGCGATTTCGCCTTCCTGGCGCAGACCGCGCCCTGGTGCGACGACGAGACACTGGCACGCAGCGGACCCGACGACACGATCGCCGTGCACGTCGAAAAACTGCTTTCGACCGTGCGCGCGCGCTTCGTTTCCGGCACCCACCTCGTCTGCTACGGTGAAGGCGACTGGAACGACTCGCTGCAGCCCGCCGATCCCCGGATGCGCGAGGCGATGGTCAGCAGCTGGACCGTCGCGCTCCTGTACCAGCAATTGTCGCGCTACGCGTCGATCCTCGAGCGCACGGGCCGTATCGACGAGGCGAGTCGGATCTTGGGGCTCGCCATGGCGATGCGCGAGGACTTCAACCGCTTTCTCGTGCGGGACGGCGCGGTCGCCGGATACGCGCTGTTCGGATCGCCAGGCGCGCCGCCCGAGCTCCTGCTGCATCCCTCCGACGTGCGAACAGGCCTGCGCTACTCGCTCCTGCCGATGACGCGAAGCATCATCGCCGGCCTCTTCACGCCGGAACAGGCGCGCCACCACGCGCGCCTGATTCGGGAGCACCTGCTGTTTCCCGACGGTGCGCGGCTGATGGACCGCCCCGTCGCATACCACGGCGGCATCGAGCGGACGTTTCGGCGCGCGGAATCCGCGGCGTTCTTCGGGCGCGAGATCGGGCTCATGTACGTCCACGCGCATCTTCGCTACGGCGAGGCGATGGCCGTTCTCGGGGAGCCCGACGCGTTATGGGAGGCGCTCGAGGTCGCGAATCCGGTCGCCGTGACGGACCGCGTCGCGAATGCCGCACCGAGGCAGCGAAACGCCTATTTCAGCAGCAGCGATGCGGCGTTCGACGACCGCTACGTAGCAACCGACCAGTGGACGCGCGTCAAGGCCGGAACCGTCGCCGTCGAAGGCGGATGGCGCGTCTATTCGAGCGGCCCGGGCCTGTACATGAATCTGCTGATTCGATACGCGCTTGGCAGAAGGCGCGCCTTCGGCGTTCGGGTCGAAGAACCGGTCCTTCCCGCCACCCTCGCGGGACTCGAGCTCGTGATCGACTGACCGCGGCGCGACGGCCGCACGGGCGTCAACGCAGACGCCCGCGACCCAAGCCGGTGCGGCCAATGTCACTGTCGGCTACAGGCCGTTCAGCGTTGACCGCGCGCACGTGAATTGCTTCGCCCAAGACGTGCTTCTATGGCGCCGCCGTCTGGCGGTGACCCCGGAGGGAGAACATGGCAACGCCGACGATCACCAAGCGCTCTTCGGTGGAACGCGTGCAGCATGCGCCGCTCACGCGGGAGCAACGCGCGCCGGGATACCGGCCGCACGAAAGGCGCTGGCGCGATGCCCAGTTCTTCCTCGTCGAGCGCCGGAGGGGCAAGGCGTGGATGTACGGATCGATCGCGCTGGCCGCGGCGTTGTGGACGTACATCTACCTGTTCGTGCACTTCCGCTGAGCCTGGCTTCGGCGGTCGCACCACGTCCCGCCCCACCATCAGCCGCGACCGGCGGCGCGACGCAACACGGCAATTCGTTTGCCAAGCGGGTCGACGCGCACCCAGTCGCCCGTCTGCACGACCTCGGCGGCCGGACGCGACCATCCCTCGGTGATCGTGATGCCGGCAAACACCGCGCCCTGCACCATCACCGGGTTGGTGACGCCGAAGCAGAGGGCACGCGGTGCAATGCCCTTGTGCCGGATGTCGAAGAAAGCCCACCCCGCTGCGATGCCGCCCTTGGCCGTGGGGAAGAAGCACACCTTGTCGCGTATGCTGACGCCTTCGAGCTTGTGTCCCCGCTTGGTGATCACGCCCGACCAGCGATCGAGATCGTAGCGGGGAGAGAATCCTTCGGCCGAGACGACCGCCTCGCCTTCGACCCCGGGACCGAAGGCGCGTTTCACATCGATGGTCGCGAGCGCCTCTTCCATCCGTTTCGTCAGGCCAGCGCGCCGGAGCAGGCGATGTCGACGCAATCCTGCGTCCGCCGCAGGATCGTGTCGAATCGGTGCGCCCCGATGATGTTCGCGATCTTCGCGGAATTCGAGACCATGTTCGTCCAGCCGTTCGCGACGCGCATCGCGGAGAGATTCTGCAGGATGTAGAAGCACACGCCCTCGAGCACGGTCACGCCCGCCGCTTCGAGCGTCGACAGATACCCCAGACGGGCGGCGGATGCCTTGACCGACGCGGCCGTGGTGACGAACACCTGCGTCCCCGCATGCACGGTGCGTCCGGCAAAGTGCTCGGACAGCGCCTTCATCTCGAACAGCGATAGCTGGGGTCCCGAGAACACGACGAGCTTCGCGCTGCGGTCTCCGAGAGGGTACGACGCGTACACGCGCTCGACGTCGGCATCGTTGACGACCATCTCCTCGTCCGGGGCCTTGCCCCCGAACGCGACGTCGAGCGAGGGCGCCTCCGGCGTCACCCCGACCATGTGGAACATCGCCATCGAGCCGTAGCTCGCCAGCGCGCAGCCGAGGTGTTTCAGCTCGTCGGCGATCGGCAGCCGGTGCATGCCGTGGAAGACGGGAACCGCGTAATAGTTCTGATGCCGTTCGCCGACGATCTTGCCTACCGCGCCCCAATCCGCCAGATCGTCGAGCCGTGCCTCGAGACGAACGGCGAGCGTGCCGCGTCGATGGCGATCGAGGTGGAAGCCGTATTCCGGCGTCCGGCCGGTGATCGCGGCCGCGAGCGCCGACGGGCCGCCTTCGAAGTTGCTGCGCGCGCCGCATACCGAGTTCGCCCAGATCACCGTACCGGTGTCGCCCCAGGCGAGATGCTCGCCGGAATGCG
>JBLMWW010000081.1:0-4305 GCA_050257435.1 Rudaea sp.
CGAGCGTGCGCGGGTGGAAGCTCATTGTCCCGAGCGCGTCCGCGAGCACGCGCGCGGCCTGTGGATTGTGCGCGACGTCGAGGACCGTCACCGGGCGGCCGGGGAGCACCTGGAAACGTCCCGCGAGCGCGACGTGGACGAGCCCTTCGCGCACCGCGGAAGTCGCGACCGGCAAGCGTTCGCGCAAAGCGTCGAGCGCCGCGAGCGCGGTCGCCGCATTCGCGAGCTGGTATCGACCACGCAACGCGGGATACGGCAGGCCGTAGCGGCTTCCCGCCGGGCCTTCGTAGCGCCACTGCGCACGATCCTCGGCCACGGCGTGGAAGTCGCGGCCGATCGTCCATAGCGTCGCGCCGATCGCCTGCGCGTGCGCGACGAGCGAGCGCGGCGGGTCCGGATCGCCGCAGATCGCCGGGCGTCCCGCGCGCAGGATGCCGGCCTTCTCGCGGCCGATGTCCTCCCGCGACGCGCCCAGGTAATCGACGTGGTCGATGTCGACCGTCGTTACGACGGCAGCATCGGGATCGATGATGTTCACCGCATCGAGCCGGCCGCCCAATCCGACCTCGAGGATCAGCACGTCGAGCGCAGCGTCGGCGAAGAGCGAGAGCGCCGCGAGCGTGCCGAATTCGAAGTACGTGAGCGGCGTCGCATCGGAGGCGGCCCTGCGCGCCTTCTCGACGCCCTCGAACGCCCCGACGAGCGCCGCATCGCCGGCCTCGTCGCCGGCGATCCTCACCCGCTCGTTGTAGCGCTCGAGGTGCGGCGACATGTAAAGACCCGTGCGGTAGCCGGCGTGCCGCAGCATCGCCTCGAGCATCGCGCACGTCGAGCCCTTGCCGTTCGTGCCGCCGACGGTGATCACGGGGCAGACGATCGCGATCCCCATCCGCCGCGCCACCGCTGCGACCCGCGTCAACCCCATTGCGATCGACCTCGGATGCAGCGTCTCGATGAACCCGAGCCACTGCGCGAGCGATCGGGCAGGCGTGACGTCGTTCACGGCTGCAAGGTGCGCTTGGCGCGCACGCCGGGGACGGGCGCGGTGATCAGGCGATTGGGGCCGGCTGCAACGTGAGCAGCGTGAGCAGCCGGGCGAGCTCGTCGCGCAGTTGCCGCCGGTCGACGATCATGTCGAGCGCGCCCTTCTCGAGGAGGAACTCGGCGCGCTGGAATCCCTCGGGCAGCTTCTCGCGCACCGTCTGCTCGATGACGCGCGGCCCGGCGAAGCCGATCAGTGCGCCCGGCTCGGCGAGCACGAGGTCGGCCACGAACGCGAACGATGCCGACACGCCGCCCATCGTCGGGTCGGTGAGGATCGACACGAACGGGAGCCGCGCGCGCGTGAGCTCCTGCAGCACCGCGGTCGTCTTCGCCATCTGGAAGAGCGAGTTGACGCCTTCCTGCATGCGTGCGCCGCCCGATGCCGACACGCATACGAAAGGCAGCCGGTTCTCGAACGCGACGCGCACGCCGCGCACAAAGCGCTCGCCGACGACCGACCCCATCGACCCGCCCATGAAGTTGAACTCGAACGCCGCGAGGACGAGCGGCACGCTCTTCACGCTGCCTTGCATCACGACGAGCGCGTCGGTCTCGCCGGTCTCCTCCAGCGCCGCCGCGAGGCGCTCGGGATACTTCCTCGTGTCCTTGAACTTGAGCGTATCGATCGGCACCACCTCGAGCCCGATCTCGTAACGGCCCTCGGTATCGAGAAGCTGCTCGATGCGCTCGCGCGACGAAACGCGGGCGTGGTGATTGCACTTCGGGCAAACGAGCAGGTTCTTCTCGAGATCGGTGCGATAGAGCGTCGCCTCGCACGCGCCGCACTTGACCCACAGCCCTTCGGGAACCGGCGTCTTCCGGGCGCCTGGGGTGCTCTTGATGCGCGGCGGCAAGAGCTTCTGGAGCCAGCTCATCGCGGGGTCCT
Organism: Rudaea sp.; assembly: GCA_050257435.1. GTDB lineage: Bacteria > Pseudomonadota > Gammaproteobacteria > Burkholderiales > Casimicrobiaceae > VBCG01. The sequence continues at coordinate 1,931 of JBLMWW010000081.1, forward strand.
CCGCGTGAGCGGCGCGGCGCTCGCCGGTCGCCGCCTCATGCCGCGCGGGCCTCACGCGAGTCGAGCGCGGCGCGAATCGTCGCGATGAACGCCGCGGCGCGCGCGGCGGCCTCGCCGGGCGGGGCGTGCTCGATCTCGCCGATGAGCCGGCTGCCGATCACGACCGCGTCGGCATGCGCGGCGATGGCGCGCGCGCTGTCGGCGTCGCGGATGCCGAAGCCCACGCCGACCGGCAACGCGATGTGGCGGCGGATCTCGTCGAGCTTCTGCGCGACTTCGCGCGTGTCGAGGTGGCCGGCGCCCGTCACGCCCTTGAGCGAAACGTAATACACGTAGCCCGACGCGAGCGCGGCGATGCGCTCGACGCGCGCCTGCGGCGTCGTCGGCGCGACGAGGAAGATCGGCGCGATGTCGCGCGCGCGCAGGCGCGCCGCGAACTCGCCGGCTTCCTCGGGCGGATAGTCAACGACGATCACGCCATCCACGCCGGCCTCGCGCGCACGGTCGACGAACGCGTCGACGCCCATCGCCTCGACCGGATTCGCGTAGCCCATCAGCACCAGCGGCGTCTTCGCGTTGCGCTTGCGGAACTCGGCGACGACGTCGAGCACGTCGCGAAGGCTCACGTGCTGTGCGAGCGCGCGTTCGGACGCGCGCTGGATGACGGGCCCGTCGGCCATCGGATCGGAAAACGGCACGCCGAGCTCGATGACGTCCGCCCCCGCGTCGACGAGCGCGTCGAGGATGCGCGGCGTCTCCGCGAGCGATGGATCGCCGGCGGTGACGTAGGGGATCAGGACGGTGCGCTTGGCCGTGCGCATGGCGGCGAAGGTGGCGTCGAGGCGATTCATCGAAAGCTAGGGGCTAGGGGTCAGGGACCAGGGGCTAGGGGGCGTCGGCGAAACGCATGCGTATGTGCGATCGCGGGGCATCGTGGGCGATACCGGTCGACATACCGCGCTACGCCCTAGCCCCTAGTCCCTAGAAGCCCCTGCCTCTCCGCCACCGTCGCCATGTCCTTGTCGCCGCGACCGGAGAGGTTGACGAGCAGAATGGCATCGCGCGGCATGCGGGGCGCGAGCTTCGCCGCGTAGGCGAGCGCGTGCGCGGATTCGAGCGCGGGAATGATGCCCTCGATGCGGCAGCACGCGTGGAACGCCGCGAGCGCCTCGTCGTCGGTGATCGACACGTACTCGGCGCGCCCCGTGTCCTTGAGCCACGCGTGCTCGGGCCCGACTCCCGGGTAGTCGAGACCCGCGGAGATCGAATGCGTCTCGATGATCTGCCCGTTCGCGTCCTGCAGGAGATACGTCCGGTTGCCGTGGAGCACGCCCGGCCGGCCCGCGACGAGCGACGCCGCATGGCGTCCCGTCGCGATGCCTTCGCCGGCGGCCTCGACGCCGACGAGCTTCACGCGCGGGTTCGGCACGTACGCGTGAAAGATGCCCATCGCATTGCTGCCGCCGCCCACGCACGCGATCACCACGTCGGGATCGCGCCCCGCGGCTGCGGGCATCTGCACGAGGCATTCGCGCCCGATGACGCTCTGGAAATCGCGCACGAGCATCGGGTACGGGTGCGGGCCGGCGACGGTGCCGAGGATGTAGAACGTCGTGTCGACGTTGGTCACCCAGTCGCGCATGGCCTCGTTCAGCGCGTCCTTGAGCGTGCGCGAGCCCGACTCGACCGGCACGACGGTCGCGCCGAGCAGGTTCATCCGGTAGACGTTCTGCGCCTGCCGGCGGACGTCCTCGGAGCCCATGTAGACGACGCATTCCATGCCGAAGCGCGCGGCGACCGTCGCCGTCGCGACCCCGTGCTGGCCCGCCCCGGTCTCGGCGATGACGCGCCGCTTGCCCATGCGCCTGGCGAGAAGCGCCTGTCCGATGCAGTTGTTGATCTTGTGCGCGCCGGTGTGGTTCAGGTCCTCGCGCTTGAGCCAGATCTGTGCGCCGCCGAGCTCCCGCGACCAGCGCTCGGCATGGTAGACCGGCGACGGGCGCCCGACGTAATGCGCGAGCTCGCGCTCGAACTCGGCGACGAACGCCGGATCGTCGCGGCATCGGACGTACTGCGCCTTGAGCTCGTCGAGCGCGCCGATCAGCGTTTCCGCGACGAATACCCCTCCGTACGGTCCGAAATGACCGCGCTCGTCGGGCAGGTCACGCACTCGTGACGGCTCGGCCATCTGCACTGCGCACTCCTTCCAAGAACGCCCTGATGCGCGCCGGGTCCTTGCGACCGCGGCGCGGCGCGCCGTTTGCGTCGCGCTCCTCGACCCCGGACGATACGTCCACGCCCCACGGGCGCACCTCGGCGATCGCCGGGGCGACGTTGTCCGCGTCGAGTCCGCCGGAGAGAATCAGCGGCCGCGC
>JBLMWW010000082.1:0-8167 GCA_050257435.1 Rudaea sp.
GCCTCGCGTGCTGCGCGGTCGAGATGATGCATGCCGGCGCCGCACGCTACGACCTCGATCGCTTCGGCGTCGTGTTCCGGCCGAGCCCGCGACAGTCCGACGTGATGATCGTCGCGGGCACGCTGTGCAACAAGATGGCGCCGGCGCTGCGAAAGGTGTACGACCAGATGGCGGAGCCGCGCTGGGTCATCTCGATGGGCTCCTGCGCGAACGGCGGCGGCTACTACAATTACTCGTACTCCGTCGTGCGCGGCTGCGACCGCATCGTCCCGGTCGACATCTACGTGCCGGGCTGCCCGCCGACGGCCGAGGCACTGCTCTACGGCATCCTGCAACTCCAGAACAAGATCTGGCGCACCAACACGATCGCGCGCTGATGAGCTCCGCCACCGAACCTCTCCTGGCGGCGCTTGCGTCCGCACTTGGCGAGGACAGCGACAAGCGCGCGACCGCCGCGCTCGGCGAGGTGACGCTCGAGGTCGGCGTCGAGCGCTATCTCGATGTCATGCGGGCGCTGCGCGATCGCTCCGAGCTGCGCTTCGAGACGCTGATAGACCTCTGCGGCGTCGACTACGCGAGCTACCGGGCGGGCGCGTGGGACGGGCCGCGCTTCGCGGTCGTGTCGCAGCTCCTGTCGCTTTCGCACAACCGGCGGCTCCGCGTGCGGACGTTCGCGGCCGACGACGACTTTCCGGTGGTGCCGAGCCTCATCGACGTGTGGCCTTCGGTGAACTGGTTCGAGCGCGAGGCGTTCGATCTCTTCGGGATCATGTTCCCCGGCCATCCCGACCTGCGGCGCCTCCTCACCGACTATGGCTTCGTCGGCCATCCGTTCCGCAAGGATTTTCCGGTATCCGGCTACGTCGAGATGCGCTACGACCCCGAGCAGGGGCGCGTGATCTACCAGCCGGTGACGATCGAGCCGCGGGAGGTGACGCCGCGCGTGGTCCGCGAAGAGAACTACGCGGAGAACGAATAGCTCCGTGGCCGAGATTCGCAATTACACGATGAAGTTGAGCGACCGCCGCTGCGCGGCTTGCGCCGCTCCGCTTAACCTGCTGCGCAGGTTAGCGGTCGCCGAAGTTCATCGTGCGACGCTCCGTGTCTTCGTGTTTCCGAGTGCGTGCATAGAGCTCCGTGGCTGAGATTCGCAACTACACGATGAACTTTGGGCCGCAGCATCCGGCGGCCCACGGCGTGCTGCGCCTCGTGCTCGAGCTCGACGGCGAGGTGATCGAGCGCGCCGACCCGCACATCGGCCTGCTGCATCGCGCGACCGAGAAGCTCTCGGAGCACAGGACGTGGATCCAGGCGCTGCCGTACATGGACCGGCTCGACTACGTCTCGATGATGTGCAACGAGCACGCGTACTGCCTCGCGATCGAGCGCCTGCTCGGGATCGAGGTGCCGGTGCGCGCGCTCTACATCCGCACGATGTTCGACGAGATCACGCGCATCCTGAACCACCTGCTGTGGCTCGGCACGCATGCGCTCGACGTCGGCGCGATGACGATGTTCCTCTACACGTTCCGCGAGCGCGAGGATCTCCTCGACATGTACGAGGCGGTGTCCGGCGCGCGCATGCACGCCGCGTATTACCGTCCCGGCGGCGTGTATCGCGACCTTCCCGACCGCATGCCGCAATACCAGCTGGCGAAGACGCGCAGCACCCGCGAGCTCCGGGACCTGAACGAGAACCGCCAGGGTTCGCTGCTCGACTTCATCGAGGACTTCACGCGGCGCTTCCCCGGCTACGTCGACGAGTACGAGACGCTCCTCACGGACAACCGGATCTGGAAGCAGCGCACCGTGGGCATCGGCGTCGTCACCGCCGAGCGCGCGATGGCGCTCGGGTTCACGGGCGCGCTCTTGCGCGGCTCCGGCGTGCCGTGGGACCTGCGCCGCAAGCAGCCGTACGCGATGTACGACAAGATGGAGTTCGACGTTCCCGTCGGCGTGAACGGCGACTGCTACGACCGCTATCTCGTGCGCATCGAGGAGCTGCGTCAGTCGAACCGCATCATCCGCCAGTGCATCGAGTGGCTGCGCGCCAATCCGGGCCCCGTCATCGTCGACAACTACAAGGTGGCGCCGCCGCCGCGCGAGTCGATGAAGGCGAACATGGAAGAGCTGATCCACCACTTCAAGCTCTTCAGCGAAGGGATCCACGTTCCCGCCGGCGAGGTGTACGCGTCGATCGAGCATCCGAAGGGGGAGTTCGGCGTGTATGCCATCTCCGACGGCGCGAACAAGCCGTATCGCCTGAAGCTGCGACCGCCCGATTACGTGCACCTCTCCGCACTGGACGAGATGTCGCGTGGCCACATGATCGCCGACGTCGTCGCGATCATCGGCACGCTCGACATCGTGTTCGGGTCGATCGACCGCTGACCATGCTCTCCGACGACGCCATCGAACGCATCGACCGCGAGATCGCCAAGTATCCCGCGGGCCAGCAGCGCTCGGCCGTGATCTCGGCGCTCGCCATCGCGCAGGACGAGCACGGCTGGCTCTCCGCGGAGGTGATGGACGATGTCGCACGCCACCTCGGCATGCCGACGGTTGCCGTCTACGAGGTCGCATCTTTCTACGCGATGTTCGAGCTGAAGCCCACCGGGCGCTTCAAGCTGACGATCTGCACCAACCTGCCGTGCGCGCTGCAGGGCGCGGGTGTTGCAACCGAGCACCTCAAGCGCAAGCTCGGCATCGGGTTCGGGGAGACGACCGGCGACGGCAGGTTCACGCTCAAGGAGGGGGAGTGCTTCGGCGCGTGCGGCGATGCGCCGGTCGTGCTGGTGAACAACAAGCGGATGGCGAGCTTCATGGATCCGGCCAGGCTCGACGCGCTGCTCGACGAGCTGTCCGCCGCCGCCGATCGCGGCGAGCCCTCGCGCCCGGCCGAATGAACGCACCGTCCGAATTCCTCGATTACGGTCCCGACGCCGTACTGCTCGCGGGCCTCACCGGGCGCAACTGGCGCCTCGCCGATTACGTCGCGCGAGGCGGCTACGAAGCGTTGCGCAAGATCCTCGCGGAAAAGACGCCACCCGAGCAGATCGTCGCCGAGGTGAAGAAGTCGGCGCTGCGCGGCCGCGGCGGCGCGGGCTTTCCCACCGGGCTCAAGTGGAGCTTCATGCCGCGGCAGTTCCACGGCGAGAAGTACCTCGTCTGCAATTCCGACGAGGGCGAGCCGGGCACGTTCAAGGATCGCGACATCCTGCGCTTCAACCCGCATTCGCTCTTCGAGGGCATGGCGATCGCGGCGTACGCCACGGGGTGCGCACGCGGCTACAACTATGTCCACGGCGAGATCTGGGACGTCTACGAGCGGTGCGAGGAGGCGCTCAAGGAAGCCTACGACGCCGGATTCCTCGGCAACGACATCCTGGGCAGCGACTTCAGCTTTCACCTCTTCAACCATCACGGCTACGGCGCCTACATCTGCGGCGAGGAGACCGCGCTGCTCGAGTCGCTCGAAGGGAAGAAGGGCATGCCGCGCTTCAAGCCGCCGTTCCCGGCGAGCTACGGCCTCTACGGCAAGCCGACGACGATCAACAACACCGAGACGTTCGCGGCGGTGCCGTGGATCATCCGCAATGGCGGCGAGTGGTTCCTCAATCTCGGGCTGCCGAACAACGGCGGCACGAAGATCTTCTCGGTGTCGGGCGATGTCGCGCGCCCCGGCAATTACGAGATCCGCCTCGGCACGCCATTTTCGCAACTCCTCGAGATGGCCGGTGGCGTTCGCGGCGGCCGGCCGCTGAAGGCGGTGATTCCCGGCGGCTCCTCCGCACCGGTGCTGCCCGCGGACGTGATGATGGGCCTCACGATGGATTACGACGCGATCGCCAAGGCCGGGTCCATGCTGGGCTCGGGCGCGGTGATCGTGCTCGACGACACGCGGTGCATGGTCAAGAGCCTGCTGCGGCTGTCGTACTTCTACTTCGAGGAATCGTGCGGGCAATGCACGCCGTGCCGCGAGGGCACCGGCTGGCTGTGGCGGATGGTGGACCGCATCGAGCACGGCGCCGGCCGCCCCGAGGACCTGGACGTGCTGACCTCGGTCGCCGACAACATCATGGGCCGCACCATCTGTGCGCTCGGCGATGCGGCCGCCATGCCGGTGAAGAGCTTCGTCAAGCATTTCCGCGGCGAGTTCGCGCACCACATCGAGCACAAGCGATGTTTGGTGCCCGAGTACCTGTGAACCCGGCATGAGCGCTCCCGCCCAACTGCTCAACGTCGAGGTCGACGGCCGCACCGTGCAGGTGCCGCACGGCAGCACGGTGATGGACGCCGCGAACCAGCTCGGCATCTACATTCCGCACTTCTGCTACCACAAGAAGCTCTCGATCGCGGCCAACTGCCGCATGTGCCTCGTGCAGGTCGAGAAGGCGCCGAAGCCGCTGCCTGCGTGCGCGACCCCGGTCACCGAGGGCATGAAGGCGTGGACGCACTCCGACCAGGCGGTCGACGCGCAGAAGGGCGTGATGGAGTTCCTGCTCATCAACCATCCGCTCGACTGCCCGATCTGCGACCAGGGCGGCGAGTGCCAGCTGCAGGACCTCGCCGTCGGCTACGGCGCGTCGGCATCGCGCTATCGCGAGAAGAAGCGCGTCGTCTTCCACAAGTACCTGGGGCCGCTCATCTCGGCCGAGGAGATGACGCGCTGCATCCACTGCACGCGCTGCATCCGCTTCGGCATCGAGATCGGCGGCATCATGGAGCTCGGCATGTCGGGCCGCGGCGAGCACGCCGAGATCGAGACGTTCGTCGGGCGCACCGTCGACTCGGAAGTCTCGGGCAACATGATCGACCTTTGCCCCGTCGGCGCGCTGACGTCGAAGCCGTTCCGCTTCGCGGCGCGCACGTGGGAGCTCTCGCGCCGCAAGAGCGTCTCGCCGCACGACGGGCACGGGACCAACCTCGTCGTGCAGGTCAAGAACGACCGCGTGCTGCGCGTGCTGCCGCTCGAGAACGAGGCGGTGAACGAGTGCTGGATCTCCGACAAGGACCGCTTTTCGTACGAGGCGCTGAACAGCGAGGAGCGCCTGACGGCGCCGCTGGTGAAGCAGAACGGCGAATGGCGGCCGGTCGCGTGGCAGGCCGCGCTCGAGCTCGTCGCGAACGGCCTGCGCGACATCGCGGCCAGGCACGGCCCGGCTGCCATCGGCGCGCTCGTCTCGCCGCATTCGACGCTCGAGGAGATGACGCTCGCCGCGCGCCTCGCGCGCGGCCTCGGCAGCGACAACGTCGACTTCCGCCTGCGGCAGGTCGATTTCCGCGACGACGCGCTGCGGGAGGGCATTCCGTGGCTCGGCATGCCGATCGCCGACGTCGGCAAGCTGCAGCGCGCGCTCGTCATCGGCAGCTTCCTGCGCATGGACCATCCGCTGCTCGCGGTGCGGCTGCGCCACGCGGCGAGGAAGGGCGCCCAGATCGCCTCCCTCCACTCGGTGGACGAGGACTGGCTGATGCCGGTCGCCCATCGTGCCACCGTGCCGCCATCGCACCTGCCGTCGATGCTCGCCCAGATCGTGGTCGCGGCGGCGCGCGGCGCGGGCAAGGACGTCCCGGCCGCGCTGCGCGGGATCGATCCGGTGGCGGCCGCCGAGGTGATGGCGGCGAGCCTGCTGTCGGGCGAGCGCCGCGCGATCCTGCTCGGCAACTACGCGATGCAGCACCCGGAGGCCTCGCAGATCGCCGCCCTCGCGCATGCGCTCGCCACGCTCACCGGCACGCCGCTTGGCGTATGCACCGAGGCCGCGAACACGGTCGGCGGCTACGTCGCCGGTGCGCTCCCGCAACGCGGCGGCCTGAACGCCCAGGCGATGCTGGGCGTCGACGGCAGCGAGCCGCGGCGCGCGTACCTGGTGTTGCATGCCGATCCCGAGTTCGATTGCGCGAACCCGGTCGCCGCGCGCGCGGCGCTCGAGAAAGCCGATCTGGTCGTCGTCATGAGCGCGTTTCGCACCGCGACGCGCTACGCCGACGTGCTGTTGCCGGTCGCGCCGTTCACCGAGACGTCGGGCACGTTCGTCAATGGCGAGGGACGCGTGCAGTCGTTTCATGGGGTCGTGCAGCCGGCCGGCGAGACGCGCCCGGCATGGAAGGTGTTGCGCGTGCTCGGCACGATGCTCGAGCTGCCGGGGTTCGGCTTCGACAGCGCCGAGGAGGTGCGCGACGCGGCGCTGCGGGACGCAGGCCCGCTCGAAGGGCGCCTGTCCAACGCCACGCGCGTCGAGATCGTCGCGCCGGCCGTCGCGAGCGTTGGCGTCGAGCGCGTCGCCGACGTGCCGATCTATTTCGCGGACCCGCTGGTGCGCCGCGCGCCGTCGCTGCAGGCGACCGCGGACGCGAAGCCGCCGAAGGCGCGCGTGAGCCAGAGCCTGCTCGACCAGCTCGGGATCGAGGAGGGCGCGCAGATCAAGGTGCGGCAGGGGCGCGGCGAGGCGGTGCTGGCGACGCAGCTCGACCGCGGCGTGCCGCCGAACGTCGTGCGCATCGCGGCGGCGCATCCGTCGACGTGCGGGCTCGAAGGGCTCTCGGGCCCGGTCACCGTGGAGCGGGCATGATGGTGCGGCCGCATGCGGAGGTCGCGGCGTGACGGACCTGCTCGCGCCGGTGCAAAACGCGATGGGCGTCTGGTGGACGCCGGTGTGGACGATCGTGAAGATCGCCGTCATCGCCGTGCCGTTGATCCTCTGCGTCGCGTACCTCACCTACGCCGAGCGCAAGATCATCGGCTGGATGCAGGTGCGCATCGGCCCGAACCGCGTCGGCCCGCTCGGCCTGCTGCAGCCGTTCGCCGACGTGCTGAAGATGCTGTTCAAGGAGATCGTCGTGCCGTCGGGCGCGAGCCGCGCGCTCTTCTTCATCGCGCCGATGCTCTCGCTCGGGCCGGCGCTCGCCGCGTGGGCGGTGATTCCGTTCACCGGCACGCTCGTCCTCTCCGACATCAACGCCGGGCTGCTTTACATCCTCGCGATGTCGTCGACGGGCGTCTATGGCGTCATCCTCGCCGGCTGGGCTTCCAACTCGAAGTACGCGTTCCTGGGCTGCCTGCGCTCGGCGGCGCAGATCGTGTCCTACGAGATCGCGATGGGCTTCGCGCTCGTCGGCGTGCTGATGGCCGCGAGCAGCCTGAACTTCGGCGACATCGTCGCCGGCCAGGAAGGCGGCGCGGCCTACTGGTACGTCTGGCCGCTGTTGCCGATGTTCGTCGTCTATCTCGTCGCGGGCATCGCCGAGACCAACCGCCACCCGTTCGACGTCGCCGAGGGCGAATCGGAGATCGTCGCCGGGTTTCACGTCGAGTATTCCGGCATCACGTTCGCGCTGTTCTTCCTGGCCGAATACATGAACATGATCCTGATCGCGACGCTCTCGTCGATCATGTTCCTCGGCGGGTGGCTCTCGCCGCTGCCGATCCTGAACGATGTCGCCGTCTTCGGGGTCCATCCGTTCGGGGACGGCCTGCTGTGGCTGGCCGTCAAGGTGGCGTTCGTGCTGCTGGTCTTCCTGTGGATCCGCGCGACGTTCCCGCGCTACCGCTACGACCAGATCATGCGCCTCGGCTGGAAGGTGTTCATTCCGATCACGCTGATCTGGATCGTGTTCATCGGCGCGATGATGCAGACGCGCTACGCCGACATGTTCCACTGATGAACGTCATTCGCCGCATCCGCGAGTTCTTCAACACCTGGTTCCTGCTGGAGCTCTTCAAGGGGCTCGCGCTCACCGGCCGCTACATGTTCGCGCGCAAGGTGACCGTGCAGTTCCCGGAGGAGAAGACGCCGCAGAGCCCGCGCTTCCGCGGGCTGCACGCGCTGCGCCGCTACCCCAACGGCGAGGAGCGCTGCATCGCCTGCAAGCTCTGCGAGGCGGTCTGCCCGGCGCTCGCGATCACGATCGAGTCGGAGCAGCGCGAGGACGGCACACGCCGCACGACGCGCTACGACATCGACCTCACGAAGTGCATCTTCTGCGGCTTCTGCGAGGAAAGCTGCCCGGTCGATTCGATCGTCGAGACGCGCATCCTCGAGTACCACGGCGAGCGGCGGGGCGATCTCTACTACACGAAGCAGATGCTCCTCGCCGTGGGCGACCGCTACGAGCCGCAGATCGCGGCGGATCGGGCGGAGGATGCGAAGTACCGGTGAGGCAG
>JBLMWW010000083.1:0-13641 GCA_050257435.1 Rudaea sp.
CCGGAACGTCGAACCGCCCATCCCGATCCGTCACGGCTGCCGCCGCGTGATAACAGATGTCGCGCGCGTTGTGACCGGTGAAGCCGTGCGGGATGATCGTGGATTCCCAGAGAAACGCCACGTGCGCTCCGGGGATCGGCGCGCCGGTCTGCGCATCGACGACCTGCCCGGCGATGCGCTTGCCGTAAAGGGCGTGGGGCAACTTGGCGAGCGCCATCGCGCCGAAGAGGCCGACGGCGATACATGCAACCACGACGTATACGATTCTCATGTGCTCACATCCCGTCGATGCGCCAGATGCCGTCCTCGGCGCGTACCAGGTAGACCATGAAGCGGCGCGGTCCGTCCGGCGTGTCGCGGACGACGCTCAGCTCGGCGAGGTCCGCATCGAAGTCGATCTCGCGCACTTCGCCCAGCTGGTCGACGATCGTCGCGAGCGATGGCTGAAGCTGCGTGAAGATGGCGCTGTACTTCTCGTACGCCGAGCCGGTGAATGCCGTCAGCGCTCCAGCGACGTTGCCGGCCTTGAGGCGCGACAACATTCCATCGTAGATGGCGCGGAGGTTGCCCTGCAGTAACGATGGCAGCCGAACCACGATCGACTTTGCGGTGGCGTAGATGACTTGGTCCTGGTCGTCGTATGCCTTGATCACCGCACGCCACGTGCCTGCCGGATAGGTCGCGCCGACGACCAGCCGGCCGTCCACGAAGTCACCGGGCAGCGCGATCAGATCGGGCAACCCGTCTTCCTCGAAATCGAAGTCGATCTGCTTGAACGTCACGCCGTCCGGATTCTCGACGGTGAACGTGACGTCGAGCGATTCGAGGCCCTCGGTCGGCGCGGCATGGACGACGAACGCGCCGCGCCCGCTGCTGTTGACGACGATCGACTGCGACGATGTCACGCCGTCCTGCGTGACGACGACCGCGGTCACCATGTTTGCGCCGGGGACGAGGGGAATGTCGTTGGCCTGAAAGCGCCCATAGTCGTCGATATGCGTCACCACGCCGTTCACGGTGACGGCAGCGTTTGCGGGTGCGGAGACGAATCCTCGCACCAGCACGTTGTCATCGTCGATCGTCGCGCCGTCGAGCGCGGCTTCGATGCCGATGGACGGTCCGACGACGTTGACGGTCACCGGCGACGAGGTGACGCTCGCGCCGACGTCGTCGGTCGCCCTGGCCGTGAGCACCTGCGCGCCCGCCGCGACCCCGTCCCACACCATCGTGTACGGCGCCGATCGGCTGGTCCCGATCAGCACGCCATTCGCGTAGAAGTCCACGCGAGCGATCGTGCCGTCGGCGTCTGCCGCTGCCGCCTCCAGGTCGAGGGTGGCGGGCGCGTAATACCGGGCATTCGCCGCGGGCGCAGTCAGCGCGACGGTGGGCAGCGCATTCGAGACGACGGTGACGGGCACCGCGGAGGACGTCGCGACCGCGCCGGCGTTGTCGGTCGCGCGTGCCGAGATCGAATAGCTTCCCGCGGCCACGCCGGTCCAGGTGGTCGTGTACGGCGCGGCCACGCTCGATCCGATGACGCTCCCGCCGGCCAGAAACTCCACCTTGGTCACCGTGCCGTCGGTGTCGTTCGCACTTGCGGTGATCGTGATGGTGGCCGGCGCCGCATACTGCGTGTTCGCCGCCGGCGCCGTCACGGCGACGGTCGGCAATACATTCGTTTCGACGCTGATGTGGACGGGTGACGAGGTCGTCTGCGCGTTCCGATCGTCGAACGCAACCGCGACGAGCGTATGGCTCCCCGGGGCCGGATTGGACCAGGTCGCAGCGAACGGCGCGCGGGTCGCGCGCGCGACGAGCGTCCCCGACGCGCTGCCGATGCGGAATTCCACGGCACTCACCGTCCCGTCCGGATCGTCGGCGTTCGCCGCCATGTCGACCGCCGTCCCGAACGAAAAGCGCGCGCCGTCCGCCGGCGCGGTGAGCGCGACGGTCGGTGGCTGATTCGGCGCGCGCACGGTAATGACCGCGGGGCGCGACGTCGTCGCGACGCCATGATCGTCGATCGCCCGCGCGGTGATCGCATGGCTGCCCGTATCGGCGTTCACGAGCGTCGTCCGCCACGGTGCGGTGCTGGAACCTCCCACCAGCGTGTTGCCGTCGTAGAACTCCACCAGAGCCACCTTGCCGGTCGTGGTCGTCGCTTCGGCAGTGAGGATCAAGTCGAGGGGGCCCTCGAGCGTCGCACACGCGACAGGGCTCGTCACGACGACGATCGGCGCTTCGCCAACGGCCACCTCGATCGGTGCCGAAACACCGACGCCGCCCTTGTCGTCGATCGCGCGGACGGTGAGGACATGTGCGCCCGGCGACGCTGGGGACCACGCGGCGGCGTAGGGCGCCACGGATGTGGAACCGACGAGCGCGTCGCCATCGAAAAACGCGACGGAAGCGATCGTTCCATCCGCATCCCGGGCATCGGCTGTCAGCGCGACGGTCGATCCCGGCATGACGTAGCTTCCCGCGACGGGCGAGGCGAGCGTCACGACGGGCAGCTGATTGCTCGAAACGGAGATTGCGACCGGCGACGACGTCGCGGTCCCCCTGCGGTTGTCGTACGCCTTCGCGGTAATCGCGAACTCGCCCGGGGCATCTGCCGTCCACACATAGCGATACGGCGGCGTCGACGCCGCGCCGAGGAGCGTGGTGCCGTCCCGGTAGAACTCCACCTTCGCGATCGAGCCATCCACATCGCTCGCCGTCGCCTCCAGCGGGATCTCCATGCCGAGCGTGAAGGCCGCGCCATTCACCGGCGACGTAAGCGTCACGGAAGGCGCCTTGTTGGCGGCCTTCACCTGCACCGGTTCCGAGGCGCTTCCTGCGCCCGCGTCGCGGCCGTTGTCCGGCTGCGCTTCCGGCGCGGCAACCGTGCGTGTCCATGTTGCGCCGGCAAGCCACGCCTCGTGCCCGAACGGGTCGGCCACGTGCGCATTCAGCCGGTGGACCCCGGGTGCAGGGGGGCGACGCGGTGGAAACGCGACGCGTCCCGTCGCAACGTCCATGGCCGGTTCGCCGAGCGATGCGCCGTCGACGGCCGCATCCAGCTTCGCGCTCTCGCGATATGCGTCGGGAACCGTGCACGGCTTTCCATTGCACAGGGCCTCGATGCGCAGTACGACCTCGAGCTCCGCATCGCCGAGCGCCGCGCCATCCGGAGGACGGACCAGCGCCAGGACCGGTTCGACCGTAAAGGGCGTCGCCGAAAGGGCGCGGGCGCTGCGCGACGCCAGGCGTTCGTCCGCTTCGCCCGGCCGCACGATGCGCGCCGTGCCATCCCCGCCCTGGATCACGAAGCTCCGTTCGCTCGCATCGTGCAGCACGGCGATGGCACCGTCGCCGGGAATCGCCTCCCGCTCGAACGTCGGCGCCATGGGCTCGTTATCGCTCGCGATGGCGACGAGCGCGTCGTCGACCACGGCCAGCAGAAGGCCGGATAGCGCATCGAGTGCCAGGCTGCGCGTTTCGCCGGACGTTATGTCCAGCACCGCGCCGTTCGTGTGCGAATCCGCAAGGACGACTTCGATCCGTCGCGTCGTCCCGACGAAGACGCGATTCCGCAACGGGTCGATGGCCAGTGCGGTGACGCGTTCGTCGCCGTCGAGGGACAAATAGCGGCGCTCGTCTGGCCGGCCGTCGCGCATGACCTGCACCAGCGTCGCACCGACGACCAGCCATGCGCCACCCTCGATGCTCGCGGCGAGCGCGTCGACGGCGCCATCGAGCGTCGTCCCCTGCACGAGGGTCCCGTCGTTTGCAAACCGCAGCAGCAGCGGCGCATCGGTGGCGACCCATACGCTGCCGTCGTAGGGATCGGCGGCGATTGCCGTGACGTTTCCAAACCCTCGGCCCGCGACGTCGACGCGGGCGTCGAGCGTGCCGTCGCGCGACACGTGAAGCGCCGTCTGCGCTCCCGCGAGCCAGGCGCCGTCGTCTCGGGTCGGCGCCACCCAGCGGATGCCGGACGGAAGCGGCACCGACACGGCCGCGCCACGTTGCCAGCGCACGGCCGTATCGCCTTCGAGCGTCCAGACGACCGCGACGGCGCGCATCGGGACCACCGCGGCCAGGAACGCCAGGAACAGGGCAAGGAACCGGGGCATGTTCGCTCCTTCCCGTCAGTTGCACACGAGCGGCACGTCGACGATCTGCCGCACGACCGGCGAGTCCGAACCGGACCCCGAGCCGTAGAACATCGCGGAAAGCGCGTGGATGCCGGCGGGGAGCGTGACCGTCAGCGTGGCGCTGTTTCCCACGAGCGTGCCGCCGCCGATCCACGCGGATCCGTTCATGAAGTTGACGCTTCCCGACGATGCCGCGCCCGCCAGCGTGGCGGTCAGCGTGATTGGCGTCGCGGTGTCGGTCAGCGCGCTCGACGTCGACAACGTCAGCGCGGGTGCCGGCATGAACTTGGCGACGATGGCGGCAGCACCGGTCATGGCCGCGGTCTGGAATGCGCCGGCCGTCGCGGCAAAGTTGCTGGCGCCGTCGCTGTCCCCCGTCACGTACGCCGCATCGCTGCCGTCGACCGCCACCGCCGATGCGGCGCCGGGTGGAATGCGCGTCCAGTGGTTGTCGGCCTCGCCGTACCCGGTGCGCAGGAACGTGGACCAGACGAGTGATCGGCCGGAGATCGCGACCTTCGCAGCGAAGGCGGAGTCCTCGTTGTCTGCCTGCTTCCTCGCTGCCGACGAGTCGACGAGTGGAAACGTGTAGCTGGTGGCCAGTCCGGTCACGTAGGCGTGACCGACCGAATCGACCGCGATCCCGTACGCCGCGTCGGCGGGATACTGTGGAAGCGGGCCGAAAACGAGCTGGCATAGCGTGAGGCACACCTCGCCGCCCAGGAACGACGCGTACGCGAGCGCATCGCCCTGCGGGGACAGCTTCGCGACGAACGCATTGCCGACGCTCGAATTGACGAGGCGCGCGCCCGCCTTCGTCATCTGGAAGCCGTCCTTGACCGGGAAATTCCACGAATACGTCTCCCCGGCGATGTACGCGTCTCCGGCCGCGTCGATCGCAATCGCGTTCGCCGCGTCGTCGAGCACACCGCCCAGGCGCGTCGAATAGAGGAGTTCTGCCCCGGCGTTGTCCAGCTTGGCCACGAACGCGTCCTTGCCTCCGCCCGGCAGATCCTGATACGCATTGCGCACCGGAAAATCGGGCGACGATGTCCAGCCCGCGACGAACGCGTTGCCACGTGCGTCGACGGCGAGCGACGTGGCATCCTCGCCGATGGAGCCGCCGAGGAACGTCGCGAACAGCGGGGCGCTTCCGGTCGCGTCGAGCTTCAGCACGAAGCCGGTTTCGCCGGACGGGTTTCCCGTGGCCGGCTGCAACGCACCGGTCGTCGCGGCGAAGGCCGACATCGCGCTGCCGGCGACGTACGCGTTGCCGGAGGCGTCGACCGCGATCGCGCTGGGCGTCGCGCCCGCGACGTAGGTGGAATATGCGAGCGCGTTCCCGGCCGGCACGAGCTTGGTGACGAAACCGCCGCCTGCGGTCGTTCCCTTCTGCCACGCCGTGGCGGACGTCGGAAAGTCGTCCCGGCTCGTGTGGCCCGTCACGTAGACGCTCCCGCTCGCATCGATGGCGATGCCGACCGCGCGATCCACGCCCGTCGAGCCGCCGAGATACGTCGACCAGACGAGCGCGGTGCCATCCGCATTGAGCTTCGAGACGAACGCGTCGACGTCGCCGCGCTTGCCGAGCGAGCGATCGAAGCCGCTCACGATCGGGAAATCCGTGGACATCGTGTAGCCGGCGACGTATGCATTGCCCGCCGCGTCGACCGCGATCGCCATTCCCTGATCGAAGTTGCTTCCGCCGAGGTACGTCGCATACGAGACGATCGGATCGATCACGAGGACGTGCGTCGGGTCGTAGTCGCCGACGCGGATGCGAACGTCGCCTTCGCGGTCGACGTCGAACGCGCTCGTCACCGTGCGCCGCACGTCGCCGATGTCCTGGTACGCGACGGGCGGCTCGAGCGTGAGCGGGCCGGCCGCCGACGCAACGACGAGTTCACCGCGATCGCCGACGCGAACGCGCTCCGCGCCGTCGACGTGCATTGCAAAGCGCGCGGGATCGGCTCCTGGCGCGACGACGACGTCGTACTCGAGAGCGCGGCCGTGACCGTGGAAGACGACGTCGATGCCGGGGTACAGCGCGCTGATCCCGACGCGCGCGTACGTCGGCGCGTCGACACGATCGCGGGCGTCCGCGTAACGGATGCGGTGGATGCGCGTGGTGAGCGCGTCCAGGCCCGCGATGGCCGCTCCAGCGTCGGCGCCGACGAACCGAAAGGCCAGCCACGTCGGCGCCTCGCCCTTGCGCCGCAGCGCGACCACGACGCGCTGCGCGGAAACGGCGACCGCATACCCGGCGGAGCGTGCGACGAATGCTGCCGGCCCATCGGCGGAGGAGGCGCGTTCCTCGAAAACGAGCGGCAGCGAGCCGTAAGCCGCGTGCATCCGTTGTCGCGATGCCGCGGGCAAGGACGAATCGGTGGCCGCGCCGGCGGTTGCGGCCGACCCCGACGTGGCCGCCAGCAACGCTGCAACCACCACCATGCGCCGTCTCATTTCGCGCCCCTTCGCTAATCGCGACGACATGCAGGCTACGAACGCGACGCAAGTGCGTGGACTGTCACTTTTCGGAGGTCGTCCGTCGGGATGATTGGCGGACTCGTCCCGACGTGTTATCCCGCGCGCAATAGAATGCCGCCGTGACTTTGCGCTCGCCGCCTGCGCTGTTCGCCATCGCCACGCTGATCTGGGGCTCCACCTGGCTCGCGATCAAGTTCCAGCTCGGCGAGATCGTCCCCGAGGTCTCGGTCGCGTATCGCTTCGCGCTGGCGTCGCTTCTGCTCGGCGGGTGGTGCCTGGCGTTCGGCCGGTCTCTGCGCTTTTCCCTGCGCGCGCACGTCTTCATCGCGTTGCAGGGAGTGCTGCTCTTCGGTCTCAACTACGTCGCCGTCTACTGGGCCGAGCGCCACGCGACGTCGGGGCTCGTCGCGGTCCTCTTCTCGACGATCGTGTTCATGAACCCGATCGGCGCGCGGCTCGTTTTCGGCGGCGCGCTCACGCTGCGCACGCTGGCCGCCGCGGCGCTCGGCGTGCTCGGCGTGGCGCTGTTGTTCGTGCCCGAGCTCACGCAGGCGCGGCACGGCGGCCAGGCGGCGCTCGGCATCGTGCTGGGGCTCGTCGCCACCGCGATCGCGTCGGGCGGCAATCTGTGCGCGATGCGCAATCAGCGCGCCGGCATCCCGGTGCTGCCGGGAACGGCCTGGGGCATGGCGTATGGCGCGCTCGTCAGCGCGCTATTCGCGCTGCTGCAGGGAGCGACGTGGGCGTTCGACCTGGGCGCGCCGTACGTTGCATCGCTTCTCTATCTCGCGCTTTTTGGCAGCGTCGTCGCGTTCGGCGCATATCTGACGCTGCTGCAGCAGGTCGGCCCGGGACCCGCGTCGTACGTTGCCGTCGCGACGCCGATCGTCGCGATGCTGCTTTCGACGCTGTTCGAAGGTTACCGCTGGTCGGCGCTCGCCGCGTTCGGCGTCGTGCTCGCCGCCGCCGGCAACTGGCTCGCATTGAAGCCGGCGCGCCGCTGACAACTCATTCGAGCTCGAGGTGCGCGCCGGCGACGGGCGTCTTCCACGCGGCGAGATCGCGTGCGATCGGCGTGGCGAACTCGTCGGGTGAGCCGGAGATGACCTCGCCGCCCTCGCTCCACGCGGCCTGCGCGATCGCCAGCGGCGGAAGCGCGACGAGCGCGGCAATCCCGAGCAGCAGGCAGCGCAGCAGCATCCCGCGCAGGCGGAAGCGGCGGCGCGCGCGCAAACGTTTCAATCCTCGCCCTCCTTGCGGATGACGTCGACGTTGTCGATCAATCGCGTCGTGCCGAGCGTGGCGGCACCGAGCACGATGAGGAGGTTCGGATGATCGAAGCCCTCGGGGTGCGGGATGCGCAACGCCAGGCCGTGCCGGATCGCGATGTAGTCGACCTTCCAGCCGTGCCGCGCGAGCTCCGCGCGCCCGGCGACCTCGAGATTGGCATAATCGGTGCGCCCGGCCGCGATCGCGTCGGCGATCCCCTGCAACGTGCGATAAAGCCGCGGCGCCTCCTTGCGCTCCGCCGGCGACAGGTAGTTGTTGCGCGAGGAAAGCGCGAGGCCGTCTTCCGCGCGCACCGTCTCCGCGGGCACGATGCGGATCGGCAGGTTGAACTGCTGCACCATGCCGCGCACGATCTTGAGCTGCTGCCGGTCCTTCTTGCCGAACACTGCGGCATCGGGCTGCACGAGGTTGAAGAGCTTCAGCACGACGGTGCACACGCCGTTGAAGAAGCCCGGCCGGAACGCGCCGTCGAGCTCGTCGCCGAGCGGCGGCGGCTGCACCCGGTACACCTGCGGGGTCGGGTACATGTCCTGTTCCTGCGGCGCGAACACGACGTCGACGCCCTCGCGCTCGAGCTTCTCGCAATCGTCCTCGAAGCTGCGCGGATAGCGGTCGAAGTCCTCGTTCGGGCCGAACTGCAACCGGTTCACGAAGATGCTCGCGACGACGCAGTCGCCGTGCAGGCGCGCGATGCGCATGAGGGACATGTGACCCTCGTGCAGGTGGCCCATGGTCGGCACGAACGCGACGCGCTCCGCGCGCTCGAGCCGCTCGCGCAGCGCATCCGCAGAGTGGATCACTTCCATGGGCGGTTCCTCCGGAAGCGACGCGCGGCGCAAGGCATCACGCCGGCCCGAGGTTGAAGAATTCGCGCTGGCTGCGCATGTGGCCGATCCGCTCGACCAGCAGGTCGAAGTGCGCGGTGTCGTCGACGAAGTTGAGCCGCTCGCTGTTGACGATGAGTAGCGGCGCCTCGGCGTACTGGTAGAAGAAGCGCGTGTAGGCGTCGGCGAGCCGCGCGAGGTATTCCGGCGCGATCGCCTGCTCGAAATCGATGCCCCGCCGTTGCACGCGCTCGATCAGCGTGTCGACCGGCGCCTGCAGGTAGATCACGAGGTCGGGCGTCGGCGTCTGCGGCTTCAGGTGCGAGAACACCTTGTCGTAGAGCGCGTACTCGTCGTCGGAGAGATTGATGCGCGCGAAGAGCGGATCCTTGTCGAGCAGGAAATCGGCGACCGTCGGGCGCCGGAACAGATCGAGCTGCGCGAGCCCGCGCAGCTGGTCGACGCGCTGGAACAGGAACGTGAGCTGCGTCGGCAGCGCGAAGCGCGACATGTCGTCGTAGAAGCGCGCGAGGAACGGATTGTCGTCGGGCTGCTCGAGCAGCTCCTCGGCGTGCATGCGGTGCGCGAGCTCGCGCGCGAGGCTCGTCTTGCCGGCGCCTATCGGTCCTTCGATGACGACGTAGCGGCAGGCGGCGAGATCCATCAGTGTCGTCCGGCAGCAGGGAAGCGGCGCGACCCATGGCGGCGCGTACGCGAAATCCTCTGAGCCCGCGTCTTTGGCAGAAAGCGCCGGGCGAGTCCGCGGCCCGGTATGGTGACGGCGGGCGCAATATCGGTCAACGGCTTCAGTACGAAGGCGCGCTCGTGCATGCGCGGATGCGGCAGCGTCATTGCAGGCGTGCGCATTCGCCGCGCGCCGTATAGTAGCAAATCGAGATCGAGCGTTCGTGGCGCGTTGCGGGGCCCGCATGGATCGCGGCGCCGGTGCTGCTGCCGTTCGATTCCGTGCAGGCGCGCGAGGAGCGCACGCGGCGCAAGGCTCGTGCGAATCGCCGCGACGGCGTTGACGTAATCCGGCTGCCGCGGGCCGCCGATCGGCGCCGTGACGTAGCTCGGCGATACCGCCAGCACGCGCACGCCGGGCACGCGCGCGAGGTGCGCGAGCGCGCGGGCGAGCTGGCGCCGGGGATGCTTGAGATTGCTGCCGAGCCCGATATATGCGCGCGCGGCCATCTGCGCGCCGGTCAGCCTACGCCTCGCCGCTCGGGGCGGGCGGCAACGCCCCGGCACTTTCTGCGCGTGCCTTGCGCGGGCGCCGCGGACGCCGGCGCCTCTTCGGCGCCTCGCCCGGTTGCAGCATCGCTTGGCGCTCCTCGGGCGGGGCCGTCTGGAAACGCGTCCACCAGTCGGCGAGCGACTGCGGCACCTCGCCGCTTTCGGCGCGCAGCACGAGGAAATCGTAGGCCGCGCGAAAGCGCGGATGCTCGACGAGGCGCGTCGGGCGCGAGCCGGCGCGCTGCTCGAAGCGCGGCTGCAGCGACCAGATCTCCTTGATCGTCGCCTCGAACCGGCGCGGAATCGCGATGCGCTCGGCCTGCGCCGACAGCACCTGGTCCATCGCGTCGAAGAGCGCGGGCAGCGGCCGCTCGCCGCGCTCCTTCGCCGCGTTCCACGTCACGAGCACTTCGTGCCAGAGCAATGCGGCGAAGAGAAACGCGGGGGACACGCCCTTCTCTTCGCGCACGCGCAAATCGGTGCCCGCGAGCGCGTTCTCGATGAACTTCTGGCCGAGCGGCTGCTCGAGGATCACGTCGAGAAGCGGCAGCAGGCCGTGCGACAGCCCGTGCGCGCGCAGGCTCCGCAGCGTCTCGACCGAGTGGCCGGACAGGAGCAGCTTCTGCATCTCGTCGAAGAGCCGCGCCGGCGGAACGTTCTGCATGAGCGTGGCGAGCCGCGCGATCGGCTCCTCGGTCTTGCGCTCGATGACCAGTCCGAGCTTCGCCGCGAGCCTGACCGCGCGCAGCAGGCGCACCGGGTCCTCCCGGTAGCGCGTGACCGGCGGTCCGATCAGGCGCAGCCGCTTCGCCCGAATGTCGGGCACGCCACGGACGTAGTCCCAGATGCTCTCCGTCTGCGGATCGAAGTAGAGCGCATTGATGGTGAAGTCCCGGCGCACCGCATCCTCGGCCTGCGAGCCGTACACGTTGTCGGAGAGCAGGCGTCCGTGCTCGTCGGTGGCGTCCTCGCCGGTCTGGGCTGCGCGAAACGTCGACACCTCGATGACATCGTTGCCGATTTGGACGTGCACCAGGCGGAAGCGGCGGCCGATGACGAATGCGCGGCGGAACAGCGGCTTCACCTGCTCGGGCGTCGCGTCGGTCGCGACGTCGAAGTCCTTCGGCGTGATGCCGAGGAGCAGATCGCGCACCGCGCCGCCGACGACGAAGGCCTTGAACCCGGATTCCTGCAGCCGCGTGACGACCGTCCGCGCCGCGTTGGACAACTGGTCGCGGCGCACCGGATGCTCCTCGCGCGGATAGATGCGCGGGCTCCGGCCCGCCTTGCCGGGCAACAGGCGGGCAAGCAGGCGGCGGATCATTCAGACGCTTCGGCGGAGCGCCAGGAAGATGAGGTCGGAGATGTTTTCGTGGCCGGCCGCGGCGTGCTGTCGTAGGGGACGGCGGGAATTCTAACAGCTCGATGCTCGCGAGCCGCATTCCCGACGCCGTGCCCTCGAATGCAGGAGAGGGCCGGTGCGCCGAGGCGCCGAGCGCATAATCGTCTTTTTGGCAGCGTGCTCCCGGCGCCCGGGACGCGGCGCCGCCTCTTCCAGGAGTGCGCATGTACCAACACGTCACCGTGCCGGCCGGCGGCGCGAAGATCCAAGTCAGACCCGATTTCAGCCTCGAGGTCCCCGACCATCCCATCATCCCGTACATCGAGGGCGACGGCACCGGCGTCGACATCACGCCGGTGATGATCAAGGTCGTCGATGCGGCGGTCGCGAAGGCGTACGCCGGCAAGCGCAGGATCCACTGGATGGAGGTCTACGCCGGCGAGAAATCGACCAAGGTCTATGGCCCCGACGTGTGGCTTCCCGACGAGACGCTCGCGATCGTGCGCGACTACGTCGTCTCGATCAAGGGGCCGCTGACGACGCCGGTGGGCGGCGGCATCCGCTCGCTCAACGTAGCATTGCGCCAGCAGCTCGACCTTTACGTGTGCCTGCGCCCGGTCCGCTATTTCAAGGGCGTGCCCTCGCCGGTGAAGGAGCCGGAAAAGATCGACATGGTGATCTTCCGCGAGAACTCCGAGGACATCTACGCGGGCATCGAGTGGGAGGAGGGCTCGGCGGGCGCCAAGAAGCTGATCTCGTTCCTCATCAACGAGATGGGCGTGCGCAAGATCCGCTTCCCGGAGACGTCGGGCATCGGGGTGAAGCCGGTGTCGCGCGAGGGCACCGAGCGCCTGGTGCGCAAGGCGATCCAATACGCGATCGACAACGACCGGCGCTCGGTCGCGCTCGTCCACAAGGGCAACATCATGAAGTTCACCGAGGGCGCGTTCCGGGACTGGGGCTACGCGCTCGCGCAGCGCGAGTTCGGCGCGAAGGAGATCGACGGCGGGCCGTGGTGCTCCTTCAGGAATCCGAAGAGCGGGCGCGAGATCGTCGTCAAGGACGTGATCGCCGATGCGTTCCTGCAACAGATTCTCCTCCGTCCGGCCGAGTACGACGTCATCGCGACGCTCAACCTGAACGGCGACTACATCTCCGACGCGCTGGCCGCGCAGGTCGGCGGCATCGGGATCGCGCCCGGGGCGAACATGTCGGACAGCGTCGCGATGTTCGAGGCGACGCACGGGACGGCGCCCAAGTACGCGGGCAAGGATTACGTCAACCCGGGCTCCGAGATCCTGTCGGCCGAAATGATGCTGATCCACATGGGCTGGCGGGAAGCGGCGAAATCCATCACCGACAGCCTGGAAAAGGCGATCGCCGACAAGGTGGTGACCTACGACTTCGCCCGCCTGATGGAGGGCGCGAAGCAGGTCTCCTGCTCCGGGTTCGGCCAGGCGATGATCGACCGGATGTAGCGCGGCCGCGGCCGATCTTCGGCCGGCTCCGACGCGCCACGGGGCCGCGAGGATTGCGCGGAATTTGCATGAGCCACGCCGGGTAGGTCGTCGGGGGACTCGATTTCGAGGTGGCCCGCTCGAAATTCGGCGGGGCCCCCGGCTGTCCTAGGACAAAACAGCGGTCGATCGATGTAAATATTGCGTTGCGAGAGGTCAATTCCCGACAGGAGCGAGGCCGTTACGATACTTCCCGGCGGCGGGGGCCGTTCGGATGGCAACCCATGGAAAACCCGTCCATCGGCTTTGCTCTTGAAAAATTTGTTGCAATCATCAAACATGGCCCCCAATTAAGCACGGCGACACGCGATGGCCAATCAGGAGCAGCACGGCAGCGTGCTCGAGGCGGAGAAGACGCGGGTCAAGCCGCCGCCGCTGTACAAGGTCGTCCTGCTGAACGACGACTACACGCCGATGGACTTTGTGGTCATCGTGCTCCAAACTGTGTTCAGCATGAGCCGGGAAAAGGCCACGCAGGTGATGCTCCAGGTTCATCGCGAAGGCATGGGAGTGTGCGGTACGTATACGCGCGAAGTCGCAGCGACGAAGGTGGACCAGGTGATCGACCTGGCCCGGAAGCACCAGCATCCCTTGCAGTGCACGATGGAGGAGACTTGAGTGTTTACGCAGTGACGGCCCCGCGCGGGGTCGCAGGCAGCGCCGGGAAGCGTTTTCGGCACCGCATCGAAGTCAAGGAAGCAACATGATCGCCCAGGAACTGGAAGTCTCCCTCCACATGGCTTTTGTCGAGGCCCGGCAGAAGCAGCACGAGTTCATCACGGTCGAGCACCTGCTGCTCGCGATGC
>JBLMWW010000084.1:0-7250 GCA_050257435.1 Rudaea sp.
TGCGCCGAGCGAGCCGAACGACGTGCCGATGTCCATGGCGGCGAGCGCGATGAACACGCGCGCGAGCGCGAAGAGGCCGACGAGCGCGATCGCGTCGGCGGCGGTGGCGAACGGCAGCGCGGTCGCGAGGGAGGGGACGATCGCCGCGGCGCAGCACATCGCGCCGAACACGATGTACGGCGTGATGCGAAAGATCGGCGATGCGTTGTCGGCGACCACCGCATCCTTCACGAAGAGCTTGTGGATCGTGCGGTAGGGGACGAGGAGCGACGGCGGCCGCTTGTTCTGCAACAGCGCGCGGCACTGGTTGACCCAGCCGACGAGGAGGGGCGCGAGCACGAGCGCGACCGCGACCTGGAGCAGTTGCGAGAGAAGGCCGGCGAGGGTCATCGGGTCGCGACCGGCGACGGGGCGAATGATGTCATCGCACGAAGAACAGCAGCGCGAGGAGCGTCGCGAAGCTGTACGTCAGGTAGACGGCGATGCGCCCCTGCTGGATCAGTCCCACCAGGCGCGCGATCGTCTCCGCGGCGTGGGCGATGGGCAGGTAGAGCCACTCCCACAACCGGTCGCTCGCGCGCACGAAATAGCGCGGCTGCTCGTCGAAGGGCGATGGCAGGTGCCGCTCCATCTTGAAGAACGGCTCGAACACCTGCCGGATCGGCTGACCGAAGCCTTCCGCCGTGTCCTGCATGCGCGGCGTCTGCAACGGGAAGCCGCAATCCCACGCCGGGGCCCGGCGCACGCGGCCGTGCCACACGCGGTGCACGACCTCGATCGTGATCAGCACGACGGCGACGATCACGGCCAGCACGATGAGCGGGCTGTAGCTCGAGCGGTCGGTGGCGATCGGCGCGAGCAGGAGCCACGAGGATTCACCGGCGGCGCTGACCGTCGTCGTGAGCAGGAGGGCGTTCACGTGATCGATGGCGCGGATGACGAAGACGGGAAACACGCCGAGCAGGACGCAGCCGGCCGCGAGCGCGGCGAGCGCGATGCGCTCCCGCCTGCCGGCGTCGTGCGCGTACGCGAGATTCGGCTCGCGCGGCCGGCCGAGGAAGATCACGCCGTAGAACTTGACCATCACGTACGCCGCGAGCGCGACGGCGAGCACCAGGGCCGCGGCGGCGAGCGGTACCAGCATGTTGACGAACGACTGCGGCAGGCTCGGCGTGAACAGGAAGGCCTGGAGCAGCAGCCACTCCGAAACGAAGCCGTTGAGCGGCGGCAACCCCGCGATCGCGAGCGTCCCGACGAGCGCGAGCCACGCGACCCACGGCATTCGATGGATGAGCCCGCCGAGCTTGCCGAGGCTGCGCTCGCGTGTCGCGTGGAGCACCGAGCCCGTGGCGAGGAACAGCAGGCTCTTGAAGAACGCGTGGTTCAGCGCGTGATAGAGGACGGCGGTGAGCGCGATCCCGGCGAGAAGCGGCTTCTGGTTCGCCTGGTAGAGGATCGTGAGCGCGATCCCCGCGACGATGATGCCGATGTTCTCGATCGACGAGTACGCGAGCAGCCGCTTCATGTCGGTCTGCGCCGCCGCGAAGATCACGCCGAAGAGCGCGGTCAGAAGCCCCAGCGCGAGCGCGATCGCGCCCCACCACCAGATCTGCACGTGCAGGAGGTCGAACGTCACGCGCAGCAGGCCGTAGATCGCGGTCTTCAGCATGACGCCGCTCATCAGCGCCGACACGGGCGACGGCGCGGCGGGGTGCGCCTCGGGCAGCCACACGTGCAGCGGGAGCAGGCCGGCCTTCGCGCCGAACCCGAAGAGCGCGAGGAAGAAGGCGACGCTCGGCCACACGCCGCCGAGCGCGACGTCGCGCATGGCGTCGAACGTGTAGTCGCCGCGGCCGCCCTGCAGCACGCCGAAGCAGAGCAGGATCGCGATGGCGCCGACATGCGCGATCAGCAGGTAGAGGAAGCCCGCGCGACGGATGTCGGGAATGCGATGGTCGGTGGTGACGAGGAAGTACGACGCGAGCGCCATCGTCTCCCAGGCCACCATGAAGAGGTACGCGTCGTCCGCGATCAGCACGAAACCCATGGCCGCGAGGAACGCGTGGTACTCGAAGCCGATCAGGCCCGGCGCGGTGCCTTGCTCGCTTCTGAAGTAGCCCGACGAGAAAAGCGATACCGCCGCCGCCGCGCTGCCGAGGAGGAGCAGGAAGAACGCCGAGAGCGCGTCGAGGCGCAGGTGGAACGGCAGGTCGGGCAGGCCGAGCGGCAGAATGGCGGCCTCGATCGGCTCGTCGAGCGCGAAGAACGCGATCAACGCGAGAAGCACGCCGACCGCGGCGCCGAGGGGAAACAGGAAGCGAACGACGACGAGGTTGCGCGGCCGGACGAGGCCGGCAAGGCCGATGACGAGCCATGCGGCGAGCGCGACGACGACGGCGGCGAGCGGCGACATCGGGCGTCAGTTCGCCGCGACGCGGGTCATTTCACCCGCATGCCGGGCAGCGCACCGGAATCGGGGGCCAGCAGATAGATGCCGGGGCCCTCGCCGGAAGCAGCGAGAATCATCCCTTCCGACACGCCGAAGCGCATCTTGCGCGGCGCGAGGTTCGCGACCACCGGCGTCAGGCGTCCCACGAGCGACTCGGGGGCGTAGGCGGACTTGATCCCCGCGAACACCGTGCGCGGCCTGGCGTCGCCGATGTCGAGCGTCAGCTTGACGAGCTTGTCCGCGCCATCGACCGCCTCCGCCGCGACGATGCGCGCGATGCGCAGGTCGACCTTCGTAAAATCGTCGAGGGTGATCGAAGCCGTCCCCTGCGCTTGCGCCGCTGCGGGCGTCGTGCGCTTGTCCGCGGTCGGCCGGGCGTCGCCTGCGCCGGCCTCCGGCGCGAGGCCGAGCAGCACGTCCATCGCCTTGGGATCGATGCGCGCCATCAGGTGACGATAGGGAAGCACGCGCGACGGCTCGCGCCACGCGTCCTCCCACGCGTAGTCGCGATCGAGCGCGAAGAGCTCGCGCGCGACGCGCGAGGCGACGCCCGGCAGGACCGGCGCCAGAATGACCGTGAGGAGCTGGAAGCCCTGCAGCGCCTGCGAGCAGACCGTCTGCAACTCGGCGCGCCTGGCGGGATCCTTGGCGAGCACCCAGGGCTGCGCCGCGTCGAACGCCTCGTTGATCCGGTCGGCGATGCGCATTGCGTCGCGCAGCACCTTGCCGAATTCGCGCGCGTCGTAGTTCGCGCGCGCGGCTTCCGCCTCGATTCGCGCCCGCTCCATCCGTTCCTCGCGGGCGCGTGCGCTCTCGGCGGGCGTCGCGGGCGCGCCGTCGAAATGGCGCGACAGGAACGGCGCCGCGCGGCTCGCGATGTTGACGTACTTGCCGATGAGGTCGCTGTTGACCCGCGCGACGAAGTCGTCGGGGGTGAAGTCGAGGTCCTCGACGCGCGCGTTGAGCTTGGCGGCGATGTAGTAGCGCAGCCACTCGGGATCGAGCCCGAGCTCGATGTAGCGCTGCGGCGAGA
This sequence comes from Rudaea sp., assembly GCA_050257435.1. GTDB lineage: Bacteria > Pseudomonadota > Gammaproteobacteria > Burkholderiales > Casimicrobiaceae > VBCG01. The sequence continues at coordinate 3,483 of JBLMWW010000084.1, forward strand.
TGCCGGTGCCGCGCGACTTGGACATCTTCTGGCTGTCGAGCGTGATGAAGCCGTGCACGAAGACGTTCGTGGGCGTCTTGCGTCCGGAAAAGTGCAGCATCGCCGGCCAGAACAGCGTGTGGAAATACACGATGTCCTTGCCGATGAAGTGATACTGCTCGACCTTTGGATCGGCGACGAACTCGTCGAAGGAGCGCGCGTCGCCGAGCGCGCGCGCCGCGCCCGAATCGAAGTGCTTCTTGAGCGCGGCAAGATAACCGATCGGCGCGTCGAGCCAGACGTAGAAGTACTTCGGCGCGCTGCCTTCCGGAAGGTCGGGAATCTCGATGCCGAAGTAGGGCGCGTCGCGCGAGATGTCCCAGTCGGCGAGCTTGCGGCCGCCGTCGCCCAGCCATTCCTGCACCTTGTTGAAGACTTCGGGCTGCAGGAAGTGGCCCGGCGCCGGCGCGGCGGTCCATTGCCGGAGGTATTCGACGACTTCCGGCGCCGACAGCCGAAAGAACAGGTGCTCCGATTCCCGGAGCTCCGGCTTCGCGCCGGAGAGCGCCGAGTACGGCTCGACGAGGTCCGTCGGCGCGTACGTCGAGCCGCAGACCTCGCAGGCATCGCCGTACTGGTCCCTCGCGCCGCATTTCGGACAGGTCCCCTTGATGTAGCGATCGGGCAGGAACATGCCCTTCACCGGATCGTAGAACTGCGCGATCGTGCGCGTCGCGATCAGCCCGCGGCGCGCAAGCGCACGGTAGATCGATTGCGCGAGCTCGACGTTCTCCGGCGAATGCGTCGTCCAGGTCGTGTCGAAGCCGATGCGATAGCGCTTCCAGTCCTCGCGGTGCGATTCGCCCACGCGCGCGATCAGCGCCTCGGGGGTGATGCCCTCGCTTTCCGCCTGCAGCATGATCGGCGCGCCGTGCGTGTCGTCGGCGCACACGAAATGGACGCGGTGTCCCTGCATGCGCTGGAACCGCACCCAGATGTCCGCCTGGATGTACTCCATGATGTGCCCGATGTGGAACGGCCCGTTGGCATAGGGCAGCGCCGTCGTCACGAACAGCGTGCGGGACGGGGTGGCGGACATCGGATTGTGGAGGGGGGACGCGGGCGGGAGCCGCAGATTCTAGCAAACGCATGCATCGCATCCGGTCGGCAGCGGGCGAGAGGCTAGAATGGAGAGCCGTCGCGCGGGCGACGCTTGCGCGGCAAGACAGGAAAGCAGAGGAATCGAATGGCCGTTACCGAAGCAGACGTCCAGCAATGCCTGAAGCAGGTCGTCGATCCCAATCTCGAGCGCGACTTCGTCTCGGCGAAGTCGGTGAAGAAGGTCACGGTCGACGGCGGCCAGGTGACCGTCGATCTCACGCTGGGCTATCCCGCGAAGAGCCAGCACGAAGCGCTGAAGCGCCTCGTCCACGACGCGGTCGCCAGGCTGCCCGGCGTCTCGCGCGTCAACGTCAACCTCACGCAACGGACGACGCCGCACGCGGTGCAACGCGGCGTGAAGCTCATTCCCGGCGTGAAGAACATCGTCGCCGTCGCGAGCGGCAAGGGCGGGGTCGGCAAGTCGACGACGGCCGTCAACCTCGCGCTGGCGCTCGCGGCCGAAGGCGCGACCGTCGGCGTGCTCGACGCCGACATCTACGGGCCGTCGCAACCGATGATGCTGGGGCTCGCGGGGCGGCCGGAATCGCGCGACGGGAAGACGCTCGAACCGATGGAAGCGTACGGCGTGCAGGCGATGTCGATCGGCTTCCTGATCGATACCGATACGCCGATGGTGTGGCGCGGCCCGATGGTGACGCAGGCGCTCGAGCAGCTGCTCAAGGACACGAACTGGCGCGACATCGACTTCCTGGTCGTCGATTTGCCGCCTGGCACGGGCGACATCCAGCTGACCCTCGCGCAGAAGGTGCCGGTCACCGGCGCGGTCATCGTGACCACGCCGCAGGACATCGCGCTGATCGACGCGCGCAAGGGGCTCAAGATGTTCGAGAAGGTCGGCGTGCCGATCGTCGGCGTCGTCGAGAACATGTCGATCCACATCTGCTCGAAGTGCGGCCACGCCGAGCACATCTTCGGGGAAGGCGGGGCGGGGCGGATGTGCAAGGACTACAACGTGCCGTTCCTCGGCAGCCTCCCGCTCGACATCAAAATCCGGGAGCAGGCCGACTCGGGGCGGCCGTCGGTGATCGCCGATCCCGACGGTCCCGTCGCGCAGGCGTACAAGGCGATCGCGCGCAAGGTCGCGATTTCGGTGGCGCAGAAGGCCGAGGACTTCTCGACGAAGTTCCCGAGCATCGTCGTCCAGAACACGTAAGGTTCCGGTTGCGACTGCATCGCTCTGGCATCGGAAGACGCCGCGTCGACGTCGTTCGGCCGGAAGTCGTTTTGCGACGCTCGGTTCACCCCTTCAACATCGAGATGAAAATCCTCGGCTGATTCATGTCCATCAAATCCGACAAGTGGATCCGCCGCATGGCGGAGCAGCACCGGATGATCGAGCCGTTCGAGCCTTCGCAGGTGCGGCAGGCGAACGGCCACAAGATCGTGTCGTACGGCACGTCGAGCTACGGCTACGACATCCGCTGCTCCGACGAATTCAAGATCTTCACGAACATCAATTCGACGATCGTCGATCCGAAGAGCTTCGACGCGGGATCGTTCGTCGACTTCAAGGGCGACGTCTGCATCATCCCTCCCAACTCGTTCGCGCTCGCGCGGACGGTGGAATATTTCCGCATCCCGCGCAATGTCCTCGTCGTTTGCATGGGAAAGTCGACGTATGCCAGATGCTTCAGTGGCAATACGCGTGTGGCGCTCGTCGATGGGACATCGGCGACGCTCGAAGACATGGCGCGACGCGCGGACACCGGCGAATTGTTCTGGGGATACAGCATCGGCGCCAACGGCCGCATCATCGTTTCACTGCTCGACGCGCCGCGTTGTGTCGGGCGCGATTCTCTGATCGAAATCGAGCTCGACAACGGCGAGATCGTCGCGGCGACCCCCGACCACGACTTCGTGTTGCGCGATGGCCGCATGGCACCGGCGGCTTCGCTGCGGCCGGGCCAGTCGCTAATGCCGCTGTACCGGGAGCTGTTCCGTGGCTACGAAATGGTCTATCAGCCGTTGAACGGTCACCTGTTGTCCACGCATCGCCTGGCGGACGAGTGGAACTTGCGCGGCGGCTTCTATGCCGACGAGCCGGGCACGCACCGCCATCACATCGACTTCCAGCGCCGCAACAATCGGCCCACGAACATCGAGCGCATGAAGGCGGTGGATCACATTCGCCTACATAACGGGAACAGCTACGGCGAAGGCTTCGACCGGGAGGCGCATGGTCTCGCCATTCGCGATGCGCTCGCCCGGCTTGCGGCTGATCCCGACTGGAGCGCTCGATTCGCCGAGCAGCAGGCGGAGCGCGCACGGAATTTCTGGAAGGATCCGCGGTACGCGAAGGTTCGGGAGACGGTATGCGAGGCTCGTCGCGATCCGAGCGACGCCACGCGGGAACGCCACCGCCAGGCCATGCTCGAACGCTATCGCGATCCCGAGCGGCGAGCCAGGCAAGGTCGGCTAAGTGCGACGGCATGGGCACGCGACGAGGGTCACCGCCGAGTTCGGCAGGCGGAGATCGCGCGCTCGATCCGGATTCGTCCGGAGATCGACGCACGGCGAGTCCGCGCGGCGTTGGACCAAACGGGATCGATACGCGGCGCCGCGCGCTTGCTCGACCGCGATCGCTCGGTCTTCCGGCGCTTTCCGGAG
>JBLMWW010000085.1:0-3229 GCA_050257435.1 Rudaea sp.
GATCTCCCCCGGCGCCACGAGCGGCGCGGTGACCATGAAGATCACGAGCAGCACCAGCATGACGTCGATGTAGGGAACGACGTTGATCTGGTTGATGGGTTTGCGGGAGCGGCGCATTCAACTGCAGGGGTGAGGGGCGAGGGACGAGGGGCGAGGGTGCGACCTGCCGATGCGGGCAGTCGGTCGCATCGGCTTGGACCGGACACGTGTTGCGTGGGCGCTGCTGCTTCGTGCCTCGAAGGCCGGTCCCTCGCCCCTTGCCCCTCGGCCCTCGTTCCTCACCCCTGCCTCTGCAAAATATTCGAAAACTCCTCGATGAACGTCTCGAACCGCACCGCGAGCCGGTCGACGTCGTGCGTGAAGCGGTTGTACGCGACGACGGCGGGGATCGCGGCGAAGAGCCCGATCGCCGTCGCGATCAGCGCTTCGGCGATACCCGGTGCAACGTTTGCGAGCGTCGCCTGGCTGACATTCGCGAGACCGCGGAAAGCATTCATGATTCCCCACACGGTGCCGAAGAGGCCGATGTAGGGCGATACCGAGCCGACCGTCGCGAGCCCGGCGAGATGCGACTCGATCGCGTCGATCTCCCGCTGGTAGGCCGCACGCATCGCGCGCCGCGCGGCGTCGAGCGTGACTGCGGAGGAGCTGCCCTGCCGCCGGTGCTTGGAGAACTCGCGAAAGCCCGCCGTGAAGATGTGCTCGAGGCCGCCTCCCACGTGCGCCTCCCCCGCCTGGCGGTAGAGCGTCTCCAGGTTGCCGCCCTGCCAGAACGCGTCCTCGAACGCGTCCGTCTCGCGGGCCGTGCGCCGGAGCTGGAACAGCTTGAGGAAGATCTGCCACCACGACCACAGCGACAGGATTGCGAGGAGCGCGATGATGCCCTGGACGATGACGGACGCGTGGACGACCAGCGCCAGGAACGACAGATCGGTGTGGACGTTCACGCGCGCTTTGGCCTTTCGCTGCGATAGGACATCATGCCGTGGACGCCGTCGCCGAGGCGAGGACGCGTTCGAGCGGTGCGGGGATGCGCGCCGGGCGCCAGCGCAGCGGATCGAGGCACGCGAGCGTGATGCGCGCCGTCACGAGCAGTTGGTCGTCGCGCCGCACGTCCTGCCCCACGACGAGCCGGCAGGCGCCCGTCCGGCCGGGCCTCGCGTCGCGGGTCCCGGCTTCCGCCGGCTCCGCGGAGTCGAAGGTGCGCCGGCGCCGCGCGCGCGGCGCCGGCAGAACCGATACGGCGAGCCGATCGTCGAGTCGCCCCGGTTTCAGGAAGTCGATCTCCGCGCGATGCACCGCGAACGTGACGCCATGCTGCCTCTCGAACGCGGCGAGCGGAAAGCCGAGCGATTCGAGCCACTCGGTGCGCGCCCGCTCCATGAACCGCAGGTAGCCTGCGTAGTAGACGACGCCGGCGGCATCCGTGTCCTCGTAGTAGACGCGAACGGGTATCTCGAAGCGAGCCAACGCCTCGTCAGCCCGCAAAGAGATCGCCGCCCGCGCCGGGCGTCGCCAGGCCGAAGTGGCGATACGCGAGCGCCGTCGCGACGCGGCCGCGCGACGTGCGCTGCAGGAAGCCCTGCTGGATCAGATACGGCTCGAGGACGTCCTCGATGGTGTCGCGCTCCTCCCCGATGGCGGCGGCGAGGTTGTCGATCCCGACCGGGCCGCCGGCGAACTTGTCGAGCACCGTCGAGAGCAGCTTGCGGTCCATCGTGTCGAGGCCCGAGCCGTCGACGTCGAGCATCGACAGCGCCTTGTCGGCGACCTCGCGCGTCACTTCGCCGCTGGCGCGCACCTCGGCGTAGTCGCGCACGCGCCGCAGCAGCCGGTTCGCTATGCGCGGCGTGCCGCGCGAGCGGCGTGCGATCTCGAGCGCGCCGTCCCCATCGACGCCGATCGACAGCAGGCTCGCCGAACGTCCGACGATCCGCGTGAGCTCGGTCGGCGTGTAGAACTCGAGCCGCGCAACGATGCCGAAGCGATCGCGCAGCGGATTGGTGAGCATCCCCGCGCGCGTCGTCGCGCCGACCAGGGTGAACGGCGGCAGATCGATCTTCACGCTGCGTGCCGCCGGCCCTTCGCCGATCATGATGTCGATCTGGAAATCCTCGAGCGCCGGATAGAGGATCTCCTCGACGATCGGCGACAGCCGGTGGATCTCGTCGATGAACAGCACGTCGCGCGGCTCGAGGTTCGTGAGGAGCGCCGCGAGGTCGCCGGGGCGCTCGAGCACGGGTCCGGACGTCTGCCGAAGGTTGACCCCGAGCTCGTGCGCGAGGATGTGCGAGAGCGTGGTCTTCCCGAGTCCCGGCGGGCCGAAGAGCAGCACGTGGTCGAGCGCCTCGCCGCGGCGCCTCGCGGCCTCGATGAAGACACCGAGTTGATCGCGGATCTTCTCCTGCCCGACGTACTCGGCGAGGCGGCGCGGGCGCAGCGCGCGCTCGACGACGTCCTCCTGCACGCCGGCGCTCTTCGCCGTCACGATGCGCGTCAGTTCGTCGTTCTCGATCGCCATAACGGCCATTCCATGTGCGCCTCGCGGCGAGCGTCGGAGCGCGAAAGCAACGTTCACGTCTTGCCGAGCAGTCGCAGCGCCTGCTTGATGCCGTCGGCGACGCTCACGCCTTCGGGCAACTCGCGGATCGTCGCGGTCGCTTCGCGCTCGCTGTAACCCAGCGCGACGAGTGCGTGCATGATATCCGACGTCGCGGGCGGCGGGCGGTTGACGCCGACCGCTTGCGTGAGCTCGGCTGCGAACTTGTCCTTGAGCTCGAGGATCAGGCGCTCCGCGGTCTTCTTGCCGATGCCCGGGACGCGCGTCAGCCGGCCCGGCTCCTGCTCGGCGATGGCCTGCGCGAGCTCGCCGACCGAAAGCCCCGATAGCACGGCGAGCGCGATCCTGGCCCCGATGCCGTTCACCTTCAGGAGCTGGCGGAACGCGCGCCGTTCGCCCTCGGTGCCGAAGCCGAAAAGGAGGTGCGCGTCCTCGCGCACGACGAGATGGGTGAACAGCGTGACGCGCTCGCCGATCGGCGGCAGGTTGTAGAACGTGCTCATCGGCACGTCCACTTCGTAAGCGACGCCTTGCACGTCGAGCAGCAGCTGCGGGGGATTCTTTTCGAGCAGCGTGCCCGAGAGGCGGCCGATCATGGGCGGCCATTCTACCGGGGGTCAGAGCAAAAAAGGACCGATCGGGGTCGGAGCAACGCGCGTTGCTCCGACC
>JBLMWW010000086.1:0-29856 GCA_050257435.1 Rudaea sp.
CTCGAATCCCGGGATTCGAGTCTGACCCCGATTTCCAGCACGAATTGGGGCCCGGCGCGATCGATCATTCTACGGCAAGTCGGCCGCCGGCATGCGCGCGAGGATGATGCGGATCTTGCGGTTGAGGCCCGGCGCGCCCTGGTGATGCTCGTAGAACCGCGGGTTGGGGGCCATCGCCGCGAGTCGCGCCGCCTGCTCGGGGTTGAGCTGCGCCGCGGACACGCCGAAGTAGTGCCGCGCGGCAGCCTCGGCGCCGAATACGCCGCTGCCCCATTCGATCACGTTGAGGTAGAGCTCGAAGATGCGGCGCTTGTCGAGGATCGCCTCGAGCATCAGCGTGATGATCGCCTCCTCGCCCTTGCGCAGCCAGCTGCGCGAGCCGGACAGGAACAGGTTCTTCGCGAGCTGCTGCGTGATGGTCGAGCCGCCCGCGACGATGCGGCCGCGCTTCTCGTTCTTTTCGAGCGCCAGCTCGATGCCGTCCCAGTCGAAGCCCTCGTGGTCGACGAACTTCGCGTCCTCGGCGGCGATCATCGCGCGCTTGAGCGAATTCGAGATCCGCGCATAGGGAACGAACCGATACCGCAGCACGGCGCGCGCGTTCTTCTCGCGCAGCGCCTCCATGCGCTCGGCCATGAACGCGGTCTCGCGCGGCGGATGCGATCCCCACCATACGATCATGGCCGCGAAATAGAGGTGCAGCAGGACGAGCGCCAGGGCGACGAGCCCTGCCGCGAGCGCGAGCGCGCGCCCCACTCCCCGCCGCAACGTCACGGCGTCATGCCTCCTCGGCGGTCACGGCCCAAAACGGCGCGGCGTTACTCGCTGCGGAGCTCGTCGCCCCGCGCGAACGTCCACGTGCGCGTGATGGAGAGAATATCGGTGTCGCGGCGGATGTCGGCGGGGAACGGCGCATACGGCGCGGCCATCTCGACGATCTTCACGGCGGACGCGTCGAGAATCCGGTGGCCCGACTTGCGATTGACCTCGACCTTCTCGACGCTGCCATCGGCGCGGATGAAGACGGTGAGGATCAGGCTGCCGTACAGCTTGTTCTGGCGTGCCGCAAGCGGATAGTTCAGGTTGCCGATCCGCTCGACCTTCATCCGCCAGTCCTCGACGTAGCGCGCGAAGCGGTACTCGCGCGCCTGCGACCCGATGTGCTTGCGGCGGGGAATCTTCTGGTACGCGTCGAGGTCGCGCGCGATCTTCGCCTCGAGCTGCAGCGCCTCCAGCGTCTTCTGCATGATCTCGTTCGCGGTGGGCGACTCGGTCGGCTCGGACTCCTCGATCGGCTTCGGTTCGGGCGTCGCCACTTCCGTGGGCGATCGCAGCTGCGTCAGCATCTCGTGCGTCGTGTTCTCGCGCACCTCGTGCTTCGGCGAGGTGACCGCGACGTTCTTGCGCGGCGCCTGGCGCGGCAGCACCGGGAGCGGCGTCTTCGCGCGGCGGTTCTGCTCGGTGTTGCCGCCGCCGTCGAGGTTGGCCTGTGCGAGGAGCTCCGCCTTCACCGGCTTCGATGCCGACTTCGCATTGACGAGCGCCACTTCGAGGGGCGGCGCGCGATCCGGAATGCGACCCGGGCCGAGCGTGAAATGCAGGCTCAGCGCGACCGCGTGCAGCGCGATCGAGACGCCGATCGCGACGCCGATCGTGGACACGCGGCGGGGCGACGCGAGCGACTCGGGTGGGATTCGCGCCGGCGGCAATGCCCCCGCGACGACGAGTTTTCCCTTGCGGAGCCCGGCTCGGACGGGTGACGCCTCCGCCGTCTCGCCTGAGCGGGACGGAACGGCGACAAGGAAGGCCGCCTGCGCCGCCTGATCGGCAGCGGCTCGCGGCTGGGCGACGCGGCGTGGCAAGGGCGCGGGGAACCGTGACAGTTTGGCCGATTGTACAGCGGTCATGCCGTCGTCATAGACCTTGCCGCCACCCGTCAATCGGCCGGGGGGTCCCGCGTGGCGGCAATCCAACGCTTCAGGCGGAGGCCGGCGCCCCGGGATCGGCGGGCCCCGCGTAGCGGCATTCCAGCGTGCATTCGAGAAGGTCGATGCGGCCGATCGCGACGCGCACGAGCGCGTCCGGCGTCGCGGACGGCAGGTCGGCGAGGCGCACGATCAGCGGAAGCCGCCCGAACCGCACGAGTCCCTCGCGGATCACCGTGGCGTTGCACTCGGCGACGCGCTCCTGCAGCAGCCAGCGCAGGCACCAGTAATGCTCCATCCGGTCCTGCATGTCCGCGTACTGCGAATAGGTCGCCTCGAAATCGGCGAGCGCCGCGAAGAGCTCGGCATCGTTGTCGGCATATGGTGCGCGCTCGCCGGTGACCGTGGCGATCAGCTGCCGCTGGTTCACGAGATCGCTGTAGCGTCGAAGCGGGGAGCTCGCCCACAGGTAGTGCGTCAGTCCGAGACCCTGGTGCTCCCCCGGGCGCGTGCTCATCTTCACCTTGCCCGTCGACTGCACACGGTAGAACCCCGGCAGCCCGGCGTCCGCGATCCGGCGTCCCCACGCATGGTTGACGTGAATCATCAGCTCCGAGACGAGCTTGTCGAGCGGATTGCCACGCGGGCGCTGCGTGATGGTCACGCGGCCCGGCTCGCCGCCGCCCTCGGCGTCCCAGTCGACGTCGAAGCCGTAATCGGTGCGCGGCACGTCCGGCTTGCCGCGTGCGCTTGCCAGACGTTGCGCAAGCCGCCAGAGCGCACGCAGCTCGTCGGTCCATGGCGGCGCCGCAGCCTGCGGCTCGTCGGACGCGAACGCCTCGGTGAGGGTGTCGTGGCGCAGGTTCGCGGCGATCGGCACGCACTCGAGCGCGACGCGCTCGCGCAACGGCGTACCGTCGGCGGACGTGATCACGTAGTGCGAAAGCGCGGGCGGCGCGCGATCCCGCGCGAGCGTGAACGCCTCGACGACGGCGTCGGGCAGCATCGTGATCTTGCGACCCGGCATGTACACGGTCGAAAGGCGCTGCCGCGCGATCGCGTCGAGCGGCGAGCCGCGGGCGATGCCGAGCGCCGGGCAGGCGATGTGGATGCCGATCTCGCGCGTGCCGTCGGGCAGCTCGCGCACCGAAAATGCATCGTCGATCTCGGTCGTCGACGCATCGTCGATCGAGAACGCGAGCACGGGCGCGACCGGCAAATCCGGCAGCGCGGGCAGATCGCCGAAGGCCGGGAAGTCGGTGCCGCGCGGAAACGCTTCGACGATGAAGCGCCGGAAGTGATAATCATGCGACGAGGGTATCGCGCCGCAGGCGTGCAACAGCCGCACCGGGCTCGCATGCGCGGCCTCGCACGCGGCGTGGAGCGCCTTCCATTCCGGCGCGTTCTTGTCGGGGCGGAAGAGCAGCATGTCGAGCCTGGCGGCGAGCGGCGCCGGCAGGCGATGCTCGGCCAGCTCGGCGACCCATTGCGCGATGTCGCGCGCTTCGCGTTCCTTGCGCGCGATCGAGGCCAGCGCAGCCTTGAGCGCCTCGGGCGGCGCCTTGCGATAGCGGCCGCGGCCCTTGCGGTAGAAGTACATGGGCGCGCGTGCGAGCGCGAGCGCCACCGCGGCCGCCTCCGCCGGCACCGGGGTCGCGCCGTAGTATTCGCGCGCGAGCTCGTCGAAGCCGAATTCGTCGTCGGGCACGACCTCCCACAGGAAGTTCGGGTCGAGTTCGGCGACGAGCTCGTGCGCGCGCGCGAGCGTCTCCGCGGGCGAAGGCGCGGCGAAGCGCAACAGCACGTGCGCAGCCTTGATCTTCTGCCGCTTGCCCGACACCGCCTCGACCGAGAGCGACGCGTCGTTGTCGGCGAGGAGCGTGCCGGCCTTGAGCTGGCCGTCATCCTCGAACAGGACGTTCATGGAAAGGGGATGCGCGCACTCGCATGCGCGGCGCGCGTCGACGAGAGGCGGTGATTATAGCGGTGTATCCTGTGCGCGGATTTCGCGGGCACGGAGGAACGCATGGAATACCGGCGGCTCGGTCGCAGCGGGCTCGAAGTGTCGATCGTCTGCCTCGGCACGATGATGTTCGGCGATCGCACCGGCGAGCGCGAAGCGGGCGAAATCATCGCGCACGCCGCCGCGGCGGGCGTCAACTTCATCGATACCGCCGACGTGTACGCGAACGGCGCGTCGGAGACGATCACCGGCAGCGCGATCGCGGCGCAGCGCGCGCGCTGGATCCTCGCGACGAAGGTCGGCAACCCGATGGAGGGCGAGGAGAACAAGCGGCCGTTTACCGGCGGCTCGTCGCGCCGCTGGATCTTCGCGGCGTGCGACGCGAGCCTGCGGCGGCTGCGCACCGATTGGATCGACGTCTACTACCTGCATCGGGACGATGCGCAGACGCCGCTCGAGGAGACGGTGGCGGCGCTCGGCGATCTGGTGGCCGCGGGGAAGATCCGCTATTTCGGCGTGTCGAATTTCCGCGGCTGGCGCATCGCCGAGTTGATGCGCTGCTGCGAACGCCTCGGCGTCACGCCGCCCGTCGTCTGCCAGCCATACTACAACCTGCTCAACCGAATGCCGGAGGTCGAGATCCTCGCCGCGTGCGACCACTATGGCATCGGCGTCGCGCCGTATTCGCCGATCGCACGGGGCGTGCTCACCGGCAAGTACGCGCCCGGTGCAGTGCCGCAAGATTCGCGGGCGGCGCGGAACGACCCGCGCCTCATGCAGACCGAGTTTCGCGAGGAGTCGTTCGCTATCGCGCGCACGCTGCAGGCGCACGCGGCGAACAGCGGCCGCACGCCGGTGCAGTTCGCACTCGCGTGGCTATGGGCGAACCGCATCGTGTCCTCCGCGATCGCCGGCCCGCGCACGCTCGCCCAATGGCAGGACTACGTCGCCGCGGTCGGCACGCCGTGGAGCGCCGAAGACGAGGCGCTCGTCGATTCGCTGGTGCGCCCCGGGCATCCGTCGACGCCGGGTTACAGCGATCCGCAGTATCCGATCTACGGGCGGCGGCTGGGGTAGATCGGTTTACTGCGGCGTCGCCTCCAGCGCCTTCAGCACGTCGTCGGTGATGTCCACCGACCGGCCGACGTACGCCGCGTCCTGCAGGATGAGATCGTAGTGACGCTCCTGCGCGAAGCGCGTGAGCACCTTGTCGAGCCGCTCCTTCAGCTTGTCGAGCTCCTCGAACTGGCGCGCGCGGAGATCCTCCGCGAACTGCTGGCGCAGCCGCTGCACGTCGCGCGTGCGCAAGTCGAGCGCGCGTTGGCGGCTCGCGAACTCGTCGGCCGATAAAGTCGGGCGATCGTTCTCGAGCTGCTGGGCCGTCGCGCGCACGTCCTGCTCCTTCTTGACGATGTCGTCGTTGCGGCCCTTGAACTCCTGCTCCAGCCGATCGTGCGCGGCCTTGGCTGCGTTGGATTGCTGAAGGACGCGCTCGACGTTGAGGACGCCGATCTTGTAGTCCTCCGCGGCGGCGACGCAGGGCACGGCGAAGAATGCCGTCGCGGCGAGCGCCGCGGCCATAAGCGGGTTCAGGAATTTTCGCATCGGGCTTCGAGCGCGCGGGTACCGCGCGGGTTCCCGCAACCGACGGAAGCGCCGCCGTGCCACGCAGGCTCATTCATTGAGGATGCCATGCGGAACGTGGCAGGCGGACACGTGCTGGGCGGCGGACTCGACGTGGCGCGCCTGGTCGTCGAAGAAGATGTCGGCGCCGAACGCGCGGAGAAACTCCCCCTTGTCGAGGCCGCCGAGGAACAGCGCCTCGTCGATGCGGATGTTCCACGCGCGAAGCGTCCGGATCACCCGCTCGTGCGCAGGCGCGCTGCGTGCGGTCACGAGCGCGGTGCGGATCGGGCTGCGATCTTCCGGGAAGTCGGCCTGGATGCGATGCAGCGCCGCGAGGAATTCCTTGAACGGGCCGCCGGAGAGCGGCGTCGACGCGCAGTCGCGCTCGCTCGCCGCGAAGGCCGCGAGCCCCGCGTTCTGATAGACGCGCTCGGCCTCGTCGGAAAAGAGCACCGCGTCACCGTCGAACGCAATGCGAAGCTCGTCGGTTTCGTTGCGATAGATGCTCGGGAAAATCGTCGCCGCCGCGTAGCCTTCCTCGAGCGCGCGCCGCACGTCCTCGGTGTCCGCAGACAGGAACAGATGCGCCCCGAACGCCGGCACGTAGCGCGACGTCGGCTCGCCTTTCGTGAACGCCGCGCGCGTGATGTCGAGGCCGTAGTGCTTGATCGAGTTGAAGACCCGCAGGCCCGTGTCGGCGCTGTTGCGCGACAGCAGGATCACCTCGACGTATTGCTTCGACAGTCGGTTGAGCCGCAGAAGCTTCGTCACCAGCCCGAACGCGGGCCCCGGCGCGAGGAGCTCGTCCTCGTGCTCGATCTGGTAGCGGTGATAGCTGTCGACGCCGAGCTCCGTATAGACGCGGTGGCTCTCGGTGAGGTCGAAGAGCGCCCGCGAGCTGATCGCGACGACGAGCTTGCCTTCGAGCGAGGGGGCGGCCATGGCGCCAATACTAACGTCTGACGTATTGCGACCGCCGCCGAAGCGAATACGATCGCACGGCGGTGCGCCGCGAGCGCCGGCGCTGGCCGCAACCTTACGCTGCGCGTTTCGCGTCGCGCTCGACCTCGCGGAGCACCGCACGGATCTCGCCGATCGCCCACGCGAGGTCGTCCTTCGCGATGTTGAGCGGCGGCGCGATGCGCACGACGGTGCCGTGCGTGTCCTTCGACAGGATGCCGCGTGCAAGGAGCTTCTCGACGACCGGCCGCGCTCCCCCGTGACGCGCGTCGATCTCGATGCCGACGAAGAGCCCGCGGCCGCGCACGTCGCTTACGACCGTGCCGCGCAGGTCGGAGAGCTCGTCCACGAGATGGGCGCCGAGCTCCGCCGAGCGCTCGATCAGCCGCTCGTCGAACAGCACGTCGAGCGCGGTCATTGCGACGGCCGCGGCGAGGGGGTTTCCACCGAACGTGCTGCCGTGGTCGCCGGGGTGGAACACCTGCATCACGTCCTCCGTCGCGACGAACGCCGAGACGGGCAGCAAGCCTCCGCCGAGCGCCTTGCCGAGGATCACGCCGTCGGGCGCGACGTCGTCGTGCTCGCAGGCCAGGAACCGCCCCGTCCGGCCGAGCCCCGTCTGGATCTCGTCGCAGATCATCAGCACGCGGCGCTCGGAGCAGATGCGCCGGCACTCGCGCAGGTAACCGGCCGGCGGCACGACGATGCCGCCCTCGCCCTGGATCGGCTCGACGAGGAACGCCGCGGTGCGCGGCGTGATCGCCTTCGCCAGCGCCGCCGCGTCGCCGTAGGGAATCGTGACGAGCCCCGGTGGGAACGGCCCGAAGCCGTCGCGATACTGCGGCTCGGTCGACAGGCCCGTCGCCGTGATCGTGCGCCCGTGGAAATTGCCGTGGCAGCCAAGCACCTCGGCGTGCCCGTCGGGAATGCCCTTGACCTTGTGGCCCCATTTGCGCGCCGCCTTGATGGCCGTCTCGACCGCCTCGGCGCCGCCGTTCGCCGGCAACGCGCGGTCGAGCCGCGCAAGCCGCGCGAGGCGCTCGAGGAGCGGTGGCAACCGGTCGTTGTAGTACGCGCGCGACGTCACGCCGAGCCGCTGCGCCTGCGCGACGAGCGCGGCGACGATGCGAGGGTGCGCATGCCCGAAGCTCACCGCCGAATACGCGCTCATCAGGTCGAGATACCGGTGCCCGTCGACGTCCGTGACCCAGCTGCCCTCGCCATGCGAGAGCACGACGGGAAGCGGATCGTAGTTGCGGGCGCCGAACGTCTGTTCGCGGCGCATCAGGTCCAGGGCGTGGTCGGAAAGCGGCTCGGTCGCGGGATCGCGGCCCGCACGCTGGCGGCTGGCCATCGCATGCTCCTTTCGGGCCGGCCACGGGACGCGCCGGTTGGGCGAGAATCGTGCGCGGACGGCCATTCTGCCGGCGCTTTTGGCGCCGGCGTCAGCGGGGAAAAGGGAAGCGGCGGGAGCGATGCGGCAGCGCTGCCCTCGCGCTCGCGGCCTGGCTCAAGCATAACCCGTGCGAGCGCGAGCCGGCTAGTCGCGACGCAGCACCCGGCCTTCGTCCGTGAAACCGGGCGGGCCGCCGACGCCGCAAAACCTTAGCAGCGCGGGAATGTGACCCGCGAAGTCCCGAAACGCGTGATCGCCGCCGCCTTCGACCCACTGCCACGCGCCGGCGTAGAAGCGAACCGCCTCGCGATAGTCGAGCACCTCGTCGCCGGTCTGCACGAGCAACAGATAGCGTGAGGGGCGCGCGATGCGCGGCACCGCGAGGCGCCGAAGCTCGGCGAAATGCTCGTCTGTCACCTCGAACGCCTCGCCCGTGTACAGGTTCGTCTGCGGGCCGCGATAGGCTGCGAGATCGTCGTACGGCCGGACGGCCGGGTTGACGAGCGCCGCGCGAGCGCCGAGGTGCTCCGCGGCACGGGTCGCGTAAAAACCGCCGAGCGAGCTGCCGACGAACGTCAGATGCTCGAGCGGCAGGCCTTCGGCGAGCCCGAGGATCGTCGCCATTGCGACGGCCGGCCGATGATCGAGCGCCGGCACGTGAAGCGTCGGCCGCCGTTCGCGAGGAAGCCCGGCCACCGCCGCACCCAGAAGCCTTGCCTTCGCGCTCGCCGGCGAGGAGCGAAAGCCGTGCAGGTAGACGATCGTCGAGCGCACGCGAAGTGGCCGCTTACTTCGGCTCCTGTCGTTGTCCGAGCGCATCGAGGATCTTGCCGTGCACCCCTCCGAAGCCGCCGTTGCTCATCACGAGCACCTGGTCGCCCGGGCGCGCTTCCCCGGCCACGGCCGCAACCAGGGTATCGAGCTCGCCATGCACTTCGGCGCGTGCGCCGAGCGGCGCCAAGGCCGCGGCGGCATCCCACCCGAGGTTCGCCGCGTAGCAGTAGACGCGATCGGCGCTCGCGAGGCTGCCCGGAAGCGCGGCCTTCATCGACCCCAATCTCATCGTATTCGACCGCGGCTCGATGACGGCAAGGATCCGGCCGTTGGGCGCCTGCCGGCGCAGCCCATCGATGGTCGTCGCGATGGCGGTCGGGTGGTGCGCGAAGTCGTCGTACACGGCGACGCCGTCGACGCTTCCGCGCAATTCCATGCGGCGCTTCACGCCGCCGAACGTGTGCAAGGCGTCGAGCCCGACGGCGGGCGGCACGCCGGCATGGCGCGCGGCGGCGATCGCCGCGAGCGCGTTCATCCGGTTGTGGCGTCCCGCCTGCCCGAACGCGAGCCGGCCCTCCAAAACGCCGCTGCGCGTGACGCTGCCGTCGTCGGCGATCGTCCATTGCGCCGTTCCGCTCGCGTCCGGCTGCGCAGCGTCGAAGTGCTCGACGCCGCTCCACGCGCCGCGCGCGAGCACGCGGGCGAGCGCTGCGTCACCGCCGTTGACGATCAGGCGCCCGTCGCCGGGTACCGTGCGCACGAGATGATGGAACTGCGTCTCGATCGCCGCCAGGTCGGGAAAGATGTCCGCGTGATCGTATTCGAGGTTGTTGAGGATCGCGGTGCGCGGCCGGTAATGGACGAACTTCGAGCGCTTGTCGAAGAACGCCGTGTCGTACTCGTCGGCCTCGATCACGAAGAAGGCGCTGTCGGTGAGCCGCGCGGACACGCCGAAGTCGATCGGCACGCCGCCGATCAGGAACCCGGGGTCGAGCCCCGCGCGATCGAGCACGTGCGCGAGCATCGACGAGGTCGTCGTCTTGCCGTGCGTCCCCGCGACCGCGAGCACCCATTTGCGGCGCAGCACGTTCTCGTAGAGCCACTGCGGGCCCGAGACGTAGTCGCGCCCCGCGTTCATGATCGCCTCGATCAGCGGATTGCCGCGCGAGACGACGTTGCCGATCACGAACGTGTCCGCGTCCCGTGCGACGCCGTCGAGTTGCGACGGCACGAAGCCTTCCGTCAGCTCGATGCCGAGATCGGCGAGCTGCGTCGACATCGGCGGGTAGACGTTCGCGTCGCACCCCGTGACGTCGTGGCCGGCCGCGCGCGCGATCGCGGCGAGGCCGCCCATGAACGTGCCGCAGATGCCCAGGATGTGCAGACGCATGCCTAGAGTCCGTTCGGGCCGTTCGCGGACATGGTGGCGTTCGTTCGTGGCGCGTCTGAGGAGGGGCCGGCATTATCGCCCATGACATCGGCATGGTCTTTGCGGAGGTATGCCATCTCGACCCCCGGCGACCGATGTCGCCGCCCTGTGCCCATGCCCGGCGAGAATGCGACGCAGCGCGTCACCGACACCCCCGCCGGGGAGCGGCCGCGAACGCGCCGCTGGTGGCCGCGCCTCGCACGGTCGCTGCGCGGCCGCGGCCTCGTGCGCCTGCGCTCGAGCATCGGCTTCCGCCTCGTCGTGCTCGCGCTCGCGCTCGGCGTGCCCTTCGTCGCCTACGTGGGCGCCAACGCCGCCCGCCAGGCTTCCCTCGAGCGCGAAGAGGCCAAGCAGCGCACCCTCGCGCTCGCGAAGCTGTTCGCGGCCCGCGTCGACGACTACATCGGGGACAACCTCTCCGCGCTCGCGCTTATCGGGCACGGCGCATCGTTCGACCCCTCGGGCGCGCTCGCCAACGATGCGTTCCTCCAGCGCGTGCGCGCCGACCTGCCGCGCTCGCTCAACAACGTCGGCGTGTGGACACGCGAAGGACGCAACATCGGCGCACTCAACCGCGGATCGATGACGTCGGACGCGTCGGTCGCAGACCGCGATTATTTCCGCCGCGCGCTCGCCACCGGAAGCCCGGCCATCGACGCGCCCATCGTATCGCGCGGCAACGGTGAGCCGGTGGTCGTGTTCGCGCGACCCGTGAAGGGCGAGCGCGGCGAGGTGATCGGCGTCGTGACGGTCTCGGCGCGCCTGCGCGATCTCGGCTGGCTGGTCGATCTCAAGGGCGCCGCGCCACCCGGCACCGTGGTCTCGATCGTGAACGCGGACGGCATCGTGCTGACGCGAAGCGTCGAGGCCGCACGCTGGATCGGCATGAGCGTGCGCGACGTGGAGCGCGCGCGCGAGCACATGGCGACCGTGGAGGGCGTCGACGAAACGCGCGGCGCCGACGGCATCGACCGCATCGCGGGCTTCACCCACGCATCCCGGATGCCATGGCACGTGTTCGTCGGCATACCCGCCGAGGTGGCCCTCTCCTCGGCGCGGGCGAACCTGCGCGAGACGCTGGCGCTAGGCGCACTGTCGTTGCTCTTCGGCGCATCGTTCGCGGCGTACGCGGGCGCGCGCATCGCGCGGCCGCTGCGGCGCCTCGCCTACGACGCCGCGCGTCTCGCGCGCGGCGATCTCGCGCATCGCACCGCGGTGGCGGGCGACGGCGAAGCGGGCATCCTGGCGGGCGCGCTGAACCGGCTCGCGGCGACCGTCGAGGAGCGCACCCGCGCGCTGCAGGAGAAGACCGCCGCGCTCGAGGAGAAGACGGCGGCGCTCGAGCGGCGCAGCGCCGAGCTCGCGACGATCACGGCCAACGTGCCGGTGCTGATCGCGTACGTCGACGCCGACGAGCGCTTCCGTTTCGTCAACGACTACTTTCGCGAGGGCTTCGGCATTCCGCCGGAAAAGGTCGTCGGGCGCACGCTGCGGGAAGTCGTCGGCGACACGGTCTACGCGCGGCTCGAAGGGCGTATGCGCGACGTGCATGCAGGCCTGCCGCAGACGTTCGAGACGTCGTTCGTCGCCGAGGGCAAGGGCCCCGTCTTCATGGTGAGCTGCTTCCCCGACTACGGGGATGCCCAGGAGGTGCGCGGCGCCTACGTGGTCTGCCAGGACATCACGCGGCGCAAGGACGCGGAGGAGGCGCTCGCCGCGCGCGAGCGCTTCGTGCGCCTGGTCACCGACGGGATTCCGGCGCGGATCACCTACATCGACACGCACGATCGACTGCTGTTCGGCAACCGCAACTTCGCCGAGTACTGGGGCAAGGACCCCGCCGACATCGTCGGCCGGCGCCTCGACGAGCTCGTATCGCCCGCCGCGTTCGCGCAGATCAAGCCCCAGCTCGATCGCGGCTATGAAGGCGAGCCGCGGCGCTTCGACCTCGTGGTCGAGCGCGACGGCGGCACGCAGCACTACCAGGTGGATTACGTCCCCGACGTCGATGCGACGGGCGCGGTGCAGGGTGTCTTCACGATCTCGCAGGACGTGACCGCGCTCCGGCACGCGCGGGCGCAGGTCGAGGCGAGCGAGCAGCGGCTGCAACGCATCACCGACAACATTCCTTCCATGGTCGGCTACATCGACGCCGAGGGCCGCTATCGCTTCAACAGCCGCTACTACGAAGCGTGGCTCGGACGGCCGCTGTCGACTATCACCGGGCGGCTCGTGCGCGACGTGCTGGGCTCCGAGACGTACGCGACGGTGGCGCCGAACCTCGAGCGCGCGCTCGCCGGGGAGCGCGTGGATTTCGACGTCGAGGTGAAGCGGCCGGAAGGCACGCGATTCCTGCGCGGAAGCTACATTCCCGACATCGACGCCGAGGGCAAGGTGCTCGGCGTCTACACATCGGCCTCCGACGTGACGTCGCAGAAGGAAGTCGAGCGCCAACTCGAGCGGCTCGCGCAAAAGGACACGCTGACCGGCCTGCCGAACCGGCACGCGTTCAACGACGGCATTGCCGCGGCGTTGCGCCGCTCAACCCGCGCGGGAACGCAGGTGGCGCTCCTGTTCCTCGACGTCGATGGTTTCAAGAAGATCAACGACACGCTCGGTCACGCCGCCGGTGACGAGGTGCTGCGCGAGTTCGCGCGGAGGCTGACCTCGTCGGTGCGCGCGACCGACCTGGTGGCACGCCTCGCAGGCGACGAGTTCGTGATCGTCCTGGAAGGCATCCACAACCGTGACGAGTGCCGCTTCGTCGCACGCAAGATCCTCGCTTCGATGCGGCCCGACTTCCACGCCGGCGGATTGACGGTCAAGGTGACGACGAGCATCGGCATCGCGCTCGGCCACGGCGGCGCGGCGACGCCCGAGGCGCTATTGAAACGCGCCGACAGCGCGCTCTATGCCGCGAAGGGGCATGGGCGGGATACGTTCGAAATAGCGATATAAGGGGCTAGGATTTAGGATCGAGGATCGAGGGGCGCGTCTTCCGGGACGCTCGATCCTCGATCCTCGATCCTAAATCCTGCCCACGCCCTGACCTCCCTGCCTCCCCATACCGCCCTCGCCCGCCCAGCCGTCCGCGCGCTGATGTCCTCGCGCATCCGCGACATCGCGAACGCGGGCATGAACGACCCGGACGTGCTCGCCTTCTGGTTCGGCGAGCCGGACGAGGTCACGCCGGCGTTCATTCGCGACGCCGCGATCGCCTCCCTCCAACACGGCGAGACGTTCTACGCCCAAAACCTCGGCATCCCGCCGCTGCGCGAGGCGATCGCGGGCTACGTGGGCGCGCTGCATCGCGGGACCGATCCGTCCGAGGTCGCCGTGACCGCATCGGGGATGTCCGCGCTGATGGTCGTCGTCGAGGCGCTCGTGGCGCCCAACGATCGCGTCGTCGTCGTGACGCCGTTGTGGCCGAACCTGGTCGAGATCCCGAAGATCCTCTCGGCGAACGTCGTGACCGTCCCGCTGCGCTTCGGTGCACATGGATGGTCGCTCGATGTCGATCGGCTGCTCGATGCGCTCACGCCCGCCACACGCGTGCTGGTCATCAACTCGCCCAACAACCCGACCGGCTGGACGATCGACGCACCGGCGCGGCGCGCCGTCTTCGAGCATTGCGACCGCCACGGCATATGGATCGTTTCGGACGACGTCTACGAGCGGCTGTACTACGCGGAAGACGGTCCCTGCGCGCCGTCGTTCCTCGACCTCGCGCCCAACGACGCGCGCGTCGTCAGCACCAACAGCTTCTCGAAGGCCTGGCTGATGACCGGCTTTCGGCTCGGCTGGATCGTCGCGCCGCCGACATTGCTGCCCGATCTCGGCAAGCTGATCGAATACAACACGTCGTGCTCGCCGGTGTTCGTGCAGCGGGCCGGCGTCGTCGCGCTGCGCGACGGCGAGCCGACCGTCGACGCGACGCGCGAGCGCCTGCGCCGCGCGCGCGATCGGCTGGTCGACGCGCTTGCGGCGCTGCCCGGCGTGGAGGTCGCGCCGCCCGCGGGCGCGATGTACGCGTTCTTCCGCATCGGGAACATGCACGACAGCATGACGTTCTGCCGGCGCCTCGTGCAGGAAGCGAAGCTCGGCCTCGCACCGGGCAGCGCGTTCGGCCCGGAAGGCGAAGGCTTCGTGCGCTGGTGCTTCGCAGCGACGGATGCGCGTCTCGACGAAGGCGTCGCGCGGCTGCGGCGGTTCCGAGGCACGCCATGAGGTTCTCGCTGGGCACGCTCGCCGTCGTGGTGCCGCTCACGCACCGAGCGCACGACGACGGCGGACCGCGCCGGCCCCACGCGTCGGAAGAACGCCGACAGCGCGGCGCGGCGGCACGCGGAAAGACGCCCGGCGCGAACGCGGGTAGTGTCAAGGCCGCAAGGAGGCGCCGGCCATGATCAGTCCGAAATCGGTGTGGTCGCTCGTAAAGGAATCGTTCAAGCAGTTCTCGGACGACTACGCGCCGAGCATGGGGGCCGCGCTCGCGTACTACACGGTCTTCTCGATCGCTCCGCTGCTGGTGATCGCCATCGCGGTGGCCGGTTTTTTCTTCGGCGCCGACGCCGCGCGCGGCGAGATCTTCGACCAGCTGCGCGGGCTGATCGGCGATCAGGGCGCGAGCGCAATCGAGGCGGCAGTGGCCAACGCCAATCAGTCGGGCAAGGGGCTCTTCGCGACGATCGCCGGGATCGGTGCACTGGTGCTCGGCGCGACGACGGTCTTCAGCGAGCTCCAGTCGGACCTCGACCGCATCTGGGATTCGCCGCAGCAGAGGCAGACGGGCATCTGGGGCATGCTCCGCGGCCGGCTGCTGTCGTTCGGCATGGTGCTCGGCATCGGGTTCCTCCTGCTCGTGTCGCTCGTCGTGAGCGCCGCGCTCGCCGCGCTCGCGCATTTCTCGTCCGGATGGTTCCCGGGATGGGAGGTGTTACTGCGCGTCGTCAACCTCTTGGTCGGCTTCCTCGTCGTCACGGGACTGTTCGCGATGATCTACAAGCTGCTGCCGCGTTGCGACATCGGCTGGAAGGACGTCTGGGTCGGCGCGGCCGTCACCTCGCTCCTGTTCTCGATCGGCAAGTTCCTGATCGGGCTCTATCTCGGAAAGAGCAGCGTCGCGTCGAGCTTCGGCGCTGCCGGCTCGCTCGTCATCGTGCTGCTCTGGGTGTACTTCTCGTCGCAGATCTTCCTGCTCGGCGCGGAATTCACGTGGGTCTACTCGTACCGGCACGGCACGCGAATGGGGAAGCCGAGGCCCGCGATGAAGGGCGTGGGCAAGCAGGCCGCGGCCGCGAGCGAGTCGGGTCGGGTGCCGGCGCAAAACCCCGTATCTGAGCCACCACTGGCGGCGGCGCCCGAGCCGATACGGTCGCCGGCCGGCGCGACGTCTCCCGTCCGCGAGCCGGCGCTCACCCGTCTGCGCATTGCGGCAGGCATCGCCGCCGCGGTCGGCTTGTTGGCGGGCGAGCTCGCGAACGAGTTGCGGCGCAGGCCACTCACGCGCGCGCCGCGGCGCACGTAAGCCGGCTCAGTCGCCGGGCCGCGGGTGGATGTTGTCCACCCAGGCCACGTTCTCGGGGTTGGGCTCGACGTTCGGCAGGTCCAGGTTCACGACCACAGGCTCCTGGCCGCTGCGACACAGCACGCACGACAGCGGCTCGGTATCGCTCGCGTTGATCTCCTGGTGCGGCACGAACGGCGGAACGTAGATGAAATCGCCGGGCCCCGCCTCTGCGGTGAATTCGAGCCGGTCGCCCCACTTCATCCGCGCCTTGCCGCTCACGACGTAGATCACGCTCTCGACCGGCCCGTGGTGATGTGCCCCCGTCTTGGCCTTGGGATGGATCACCACCGTGCCGGCCCAGAGCTTCTCCGCGCCCATCCGCGCATAGCTGATCGCCGCGGCGCGGTTCATGCCCGGCGTCTGGGCCGTATTCGTGTCCAGTTGATCCGAACGGACGACCCGCACGCCGTGATGGCGCCACTTCGACTCCGCCATGCCGACTCTCCTCGGCGACCTCCGGGCCGCCCGCATTGACGATAGCGCCGCTTCCGGCGCGATTACAAGCATAAAAGCAATCGTTATTTCGGTTGCGGCGCGAGCGCCCTTATCTTGGCGCTATCTACCACGAGAACGGATCAACCGGCCATGTCCCGCATCCACGTCATTCACGAAAACGACGCCTGGGTCGCGCCGCTGCGCGACGCGTTCGCCGAATTGGGCCTGCCGTACACCGAATGGTTCATTGCCGAGGGCGCGTTCGATGTGTCGCAGGCGCCACCCGAGGGCGTCTTCTACAACCGCATGAGCGCCTCGTCGCACACGCGCGGCCACCGCTACGCGCCGGAGCTGACCGGCGCGGTGCTGGCGTGGCTCGAGCGCCATGGGCGGCGCATCGTCAACGACAAGCGCGCGCTCGCGCTCGAGATCAGCAAGGCCGCGCAATATGCAGCGCTCGAGCGCCACGGCATCCGCGTGCCGCGCACGATCGCCGCCGTCGGCCGCGATGCGATCGTCGACGCCGCGAAGACGATCGGCGCGCCCTTCATCACCAAGCACAACCGCGCGGGCAAGGGTCTTGGCGTGCGGCGCTTCGACGATGTCGACGCGCTCGTGCGCTACGTCGACGGCAACGCGTTCGAGGATTCGATCGACGGCATCACGCTGATCCAGCAGTACATCGCGGCGCCGGAGCCGTTCATCACGCGCGTCGAGTTCGTCGGCGGCCGCTTCCTCTACGCGGTGCGCGTCGACACCTCGCAAGGCTTCGAGCTCTGCCCGGCGGACGCGTGCCGCGTCGACGACGCATTCTGCCCGGTGGGCGAGGACGCCCCGCGGGAGGCGCTCCGCTTCCGGATCCTCGAGCGGTTCACGCACCCGATCATCGCGAAGTACCGGCGCTTCCTGGCCGACAACGGCATCGGCATCGCGGGCATCGAGTTCATCGAGGACCGCGACGGCGAGATCTACACGTACGACGTGAACACCAATACCAATTACAACGCCGACGCCGAGCGCGAGGCGGGTGTGTCGGGCATGCGCGCGATCGCGGCATATCTTGGCAGCGAATTGCGTGTCAGGAACCGGGAGTCAGGGATCGGGAATCAGGAATGGGCGAAGAGGCAACCGGCATCGAGGAGCGATGCGTTGCTCGCTTGATACCTGATACCCGATTCCTGACAGGAGGATAATGGCCGGACGCAACGCTGAAAGGAGCACGTCATGGCCAACGCACGCGAAGTCGTCATCGTCAACGGAGTCCGCACCGCCATCGGGGATTACGGCGGGTCGCTGAAGGACCTTCCCCCCACCGAGCTCGGCGCACGCGTCGTCCGCGAGGCGATCGCGCGGTCCAAGGTCGATCCCGCGCAGATCGGCCAGTGCGTGTTCGGCAATGTCATCCACACCGAAACACGCGACATGTACCTGTCGCGCGTCGTCGGCATCAACGGCGGCCTGCCGCACGCAAGCGGCGCGCTGACGGTGAATCGGCTTTGCGGCAGCGGCATGCAGGCGATCGTCAGCGCGTCGCAGTACATCATGCTCGGCGACACGGACGCCGCGATCGGCGGCGGCGCGGAGAGCATGAGCCGCGGCGCCTACGCGAACCTCACGCAACGGTGGGGCGCGCGGATGGGCGATGCGAAGATCGTCGACATGATGGTCGGCGCGCTCACCGACCCGTTCGACACCGTCCACATGGGCATCACGGCCGAGGCGGTCGCGACCAAGTGCGGCATCACGCGCGAGCAGCAGGACCAGTTCGCCGTCGAGAGCCACCGCCGCGCGACGAAGGCGATCGCCGAGGGCCGCTTCAAGTCGCAGATCCTGCCGATCGAGCTCAAGAGCAGGAAGGGCCCGGTCCAGTTCGACACCGACGAGCATCCGCGCAGCGATGCGAGCATCGAAGGCATGGCCAAGCTGCGGGCCGCGTTCCAGAAGGAGAACGGGACCGTCACCGCGGGCAACGCGTCGGGGATCAACGATGCCGCGGCGGCGGTCGTGCTGATGGAAATGCAGGCGGCGAAGCGCGCCGGCGTCACGCCGATGGCGCGGCTCGTCGCCTACGGCCATGCCGGCATCGATCCGAAGATCATGGGCCTCGGCCCCGTCGATGCCGTGAAGTCCGCGCTCACCAAGGCCGGACTCAAGGCCGGCGACATGGACGTGATCGAGTCGAACGAGGCCTTCGCCGTGCAGGCGATCGGCGTTTCCCAGCTGCTCGACCTCGATCCGGCGAAGGTGAACCCCAACGGCGGCGCGGTGGCCCTCGGCCATCCGATCGGCGCCACCGGCGCGATCCTCACGGTCAAGGCGATGTACGAGCTCGCGCGCACCGGCAAGCGCTACGCGCTCATCACGATGTGCATCGGTGGCGGCCAGGGGATCGCCGCAATCATCGAGCGGATGTAGCCCGGGCGGGCGGCACGGGATCGCGTCTTGCGCGATCCCGTGCGCGCAGGCGCGTTCGCCGATGCACGACCTTCCCCTTCTGATCGTCTGCCTCACCATCTCGGCGTACTGGCTGCGCGTCGGCGCCATGGCCCACCGTGCGAGGCGCAGGCACGGTGCGCATGTCGGCATCGTGCCGGAGCGGGCGTCGGAGCGCGCGATGTGGCTGGTGCTCGTCCCCATCGTCGTCGCCTGGTGCGTGCTTCCGTGGATCGGGCTCACCCGCACGCAGGGGGTCTTCTCGGTGCCGGGATTCGCACGCGAAGGCGTCGCTTATCCCACGCTGCGATGGGTGGCGGCACTCGCCGGGATGGCGTGCTTCGTGATGACGCTCCAGTGCTGGCGCACGATGGGCCGCCACTGGCGGATGGACATCAGCGATCGCAACACGACGCTCCTGACCGACGGGCCGTTCGCGCGTGTCCGCCACCCGATTTACGCGTACCAAATCGCGCTGATGGTGGCAACGATGATCGTGCTGCCCGACGTCCCGATGCTGCTCGTGGGCCTCGTGCACGCGTGCGCGATGAATCTCAAGGCGCGCAACGAGGAAGCGCATCTGGCGCGAATGCACGGCGAAACGTACCGGCGGTATGTCGAACGCACCGGGCGCTTCCTCCCGCGCTACGCGGCGCGCCAGCCGTAGCGCGGCTCGCCCCCGCCCACGCCGGGCGCGACGGCGCTGCTTTCCGATGAATGCGCTACGTGTGCGGCATCTTGCCGCGGCGGCCGGCCTGTGGCTGCTGCTCGGCCCGCTCGCGCAGGCGGTCGCGCCCGGCGCGGACCTCGATCCGGCGCTCGCTGCGCGCCTGCGCGCGCTCGACTGCACGCGCGTTGCCGGCGATGAGGTTCGCGACGTGCTGTCGCGCGCGCCCGCGCCGCGCGTCGTCCTGTTGCAGGGGAGCGTCCCCATCGTGACGATGCGCCCGTTCGCCCGCTTCCTGATCGCGATGGGCTATCCCGAGGAGCGGCTCAGGAATCCGCGCACGGGGGGGTATTCGTACAGCAGCTTCGGTGACAGCGCACGCCTCGCCGGGTCGCTCGCCTTCGACTACGAGCAGACCGGCGTGGAGCCGATGCTGATCGGGCACAGCCAGGGTGGGATGCTGGTGATTCGTACGCTCTACGAGCTCGCGGGCGCCTACCACGATGCGCTTCACGTCGTCGATCCGGCGACCGGCGATCCGCTCGAGCGCACGACGATCGTCGATCCGCACACCGGGCGCACACGGGCCGCCGTCGGGCTGCGCGTCGCTTACGCGGCGGCGCTCGCGACCGGTTTTTTGCCGCGCCTTCTGCTCGGCCAATGGGGCATGCTGACGAAGCTGCGCGATATCCCGGACACCGCGGGTGAATTCACGGGGTTCATCCTTCCGCACGATCCGATCGCCGGCAACCTGCTCGGCGACACGCGGTACCGGGCGCTCGGCAAGGCGCGCGTACGCAACGTCGTGCTGCCGGCAGGCTACCATCACGTCATGCTGCCGCGTGTCGCCCATCTCGCGGACGACCCCGCGATGCACGCGTGGATCGACGCCTGGACGCCCGGCTCGACCGCGGAGCCCCCCGCCGGCGACACGTCGAACCTCGTGCAGGCGGCGGACATCTGGTACAGCGTCAAGCGCAACTGGTGCGCGCAGGCGCAGGGATTGCTGGTCGGTCCCCCATCGTGATGTCGCAGCCACGCTTCCTCCGTCGCTTCACCCCGCTCTTGCGCCATGCGCACGTCGAAGGCGCGGGGCACGCCGCCGGCCGTGGCTCCGATGACGGCCGGCCGGCGCCGGGCAATTTTTTCCAGGTCGACCATGCAAAAACGCGGCCCGAAGCCGGCTTGACCCAAGGCGACGAGCGCGTCGCCGATCCCCGACGGTCGTTCCCCGGTCGCCTCAATCTGTTCCAGGCGACGATGCTCGACTGGCGCGACTTTCACCCGTACAACGCCGTGCACGCGGCGCAGATCGACCGGCCGCTCGATCAGGCGCGGGTCGCCACGGCCATCGAAGGCGAGCTTTCACGGTCGGGCCTCGCCGGGCTCGACCTGGACCACGCGCACGCCCGCTACGCGTGGCGCGGGGGACGGCCCGACGTCGTGCTCGAAACGGTGTCTCCGGGCCCCGACTGGGTGACCGCGCTCGCGCAGGCCTTCGAGCGGCACCTGAACACGCCGTTCGTGCGCGACGGACCCATGAACCCGTTCCGCTTCTTCGTCATGCCCGTCGATGCGGGATTCTTCCTTGGCATCGCCTACGACCATTTCATCGCGGGCGGCGACTCGATCATCGTGCTCCTCAACGCGATCGCCCACCGGTACGCCGGCAACCCGTGCAGCGACGCGCCGTTGCAGCTTTATCCGCGCACGCATGCGCGCCTGTTCCTCCGCCATCCGCTCGCCTTCGCCCGGGGCTTGGCGCGCCTGCCTTCGCAAGTCGCGAGCTGCCGGCGCGGGATCCGCCCGCGCTATCGGCGCGCCGACGACGGGTACAACGCGTTCACGTTCTTCCGCGTCGCGCCCGACCGCTATCGCGCCTTGCGCGACGCCGCGCACGCCTTTCGCGTCACACTGAACGACGCCCTGATGGCGCTGCTGCTGCTCGCGCAGGACGCGACACTGCCGCCGCGCGACATGGGCAAGCGTCGCCACGAGCTCGCCGTCGCGTCGATCGTCAACCTGCGCGGTGCGCACGGCGACGACCCGCGCGCGACGTTCGGCCAGTTCCTGAGCTCGTTCCGCGTCGCGCATCCGGTGCCCTCCGGCATCACGTTGCGCGAGCTCGCGCAGGACGTGCACGCCGCCACGTCGCGTATCAAGCGCGAGAAGCTCTTCCTGACGACGCTCTTTGCGATGTCGGTCGACCGGGCGCTCGGACGCTGGCGCACGCTGCCGCAACGCATCGCGGTCTATGCCAAGTCGTACCCGGTCGGCGCCGGCGTGTCGTCACTCAACGTCGACGCGCTGTGGAGAAGCGCCGAGGGCGAGCGTGCGCCGCTGTACGTGCGCGGCGTGCCGACCGGGCCGCTGTCGCCGATCGTCCTCGCCGTCACCACCTCCGCGCACGGCCTTTGCGCCGGCATCTCGTACCGGACCACGGCGTTCTCGCAGGACGACGTCGCCGCCATCCGCGACGACCTCCTGCGTCGCATCGAAGCCCTCTGAAGATGATTCCTTTCCTCGCGCACATGCGCTCGCTCGTCGTCGTGCTGCTGGCGGTTTCGCTGACCCTCGCCGGCTGCGCGACGCAGCCGCCACAGCTCGCCGCGGCCGAGCGGGCGAAGCCCGCGATGCCCGATCGCGAGCTCCAGGAGAAGATCCTCGCGCTCGATCCCGAGCACATCACCGATCGCGACGTGCGCGAGGTGCTCGCGAAGGGCCCCACGCCGCGCATCATGCTGCTCCACGGAGGCGTCTATCCGGTGCATCTCGTCATGGAATCGTTCGGCCGGTTCCTGACCGGCATGGGCTATCCCGAGGCGCGCATCCGCGATCCCGGCAGCGGCGACTGGTCGTACAGCCCCTACCTGCCGACGACGCAATTGGCGGGCCTCGTCGGCTGGCAGTACGAGCACGACGGCATGCGTCCGATGCTGATCGGGCACAGCCAGGGCGGGCTGTCCGCCGTCAGGATCCTGAAGGACCTCGCCGGCCAGGAAGGCGCGAGTCTGCGCGTGTGGAACCCCCTCACCGGAACGCTCGAGGAGCGGACGACGATCCGCGATCCGTTCACGGGACGCGAGCGGCCGGTCGTGGGGCTTTCCGTCGCCTACGCTTCGGCGATCGGGGCCGGCGGCTGGGCGCTGCTGCTGCCGGTGTGGTGGGAGAACCTCGACACGTTGCGCATCATCCCCGACACCGTCGACGACTTCACCGGCTACTTCATCGAGGTCGACCTGATCGCGCTGAGCCTGCCCGGAAACCCGCTCGACAAGCGCTACCAAAGCGAGGGCAAGGCGCACGTGCGCAACGTGGAGCTGCCGGCGACGTACAACCACGTGATCGCGCCGCTCACGAGCGCGCTCGCCGTGGATCCCAAGGTGCGTGCGTGGATCAACGACTACGTCCCCGGCCACCACGGCGATCTATCGACGTTGCCTCCCGACGCCGAGGGGCACGTCCTCTACGCCGCCGACGTCTGGTACAGCATCAAGAAGCACTGGTGCCTCGAGGCCCAGCGTTTCATCCGCGCGCATCGCCTGCAGCCCGGCGCCGAAAGCGCGGCGCAGTAAGCGGCGCGCGGCGTCGGGTAGAATAGCCGACTTTTCGCGCGCCCCGCACGCCCGGCGTGCCGCGCGGCGCGGGAGCCCTTCCCGCGCCCTGCCCTTTCGCGATCACGCCGGCTTTCCGCATGCCCGAACGAGCCTCACGCCCCTTGCAAGGCCAGGTCGCGCTGGTGACCGGCGGCGCGCGCGGCATCGGCCGCGCGATCGCCACCAAGCTCGCGACGGAGGGCGCCGACGTCGTCGTCAACTACTACAACAGCCACGACGAAGCGGAGGCGCTTTGCGGGGAACTGCGCGCTCTCGGCCGGCGCGCCCTCGCCGTGCAGGGCAGCGTCGGCGTGCCGGACAGCGTCGACGAGATGTTCGCCGCGGTACGTGAGCACTTCGACCGGCTCGACATCGTCGTCAGCAACGCCGCATCCGGCGTGCTGAAGCCCGTGCTCGACATGGGCCTCAAGCACTGGCGCTGGTGCCTCGAGACCAACGCGCTAGCGGTCGACCTGCTCGCACAGCGCGCGCTGCCGCTGATGCGCGACGGCGGCCGGATCATCGCAATGTCGAGCCTCGGCGCGCAGCGCGCGATGCCGGGCTACGGCTTCATCGGCGCGTCCAAGGCGGCGCTCGAGGCGCTCGTGCGCGCGCTCGCGCAGGAGCTCGGCCCGCGCGGCATCCGCGTCAACACGGTGAGCGCCGGCGTGGTCGATACCGACGCGCTCGCCTATTTCCCGAATCGCGAGGAGCTGCTCGCCAACTTCGCGCATCGCACGCCGGCCGGGCCGGTGCTGCGCCCGGAGGACGTCGCAAACGCCGTTTACCTGCTGTGCCTTCCCGAAGCATCGATGATCAACGGGCACACGCTCGTCGTCGACGGCGGCTTCTGCATCTCGGGATGAAGATTTCCTCCGGCATCGCGGGAAAGTCGGTGCTCGTCACCGGGGGCAGCCGCGGCATCGGCCGCGCGATCGTCGAGCTCTTCGCCGAGGAAAACGCGGACGTGACGTTCTTCTACCGCGACAATGCCGACGCCGCGCAGGACGTCGTCGCGCGGCTCCGCGACGGCGGCTTCGACGTGCACGCCGAGCAGGTCGACGTCACCGACGCCATCACGTGCGCGGCGGCGGTCGAGCGTTTCGCCGATCGCGCGGGACGCATCGACGTGCTCGTGAACAACGCCGGCGTCATCCGCGACAATCCGCTGACGGGCTTGAGCGACGACGACGTCAGGGTCGTGCTCGACACGAACATCGGGGGCGTCTTCAACGTGACGCGCGCGGTCGTCCCGTACATGGTGATGCAGCGCGCGGGATCGATCGTCAACCTGAGCTCGGTCGCCGGCGCCAAGGGTGGGCGCGGCCAGACCAACTACGCGGCGAGCAAGGGCGCGGTCGACGCGTTCACGCGCGCGCTCGCCGTCGAGCTTGCGCCGCGGAAGATCCGGGTCAACGCGGTGGCGCCGGGCGTCATCGACACCGAGATGTCGAAGGACGTGCGCGAGATGGCCGGCGACGCGGCGAAGGCGACGATCCTGATGAAGCGCTACGGAACCGCGCAGGAAGTCGCGCACGCCGTGTGGTTCCTCGCCTCCGACTACGCGAGCTACGTCACGGGACAGGTGCTCTATGTCGACGGCGGGTTCAAGCTTTGAGATGCCCAAGGAAGGGAGAAATCGGCAATGACTGAGATTCCGGTCACGCAGGACGAAATCGATGCGGTCTTCCCCAAGGTCGCCGAGACGATGGCCGACGCGCTCGGCTGCGACGTCGAGGACATCAAGCCCGACGTGTCGTTGATCGAAGGCCTCGACGCCGAGTCGATCGACTTCCTCGACATGGTGTTCCGGCTCGAGCGCGCGTTCAAGGTAAAGATCCCGCGCGGCAAGATCGTCGAGAACGCGCGCGGCGACCTGCCGGAATCGGAGTTCGAGCAGAACGGCATCGTCACCGAGAAGGGGCTGGCGCAGCTCAAGGAATACCTGTCCGAGGTGCCCGCCGAACGCTTCAAGACGCCGATGAAGGTCGCGGACATTCCGCGGCTCTTCACGCCGACGACGTTCTGCAAGCTCGTCGTGCGCGCGCAGAAGGAAGCGTAGGAAATCGGGGTCAGACTCGAATCTCCGCGCTCCCGCCAGCAATGCCCGCAACCATCGAAATGCGCGAGCCTGCGGTCGACCGAGATTCGAGTCTGACCCCGATCTCGGGCGACTCCGCGATGCCGGATCCCCATTTCGCCGCGTACTCGTTCGTCGACCGCATCGTGGAGCTCGAGCCGTCGCGGCACGCGCGCGGCACGTTCGCGATTCCCGCGACGATCGACGCGTTCCCGCTCGCGCTGGTCGCCGAGGCGGTCGGACAGCTCGCCGCGTGGGTGGCGATGGACGCGATCGACTTTCGCGGCCGTCCGGTAGCGGCGCTCGCCGCCGAGACGCGGTTTCACGGCGAGGCGCGCCCGGGCGATACGCTCGACCTCGTCGCGGACGTCATTTCGTGCGACGACGAAGCGATCGCCTACAACGGTCGCGCGCGCATCGCCGGCAGGACGGTGATCGAGCTCGTCGACTGCCTGGGTCCCATGCTGCCGGTCGCGGATTTCGATTCGCCCGACGTCCTGCGCGAGCGGCTCGCGCTGTTGCGGGGCGCGGGTGCTGCGCCCGGCCGCTTCGGCGGAATCCCCGCGATTCCCGTCGCGATCACGCATCGCGTGCCCGGCACGGAGCTTCGCGCGACGTGCGAGGTACCTGCCGCCGCGCCGTTTTTCCACGACCACTTTCCGCGCCGTCCCGTGTTTCCCGCGACGCTCCTGCTCGACATCGAGATGGGCCTCGCGCTCGACCTCGCGCGCGAGGCGGCGGCGGCCGCGCACGCGACGCCGCGGCCGCTGCGCACCACGCACGTCAAGATGCGCTCGTTCATCGTGCCGTCGCAGCGGCTCGAGATCGGCGTCGAGCTACGCCCGGCGCAGGACGGCGTCGCGAAGGCGATGCTGACGGCGCGGACCGACGATCGGACAGTCGCCACCGCGCGCCTGGAGATCGCGATGGAGCGGGCTAAGCGGTCGGCGTCGGAGGAGGTCAGACGATGAACGCGCGTCGCCGCGTCGCGATCACCGGCCTCGGCCTCGTCACGCCCCTCGGCAACGCCGCCGCGAGCACATGGGCCGCGCTCGATCGCGTCGACAACGGGGCCGCGCCGATCACGCTCTTCGACGCCTCGGGCTTCCCGACCCGCATCGCGGCCGAGGTGAAGCGCTTCGACGAGCGCGCGATCACGGCGCCGCGCAAGTACCTCAAGTTCGCGAACCGCTCCCATCGGTTCGCGCTCGCCGCGGCCGAGGAGGCGATGCGCGACGCCGGCATCGCGCCGACGGACGCGGACGGCGAGCGCTGGGGCTGCGCGGTCGGCACCGGCATGATGGGCGTCGATTTCGAGGACCTTTCCGCGGTGCAGCGCCATTCGGCGCCGGAAGGCGAGATCGATCCGCAAAGGCTCCTTACCGATGCCTCGGCCGCGGATCCCCTCGCCTTCTGCCGCAGCCAGAGCACGGCCGGCGTGGCGCTGCTGACGCGGCGTTTCGGCATCCGCGGCGCGGCGACGTCGGTGCACACCGCGTGCGCGTCCGGCGGCCAGGCGATCGGCACCGCGCTGAAGCTCATCCGCCGCGGCGCCATCGATCGCGCGCTGTCCGGCGGCTTCGATTCGATGATCAGCCCGGTCGGGCTCGCCGGGTTCTGCCTGCTCTCCGCCGTGTCGGCCGACAACGACACGCCGCAGCGCGCGAGCCGTCCGTTCGACGCGACGCGCAACGGCTTCGTGCTGGGCGAAGGCGCCGGCTTCCTCGTGCTCGAGGAATGGGATTCGGCGCGCCGCCGCGGCGCGCACATCTACGCGGAGCTCGCGGGCGACGGCAACTCGCTGTCGTCGTACCGGATCACCGATTCGCCGCCCGACGGCGACGGTCCGATCCAGTCGATGCGCGCGGCGCTCGCCGACGCGCGTGCGACGCCGGCGGACATCGACTACATCAACGCGCACGGCACGTCGACGGGCATGAACGATCGGAGCGAGACCGCCGCGATCCACGCGGTGTTCGGCGCCGACGCCAAGCGCGTGTCCGTGAGCTCGACGAAGAGCTCGATGGGGCACCTGATCGCCGCCGCCGGCGCGGTCGAAGTGGCGATCTGCGCGCTCGCGATCGACCGCGGCGAGATGCCGGTCAACGCGAACTATCGCGTCCCCGATCCCGACTGCGACCTCAACCTCGTGCTCGAGCGGCCGCGGCGGCAGAAAGTGCGCATGACGCTTTCCAACTCGTTCGGCTTCGGCGGCTCGAACAGCTGCGTCGTGCTGCGCCATCCCGAGCTGGTTGCATCATGAAAGAGCGGGTCGTCATCACCGGCGTGGGCGCCGTCTGCGGCGCCGGCCGCGATCCGGCCGCGATGCTTTCGGCCATCGTCGAAGGGCGCTCAGCGATCGGCCCGATCCAGGGCTTCGACGCGACGGGCTGGCCGGTGACGCACGCCGCCGAGATCCGCGACTTCAACGCGCGCTCGCTCGTCGACGATCGCAAGCTGCACAAGTTCATCCGGCGCACCGACATGCTCGGCATCTACGCCGGCGACCGCGCCGCCGAGGCGGCGGGCTATGCCGCGTACCGGGAAGGTCTCGACGAGCCGGCGAGCAACGCGTTCGCCGATCGCACCGGCATCTACGTCGGCTCGGGCGGCGGCGCGTTCGAGAACCAGTACGACTACTTTCCGCTGATGCAGGAGGCGGGCGGCGACCTCGCGAAATTCGGCCGCGACCTCGCGGATACCGTGAATCCGATGTGGCTGTTGCGCACGCTCCCGAACAACGTGCTCTGCCACGTCGGCATCCGCAACCGGCTCAAGGGCAGCAACGCGTGCATCACGAATCACAGCGTCGGTGGGAGCCTCGCCGTGATCGAGGCGACCGAGGCGTTGCGTAACGGCGAGGCGGACCGCGCGCTCGCCATCGGGCACGAAACGCCGATCGAGCCGCAGAACGTCCTCTATTACCATCACTGCGGACTGCTCGCGCGCGATGCGCTGCGGCCATTCGACGCGCGCCGCAGCGGCAGCCTGTTCGGCGAAGGCGCCGGCGCGCTCGCGCTCGAAACCCAGGCGTCTGCCAACGCGCGCGGGGCGGAGATCGTCGGCGAAGTGCTGGGCGGCGCCTACGTCGGCGAGGCCGAGGGGCTCCTCGCGATTCGCGACGACGGCGACGGCGTTGCGCGGGCGATCGAAGGCGCCCTCGCCGACGCGGGGCTGCGGCCGCGCGACGTCGGGATGATCGTCGCACACGGCAACGGCACCGAGCTTTCGGACGTTTCGGAAGCCGCCGGCATTCGCCGCACGTTCGGCGATGCGTGTCCGCCGGTGACCGCGTTCAAATGGGCGCTCGGGCATCTGATCGCCGCGGCGGGGATCGTCGAGACGACGATCGCGCTCGCCGCGCTGCGTGCCAACACCGTCCCGGGAATCGCCACGCTCGACACGCCGGATCCTGCGTGCCGCGACCTCCCGCTCTCGCGCCACGCGCAGGCGCCGCGAAGCGACGTCGCGTTGGTGCTCTGCCGCGGCTTCGCCGGCACCGACGCCGCGCTCCTCGTGCGCGCGGCGCGCGCTTGACGGCCGGCGTCCCCGACACCGCGGTCCGCTGCGGGATCGACAGCGTCGAAATCGCGCGGATCGAACGGCTGCTCGCCGAGACGCCGCCGGCGGAACTCGACAAGCTCTTCTCCCCGCGGGAACTGGAAGACAGCGGCGAAGGCCCCGGCCGCGTCGCGAGCCTCGCCGCGCGCTACGCGGCGAAGGAAGCGTGCGTGAAGCTCTTTCCGCGGGAACTCGCCGCCGGACGCATCGAGCCGGCCGATTTTTCGGTGTTCCGCGACGGTTACGGCGCGCCGCAGATCGGCGTCAGCGACAAGGCGCGCGCGATCCTCGACCGCGCACGGGTCGCCGGCATCGCCGTTTCGCTCACGCACGACCGGACCAGCGCGTCGGCCGTCGCGCTCGCGCTGCGCGACGAGATGCCGGTCCCGTGGTCCGGGAGCATGTTCTATCACCTGCTGCCGTTTCGCCGCCAGGTCATCGTCGAGAACCTGCGGCGCGTGTTCGGCGCCGCCGTTCCGTCGGCAGAGATCGAGCGGCTCGCCAAGGCGCACTACGCGCACCTGTGGCGGTTGATCGTCGAGTTCTTCCGCTTCCGCACGCTGTCGCCCGAAGCGCGGCGCGCGCTGGTGCGCGTCGAGAACCTCGACGTGTTCGCGCGCGCATTCGAAGCCGGCAATGGAGTGCTGGTGCTGACCGGACACTTCGGGAACTGGGAGGTCGCCACCGTGGCCGGCATCGCGAGCTACCCCGAAGTGCAGGGCCGCTTCCACTTCGTGCGCCGCCCGATCAAGCCGCGCTGGCTCGACCTCTGGGTGACGCGCCGATTCAACGCGTCGGGCTTCGGCGTGATCGGCAAGCGCGGGTCGCTCGACCGGATCGTGACGCTTCTCGAGCGCGGCGACGTCGTCGTGTTTCCCTTCGACCAGTATGCCGCCGGCAGCGACGGCATCGACGTGGAGTTCTTCGGCGAGCCCGCGGGCACGTTCAAGAGCCTCGCCGTCATCGCGCTCGCGACGGGTGCACCGGTGCTTCCCGCGGCGAGCTGGCGTGAGACGGACGGCACGCACGTGCTGCGCTTCGAGGAAGCCGTACCAGTTGTCGACGTGCCGAACGTGAGCGACGCGATCCTGCGCACGACCCGCGCGTACAACGCGGCCCTCGAGCGCCTGATCGTGCGTCATCCCGAGCAATGGTGGTGGGTGCATCGGCGCTGGCGAAGGGCGCGGCGAAAGGGACCGCGCGGACGTGTCGAGCAAAGCGCGGTCTGATCGAGGCCTGGGCGCCTTGAATATACTGTCGACGCCCACGACTGGACCATTCGCGCCCGACGCTTGAGCCTCCCTGAACGCGCATGCTCGCCACGCTGCTCGCGCCGAAGTTCATCGTCCTGTACGTCTTCATCGCCTCGGCGATGTACGTGCACTACCGCGGGCGCGTGCGGCACGGCTTTTTCCGTCAGCTCAGCGATCATTCGACGCTGA
>JBLMWW010000087.1:0-4882 GCA_050257435.1 Rudaea sp.
TGGCTTGCAAGCGGCATCCCGACGCCGCGCTATCGGATCGTCGACGCGACGGCCGACTGGCAGCGCATTGTCGCGGAGCTGGGACTGCCGCTGATCGTGAAGCCGGCGCGCGAAGGCTCGACGATCGGCATCACCCGGGTGACGACGGTCGACCACGACGAGCTCTGGCTTGCCTACGAGGTCGCGGCGCGGCATGACAGGCTCGTCCTCGTCGAGGAATTCGTCGCGGGGACGGAGCTCACCGCGTCGATCGTCGGCGACCGCGCGCTGCCGCTGATCCGCATCGAGGCGCCGCAGGGCAACTACGACTATCACAACAAGTATTTTTCGGACGAGACGAAGTACTTCTGCCCGAGCGGTCTCCCCGCTGCGAAGGAGGCCGAGATCCGCGCGCAGGCGCTCGCCGCCTTCGACGTCGTCGGCTGCAGCGGCTGGGGGCGCCTCGATCTGATCCTGCGTGCCGACGGCACGTTCTCGTTCCTCGAGGTCAACACGTCGCCCGGCATGACCGGCCACAGCCTGGTGCCGATGGCGGCGAAGCAGGCCGGCATCGCGTTCGCCGACCTTTGCATCGAGATCCTGCGAGGCGCGCATGTGGGATGACGAGCGGCAGCTCAACGCGATCGCGATCACGCTCGCGGTCATCGCGCTCGGCTTCCTGGCGTGGGCGGCCGTCGGCTGGGTCACGCGCCTGCCGGCGTTCGCGTTTCGCGACGTCGTCGTGACCACCCCGCTCGCGCGTGCGAGCGCCGCGCACCTCGAATCGGTGATCCGCGGCGAGTTGAGGGGCACGTTCTTCACCATGGACCTGGATGCGGCGCGCGTATCGCTCGCGCGTGTGCCGTGGGTGCGCTCGGTCGCGCTGCGCCGCCAGTGGCCGCGCCGCCTCGAAATTGCCGTCGACGAGCACGCGCCGTTCGCGCGCTGGAACGACGATGCGCTCGTCGACACGCGCGGCGAGGTTTTCATCGCGAACTACGCGGGCGAACTGCCCGAGTTCAACGGCCCCGACGGGCAGTCGGCGCTGATGACGGCGCGCTTCCGCGAATGGGCCGCGCTGCTTGCGCCGCTCGCGCTGCGCCTCACCGGGCTCGACCTGTCGGCGCGCGGCGGCTGGCAGCTTCACGCCGAGAACGAGAGCGGGCCGCTCACGCTCGACGTGGGTCGAGACGACGTCGCGGGGAGGCTCGAGCGCTTCCGCGCCGTTTACGCGCGCACGCTCGGCGTGCTCGCGCACGCCGGGAAGCCCGTCGACCATGTCGACCTTCGCTATCGCAACGGCTTCGCGGCCCGGATGCCGGATTTCCGCGAAAAGCCGCGGCGGAAGCTGTCATGACGGCCGGCATCGCCTTCACGCCGCGGACGCGCACGAACGGAGATGCGCGACCGCCACGACGCCACGCCATGCCATTCGCTCGCCCCACGGGGACACCATGAAAGACAACAGCAACCTGATCGTCGGCCTCGATATCGGGACGTCGAAGATCGTGGCGATCGTCGCGGAGATCCTCGACGACGGCGCGCTCAACGTCATCGGCATGGGCACGCAGCCGTCGCGAGGACTGAAGAAGGGCGTCGTCGTCAACATCGAGGCGACGATGGGGTCGATCCAGCGCGTGCTCGAGGAGGCCGAGCTGATGGCCGATTGCCGGATCAGCGAAGTGTTCACCGGCATCGCGGGCAGCCACATCCGCAGCCTCAACTCGAGCGGGATGGTGGCGATCAAGGAGAAAGAGGTCACGCAGGCCGACATCGACCGCGTCGTCGAGACGGCGAAGGCCATCGCGATCCCGAACGACCAGCAGGTCCTGCACATCCTGCCGCAGGAATTCATCATCGACGGACAGGAGGACGTGCGCGAGCCGCTCGGCATGAGCGGCGTCCGGCTCGAGGTGAAGGTGCACATCGTGACCGGCGCGGTGTCGGCGGTCGAGAACATCACGAAGTGCGTGCGCCGCTGCGGGCTCGAGGTGCGCGACGTGATGCTGCAGCCGCTCGCCTCCGCGAAGGCCGTGCTGAACGAGGACGAGAAGGATCTCGGCGTGTGCCTGATGGACATCGGCGGCGGCACCACCGACATCGCCGTGTTCGCGGGCGGCGCGATCCGGCACACGGCGGTGATTCCGATCGCGGGCGACCAGGTCACGAACGACATCGCGATGACGCTGCGCACGCCGACGAAGGAGGCCGAGGAATTGAAGGTCCGCCACGGCTGCGCGCTGCGCCAGCTCGCGAACCCGAACGAGGTGATCGAGGTGCCCGGCGTCGGCGAGCGCGCACCGCGCAAGCTCTCGCGGCCGATGCTCGCGGAAGTGATCGAGCCGCGCATCGAGGAGCTGTATTCGCTCGTGCAGGCGGAGCTGCGCCGCTCCGGCTTCGAGGAGCTGCTCTCGTCGGGAATCGTGCTGACCGGCGGCTCGGCGTTGCTGCAGGGGATGACCGAGCTCGGCGAGGAAGTCTTCCACCTGCCGGTGCGCGTGGGCGTGCCGACCTACGTCGGCGGGCTCGCGGACGTGGTGCGAAGCGCGCGCTACGCGACGGCGGTGGGATTGCTGCTCGAGGGGCGCGAGCAGTTCCTGCGCGGCCAGGCGGCGCGCGCGCAGGTGGCGGGCATCGGCGGGATCGCGACAAGGATGAGGCATTGGTTCAACGCGAATTTCTAGGGATCAGAAGACAGCGGTCAGAAGACAGAAGACTGAAAGACAGAAGACCGAAGACGGAAGACGGAAGACGGGAAGGGAGACGGCGAGTCGCCATCGGCGATGAGGAAGCGGCAAACGAAGCGAGAGGCGTCAGGAATCAGGGGTCTTGCTGTCCTCTGACTTCTGATTCCTGACTACTGAAACCCTGACAGGAAAGGAAGCAACATGTTCGAAATCATCGACGAAGCGCCGGAAGAAGGCGCGGTCATCAAGGTCATCGGCGTGGGCGGCTGCGGCGGCAACGCCGTCGAGCACATGATCACGCGCGGCTTGTCGGGCGTCGATTTCATGTGCGCCAACACCGACGCGCAGGCGCTCAAGCGCTCGACGGCACGGACGCAATTGCAGCTCGGCTCGACGCTGACGCGCGGCTTGGGTGCAGGCGCGCGGCCCGAGATCGGGCGCGATGCCGCGATGGAGGACCGCGACCGCATCGCGGGCATGATCGAAGGGTCCGACATGCTCTTCATCACCGCCGGCATGGGCGGCGGCACGGGCACCGGTGCGGCGCCGGTGATCGCCGACATCGCGAAGAGCCTCGGCATCCTGACGGTGGCCGTCGTCACGCGGCCCTTCAAGTTCGAGGGCAAGCGCCAGCGCGTCGCCACCGCCGGCATCGAGGAGCTCACGAAGAAGGTCGATTCGCTGATCGTGATCCCGAACGACAAGCTGATGGACGTGCTGGGCGAGGACGTGTCGGTACTCGACGCCTACGCCGCGGCGAACGACGTGCTGCACGGGGCGGTGTCGGTAATCGCCGAAGTCATCAACAACCCGGGTCTCGTCAACGTCGACTTCGCCGACGTGCGCACGGTGATGGGGGAGGTGGGGATGGCGATGATGGGCTCGGCGACCGCCTCGGGCGCGGACCGCGCGCGAAGCGCCGCGCAGCAGGCGGTGAAGAGCCCGCTCCTCGAGGACGTGAACCTCGCCGGCGCACGCGGCGTGCTGGTGAACATCACCGCGTCCGCGGGCCTCAAGATGAAGGAGTATCACGAGGTGATGAACACCATCAAGGAGTTCACCGCCGAGGACGCGATGGTCATCGTCGGCACCGTCATCGACGAGGCGATGGAGGATCGGCTGCGCGTGACGATGATCGCCACGGGGCTCGGCGGCGCCGTCGTCGCGACCCGTCGTCCGCCGAAGCTGGAGGTGCTCGAGACGGTCGTCGAGCGTACCGGGACGGACAACGTCGGCATGCGCGTGGCCGAGACGATCGACTACGACAAGCTCGACCAGCCGGCCGTGGTCCGCCGTGGGCGTCATGCGACGACCGTCAGTGCGCCGGCGTTCGATCCGTCGGAAATCCCGGCCTTCCTGCGCAAGCAGGCGGACTAGGCCAGCAGCCGCGGCCCCGGCCGTCGCCCGGCCGGGGCCCGGGGTGAGGGGGTGCTAAAATGATCGACCGTTCACGGAGCCATCCGAGCGCCGGAGCGCGCGTTCGCGCGCATCCGTTTCACGCCATGCTGCGGCAGCGCACACTGAAAACGACGATTCGCACCACCGGCGTGGGCCTCCACACCGGCGCGCGCGTCGAGCTGACGCTGCGTCCGGCCGCCGTGGACACGGGCATCGTGTTCCATCGCGTCGACGTGTCGGTGCCGGTCACCATCCCCGCGCTCGCGGTGAACGTCGGCGACACGCGGCTCTCGTCGACGCTCGCGATGGGGGCGGTGTCGATCTCCACCGTCGAGCACCTGATGTCGGCGCTGGCCGGGCTCGGCATCGACAATCTGCACGTCGACGTCGCCGGTCCCGAGCTGCCGATCATGGACGGCAGCGCGGGACCGTTCGTGTTCCTGCTGCAATCCGCCGGCATCGTCGAGCAGACGGTGCCGAAGCGGTACCTGCGCGTCCGCGCGCCGGTCGAGATGCGCGACGGCGACAAGTGGGCGCGCTTCGATCCGTTCCCGGGCTTCAAGCTCGATTTCACGATCGACTTCCCGCATCCCGTGTTCGGCACCGAGAACCGGCACGTCGTCGTCGACTTCGCCGAGCACTCCTACGTGAAGGAAGTGGCGCGCGCGCGCACGTTCGGCTTCATGCAGGACGTCGAGGCGATGCGCGAGGCGGGGCTCGCGCTCGGAGGCAGCCTGCAGAACGCGATCGTCCTCGACGAGACCCGCGTGCTGAACACCGAGGGGCTGCGCTACGACAACGAGTTCGTCAAGCACAAG
>JBLMWW010000088.1:0-3748 GCA_050257435.1 Rudaea sp.
CATGGCCGGCGCCGAGGCCGAAATCCGCCGCTCGCAGCGTTACGGAAGGCCGATCGTGGTGGCCCTCGGCGACCTCGATTCGTTCAAGCGGCTCAACGATACCTACGGCCACGGTGCCGGCGACGTCGTCCTGCGCACCTTCGCCGGGCTCCTCTCCGACAGCGTGCGCCAGTCGGATCTGGTCTGCCGCTATGGCGGCGAGGAATTCGCCTTCCTCTTCCCCGAGAGCACGATCGAGCAGGCGCACATCCTGGTCGAACGCTTTCGCCAGCGCTTCGCCGAACACGACATCCGGCTACCCGACGGGCTGCTGGTTCGCGTCACGATCAGCATCGGGCTCGCGGATGCCAGCCATTCGCCCCTGGAA
This sequence comes from Rudaea sp., assembly GCA_050257435.1. Classification (GTDB taxonomy): domain Bacteria; phylum Pseudomonadota; class Gammaproteobacteria; order Burkholderiales; family Casimicrobiaceae; genus VBCG01. The sequence goes on from JBLMWW010000088.1 coordinate 368, forward strand.
ATCGCGCTGCAGCGCGCCGACTTCGCGCTCTACGAAGCCAAGCGCCTGGGCCGCAATCGGGTCATCGTTGCCGCGGAGGCGGACTGACACCCCACGCCTGCGATCGGAACAGATCAGCGCTTCCTCTCCAGCATCGGCTTGAGGAAGCGCCCGGTATGGCTGGCCTTGCATTTGACGACCTGTTCCGGGGTGCCTGCAGCGAGAATCCGCCCGCCGCCGTCGCCGCCTTCCGGGCCGAGATCGACGATCCAGTCGGCGGTCTTGATGACGTCGAGGTTGTGCTCGATGACGACGACGGTGTTGCCATGGTCGCGCAGACGATGCAGCACGGAGAGCAGCAGCTCGATGTCGTGGAAGTGCAGTCCCGTCGTCGGCTCGTCGAGGATGTAGAGCGTGCGGCCGGTGTCCCGCTTCGACAATTCGAGCGACAGCTTGACGCGCTGCGCCTCCCCGCCCGACAGCGTCGTCGCCGATTGCCCGAGCTTGATGTACCCGAGGCCCACGTCGAGCAGCGTCTGGAGCTTGCGCGCGACGCTCGGCACGGCCTCGAAGAACGCGTACGCCTGCTCGACCGTCATCGACAGCACGTCGTGGATGTTCTTGTCCTTGTAGCGAATCTCGAGGGTCTCGCGGTTGTAGCGCTGCCCGTGGCACACGTCGCAGGGCACGTACACGTCGGGCAGGAAGTGCATCTCGACCTTGATGAGCCCGTCGCCCTGGCACGCCTCGCAGCGCCCGCCCTTGACGTTGAACGAGAAACGCCCGGGTCCATACCCGCGCTCGCGCGCCTCCTTCACCTGCGCGAAAAGCTCGCGGATCGGCGTGAACAGTCCCGTGTACGTCGCCGGATTGCTGCGTGGCGTGCGCCCGATCGGGCTCTGGTCCACGCTGATCACCTTGTCGAAATGCTCGAGGCCGGTGATCTCCTCGAAAGGCGCCGGCTCGTCGGCGCTATCGTAGAGATGCCGCGCCACCGCGTGGTACAGCGTGTCGTTGATGAGCGTGGACTTGCCGGAGCCGGATACACCGGTGACGCACACGAAGAGTCCGATCGGCAACGCCAGCGTCACCTGTTGCAGGTTGTTCCCCGAGGCGCCGGCGATCGTCAGCATGCGCTCCGGATCGGGCAGGTGGCGCCGCTCCGGCAGCGCGATCTGCCGGTGCCCCGCAAGATACTGCCCGGTGAGCGAATGCGCGGCGCGCCGGATGTCGTCCGGCGTTCCCTCCGCCACCACCTGGCCGCCGTGCTCGCCGGCGCCCGGTCCCATGTCGACGACGTGGTCGGCCGCGAGGATCGCATCCTGGTCGTGCTCGACGACGATGACGCTGTTGCCCAGGTCGCGCAGGTGCTTGAGCGTGCGCAGCAGCCGGTCGTTGTCGCGCTGGTGCAACCCGATCGACGGCTCGTCGAGCACGTACATCACGCCCGTCAGGCCCGAGCCGATCTGTGACGCGAGCCGGATGCGCTGCGCCTCGCCGCCCGACAGCGTTTCCGCGGAACGATCGAGCGACAGGTAGTCGAGGCCGACGTTGTTCAGGAAGTTGAGCCGCGACACGATCTCCTTGACGATCCTGTCGGCGATCGCCGCCTTGTGCCCGGGCAGCGACAGCCGCGAGAAATACGCGATCGTGTCCTTCAGGGGCCACGCGGAGATCTCGTAGATCGCGCGCGCGTCGCCGCCGCTGCCGACCTTCACGTTGCGTGCCTCGCGCCGCAGCCGCGTGCCCTCGCACTCCGGGCACGGCTTGTTGTTCAGGTATTTCGCGAGCTCCTCGCGCACCATCTGGCTGTCGGTCTCGCGATAGCGCCGCTCGAGGTTCGGCACGATGCCTTCGAACGCGTGCTCGCGCGTCATCGGCCGGCCGCGGTCGGTCAGATACGTGAACGCGATCTTCTCGTCGCCCGAGCCGTAGAGGATGATGTTCTGCACGCGCTCGGGCAGCTTCGCGAACGGCCGGTCGACGTCGAAGCCGACGTGCTTCGCGAGGCTTTGCAGCATCTGGAAATAGAACTGGTTGCGCCGGTCCCAACCCTTGATCGCGCCCGACGCCAGCGAGAGCTGCGGAAACGCGACGACGCGCTTCGGATCGAAGAAGGTGATCGAGCCGAGCCCGTCGCAGCGCGTGCACGCGCCGACCGGGTTGTTGAACGAGAAGAGCCGCGGCTCGAGCTCGGCGAGCGAATAGTTGCAGATCGGGCAGGCGAACTTCGCGGAAAAGAGATGCTCGCGCCCGCCGTCCATCTCGACGGCGAGGGCGCGCCCGTCGCCGTGACGAAGCGCCGTCTCGAACGATTCCGCGAGGCGCTGCTTGAACTCGCCGCGCACCTTCAGCCGGTCGACGACGACTTCCACCGTGTGCTTGGTGTTCTTCGCGAGCTTCGGCACCGCGTCGATCTCGTACACGGCGCCATCCACGCGCACGCGCACGAACCCCTTGGCGCGCAACTCCGCAAGGAGGTCGAGCTGCTCGCCCTTGCGATTGACGATGACCGGCGCGAGGATCATGAGCCGCGTGTCCTCGGGCAACGCCAGCGTCGCGTCGACCATCTGCGAGATGGTCATCGCGGAGAGCTTCTGCTCGGGATGGTCGACGCAATACGGATCGCCGACGCGCGCGAACAACAGCCGCAGGTAATCGTGGATCTCGGTGACGGTGCCCACCGTCGAGCGCGGGTTGTGCGAGGTTGCCTTCTGCTCGATCGAGATCGCCGGCGACAGCCCCTCGATCAGGTCGACGTCGGGCTTTTCCATGAGCTGGAGGAACTGCCGCGCGTACGCCGACAGCGACTCGACGTAGCGCCGCTGCCCCTCGGCGTAGAGCGTGTCGAACGCGAGCGAGCTCTTGCCCGATCCCGACAGCCCGGTGATGACGATCAGCCGGTGCCGCGGCAGGTCGAGGTTGAGGTTCTTGAGGTTATGGGTGCGGGCGCCGCGGATGCGGATCTGGTCCATGCAGAGTCTTTGAGCGTTTGCGCAATCGAACGTCGCGCCTAGACCGCACGACCGAAAGCGGGAAAGGGCAACCTGCTAGTATATTGCGATTCGCGAGCTCGCTTCATGCTCGAAGTTGCGCCACCCTCGCGCATGCTTCGGGGACGGCCCGCCCGGCCGAAACCCCCTACATGGGGACGCGACCCGGCACGATCAATCGCAATCCGCATAGGGAAAACCATGGCTTCCGTCAACAAGGTGATCCTGCTCGGCAATCTCGGGCGCGACCCCGAGACGCGCTATACGACCGGCGGCGACGCCGTGACCAACTTGAACATCGCCACGTCCGAGCAGTGGAAGGACAAGAACGGCGAAAAGCAGGAGCGCACCGAATGGCATCGCGTCGTGCTGTTCGGCCGCCAGGCCGAGGTGGCCGGCGAATACCTGA
>JBLMWW010000089.1:0-10503 GCA_050257435.1 Rudaea sp.
GCCACCGGCCTCATGGGCGATTCGATCGCCACGAATCTCTTCATGGTGGGCTACGCCTACCAGCGCGGACTGCTCCCGCTCTCCGACGCGTCGATCCTTCGTGCGATCGAGCTCAACGCCGCAGCGGTGGAATCGAACAAGCAGAGCTTCCACTGGGGACGGCTGGCGGCCGTCGCGCCCGACCGGGTCGCCGCCGCCGCCATTCCCACGGCGAAGCCCGACTCGCAGCGTCTGTCGCAGTCGCTCGACGAGGTGATCGAGCGGCGGGCGCGCTTCCTCACCGATTACCAGGACGCCGCGCTTGCTGCGCGCTACACCGATCTCGTCGCGAAGGTGCGCGCGGCCGAGGCGGCCAAGCAACCGGGCACGACCGACCTGACCGAAGCGGTCGCGCGCTACTACTTCAAGCTCCTCGCGATCAAGGACGAGTACGAGGTCGCGCGTCTTTACGCCGAGACGGACTTCGTCGACCGCATCGCGGCGCAGTTCGAGGGCGACTACAAGCTGCGCTTCCACCTCGCGCCGCCGGTGCTCAACAAGCCGGATCCGCAAACCGGCGAAGCGAGGAAATCGACGTACGGGCCGTGGATGCTGCGGGCGTTTCGCGTGCTCGCGAAAATGCGGCGCCTGCGCGGGACGCCGCTCGATGTATTCGGGCGGACGGAAGAGCGGCGCAAGGAACGTGCGCTGATCGGGCAATACGAGGCGCTCGTCGACGAACTCCTCGCCGGTCTTCGACCGGGCAACTACGAGGTCGCGGTCGCGCTCGCTTCGATTCCCGAGCACATACGCGGCTATGGCCACGTCAAGGAGCGGCACCTGAAGGACGCCAAGGCGCGCGAGGCGGCGCTCCTCGAGCGTTTCCGCAGCGCACTCGCGGCTGCCGCGCCGGCCAAGGTGACGATTGCGGCGGACTGATACGCGCCCCGCGGCCGGAGAACGCGCCGCCCGGTTTCGCGGCGTAGCGCGGACGACACGCTGCCGAATGCCGAGGAGGATCCGATGACGGATGCCGAGGATGCCGACGAAGAGGCCGCTCCGCGCGTGACGAGGCAAGACCGATTCGACCTGTCGGGGCGCGTTGCGCTCGTCACCGGCGCCTATCGCGGGCTCGGCTTCGCGATCGCTCGCGGGCTCGGGGGCGCCGGCGCGCATGTCGTGGTCAACGGCCGCAACGCCGACGCACTCGCCGGCGCGACGGACATTCTGCGCAGCGAAGGGCTCGCGGCGACGCCGGCGCTCTTCGACGTGACCGATCGGCGCGCGGTGCAGGACGGCGTCGCGGCGGTGCAACGGCGCCTCGGCACGATCGACATCCTGGTCAACAATGCGGGCATCCAGCGGCGACATGCGCTCGTCGACTTTCCGCAGCGCGAATGGGACGAGATCATCGCCACCAACCTCACCGCCCCTTACGTCGTCGCGCAGGCCGTGATGCCGGCGATGATCGAGCGGCGGCGCGGCAAGATCATCCACATCGCCTCGCTGCTCTCCGAATTCGCGCGACCGAGCGTCGTGCCTTACGCGGCGGCGAAGGGCGGTATCCGCCAGTTGACGCGCGGCATGGCCGTGGAGCTCGCACGCCACAACGTGCAGGTGAACGCGATCGCGCCCGGCTACTTCGCCACGGAGATGAATCGCGCGCTGCTCGACGACGCGGCGTTCAATGCGTGGGTGAAGCAGCGCACGCCGGCGGGTCGCTGGGGCGATCCCGACGAGATCGCCGGGCTCGCGGTGTTCCTCGCCTCCTCCGCCGCGGACTACATCACCGGCCAGATGATCATGATCGACGGCGGGATGTCGGTGGCGTTGTAGCCGGCCAAGGGATCGGGGTCAGAGCAAGGGATCGGGGTTAGACTCGAAACTCGACGGGCCCCCGGGACGACTGCGCGGTGACCGAGCCGAATTTCGAGTCTGACCCCGACCCCGCTTGCGACTCCAGCACCGGCCGTCAGCCCGGCTTGCCGAGCGCCTGCGCCGCGCGAAAGAGGTTCGCCGTGCGCGCACCCGAGCGGCAGAACGCGAGCACGGGCTTGGGCAGGCGCTCGAGCAGTTCGTGCATGCGCGCGATTTCCTGCGGCGTCTGATACGCCGATTGGACGGGCAGGAACACGTATTCGAGACCTGCGGCCGCTGCCGCCTCCTGCATCGCCTGCGACGTCGGCTGCGACGGCCCGCCTTCGAAGTCCGGGCGGTTGTTGACGATGCTGCGAAACCCCGCTGCCGCCGCGTCCGCGACGTCGTCGACCAGCAGCTGTCGCGCGGTCGCGAACTCGGGCGTGAGCCAAACGAACGACAAAGCCATTCCGAAATCCTCCGGCTGTCAGGACGATGCGCCACCCTTCTGCGGCGCTGGCCGGCGGTCGAGCAGGCGATAAAGCCAGGTCAGGCCGGCGGCGGTCCCCTTCGCGGGCCGATATTCGCAACCGACCCAGCCGTCGTAGCGCAGTTCGTCGAGGATCCTGAAGAGGTGCGCGTAGTTGATCTCGCCCGTGTCGGGCTCGTGGCGCTCCGGCACGCCGGCCACCTGTACGTGCCCGATGTGCGGCAGATACCGGCGCAGCTTCTCGGTGAGATCGCCCTCGACGATCTGCGCGTGGTAGAGATCCATCTGCACCTTCAGGTTGCTCGCGCCGAGCTCGGTGCGGACGGCATGCGCCTGCGCCTGCGTCGTCAGCAGGTAGCCCGGCATGTCCCTCGGATTGATGGGCTCGATCAGCAGCGTGACGCCGTGCGCGGCGGCGTCGCTGCACGCGAGGCGAAGGTTGCGCACGTACGTGCGCATACGGCGCTCGCGCTCCGCGTCGTCGGCGCCGGGCGGCAGCACGCCCGCCATCACGTGGATGCGCGGGCAGGCGAGCGCCTGCGCATATTGCAGCGCCTGCGCGATGCTCGCCGTGAATTCGTGCTCGCGTCCCGGAAGCGACGCGAGCCCGCGGTCGCCCCCCGCCCAGTCGCCCGGCGGCGCGTTGATCAGGACGACCTCGAGCTTGTGCGCGCGCTGCTGGTCGACGACCTCCTGGAGCCGGTACTCGTACGCGAACGCGAATTCGACCGCGCGAAACCCGGCCTGTGCCGCCTCGCCGAAGCGCTCGAGGAACGGCACCTCCGTGAACAGGAACGACAGGTTGGCGGCGAAGCGCGGCATGCGGGTGGACGGCATCGGGCGTCGCCAGCATTGTGCCTGCGATCGTGCGTCGGCGTTGGACACCGCTTCAATTGCGGCGCCCGGCCTGCAATCAGCCCCCGGCGTTTCGCCAGCACCTCGCAGCCCCCTTCCGTTGGTGTCGGATGGCGTTCAACACGGCGCACGCAGTGCAGCCGGCCCGATTCGGGACGGCGCAGACCTCCGAGCCGATGCGAAGGTGTCGCAAATGCACAACGATCGAGCTGCCCGTCCATCGGCTCGCGAAGTCCTGTGGACAAGACGGTGGATGACCGGTGAAGACACGGGTGATCGTTCGGCGGGCGCGTCTTAGCGCGCTGTTTTAACGCGCGTTTCGAGCGCGCTGCCTGTGGAGCAAAAAAGGCTTGCACTGCCCGGAGCGAGCTACTATTCTTGGTAGCGGAAGCCCCGGTCGCCACTACATCTAGTAGATTTCAGGTCGGGGACGGTCCGCGGATCGGCGCCCGCCCACCGGCGGGCGGCGGGCCACGGAACGCGGGAGGAGCGCCGCCGAAAGACTTTGCCGCCGCCATCGCCGGCCGCCGAAACCGCACCACGCTTGACGACAAGCATCAACAAAGGAGTCGACCCATGCGCATCGCCCCCTCTTCCGGTTCGCCCACGCCGGCACCGCCGCGTGAATTGATCGTGGGAGAACCCGGAAGTCCGGTGGCGAGCAGCGTCGATCCGCGCTTCTCGCAATTCAAGGTGATCCGCCGCAACGGCGCCGTCGTCGGCTTCGAGCCGGCGAAGATCACGATCGCGATGACCAAGGCGTTCCTCGCGGTCAACGGCGGCCAGGGCGCCGGGTCGGCGCGCGTTCGCGATCAGGTGACGCGCCTCACCGACGCCGTCGTCGCCGCGCTGCTGAAGCGCAAGCCCGACGGCGGCGCGATCCACATCGAGGAGATCCAGGACCAGGTCGAGCTTGCGCTCATGCGCGGCGGCGAGCACGAAGTCGCGCGGGCGTACGTCCTCTACCGCGAGAAGCGGGCGCAGGAGCGCGCGCAGCAGAAGCCGCCGCCGAGGGCCGAGGACACGACGCTGCACGTCACCGACAACGGCGTGCGCAAGCCGCTCGATTTCGAGCGCCTGTCCGATCTCGTCAAGGCCTCGTGCGAGGGACAGGCGGGGGTCGAGCCCAATCGCATCCTGAAGGCGACGCTCAAGGACCTCTACGACGGCGTGCCGATGGAGGAGGTTCGCAAGTGCGTCGTGCTCGCGGCGCGCACGCTGATCGAGAAGGACCCGGGTTACTCCTACGTCACCGCGCGGCTGCTCCTCGACGCGCTGCGCTTCGAGGCGCTCGGCGTCGAAGCGACGCAGGCCGACATGCAGACGAAGTACGCCGAGTACTTCCCGCAGTTCGTCGAGCACGGCATCAAGATCGGCCTCCTGAACGAGGCGCTCGCACAGTTCGATCTCGCGCGCCTCGGCGCCGCGCTCAAACCCGAGCGCGACCTGCAGTTCGGCTACCTGGGCCTGCAGACGCTCTACGATCGCTACTTTCTCGTCGACCAGTACGTCGGCGGGCGCCGCTTCGAATTGCCGCAGTGCTTCTTCATGCGCGTGGCGATGGGCCTCGCGCTGAACGAGATCGACCGCGAGGCGCGCGCGATCGAGTTCTACGACGTGCTGTCGACGTTCGACTTCATGAGCTCGACGCCGACGCTCTTCAACTCGGGCACGCATCGCTCGCAGCTCTCGTCGTGCTACCTCACGACGGTGTCGGACGACCTCGACGGGATCTACGAGGCGATCAAGGAGAACGCCCTCCTCTCCAAGTTCGCCGGCGGCCTCGGCAACGACTGGACGAACGTGCGCGCGATGGGCTCGCACATCAAGGGCACGAACGGCAAGTCGCAGGGCGTCGTGCCGTTCCTCAAGGTCGTCAACGATACGGCCGTCGCGGTCAACCAGTGCTTCGCGCCCGATACGCCGGTCTACACGGCGCGCGGCGTGCTGCCGATTCGCCAGGTGCACGAAGGCGACCTCGTGCTCGGCCAGAGCGGCGTGTACCGCGAGGTGATCGACAAGCTGGTCTACGAACAGCACGATGCGATGGTCGCGATCGACGTAAAGCATTCGCTTGCGCCGATCGAGGTCACCGACGGCCATCCGTTCTGGGCTCTGACCGGCGTCCCGCTCGCGCAGTCGTGTGCGCGCACGCTCGAATCGATCGCCAAGGGCAAGTCGGCGCCACGGTGGACAGACGCGGGAAAGCTTCGGGTCGGCGACTACCTCGCCTTCACGGTCCCGTCGGAAATCACGCCCGTCGAGGGCCTCACGGAAGACGACGCGCGCCTCTACGGCATCCTGCTCGGCGACGGGCACCTGTCGAAGGATGGCCAGCAATGGGGCGTGTCGGGCAATCCCGAGCGCGACGAGCATCTGGACTTCGTGCGGGAGTACCTCCGCGAGCGCGGCGTGCATTGCTGGGAAACCGCCCGCGGCGGAACGTACGCCCAGGTGCACTGGGCGGCGGGTCGCGGCGTCGTGCGTGACGCAACCACGGGACGGATCGTCGGTGCCGGGCCGCGTACCCTCCCCTTCTCCTACGAGGATCTCTACGACGAACAGCACCGCAAGCGCATCGCACCGCGCCTTGCGCACCTCCCGCGCCCCCAGACGCTCGCGCTGCTCCGCGGCCTGTTGGAAACGGATGGCGGCGTGTCGCGCGGCGCGGAGGTTTATTTCACCACCAGTTCGCCACCCCTCGCGGAAGGCGTGCGGTACCAATGCCTGCGGCTCGGCGTTCCGGTCAGCGGCCAGCGGCGGCGGCGTCAAAACGGACACACCGCGACGCGCTCCGATGGCTCGTCGATCACCTTCCGCGGCATGACCGACGCGTTCGACCTGCGCATCCCGGCGGTGCCCGAGATTGCCGCGCTCGTGGGCTGCAGGCCGATTGCCAAGCGCAACTGGATTACGCTCGGCGGCACCGTCTTCTCGCGCATTCGCGCGATCGACCCCATCGCGCCGAAGCCTCTCGTCGTGGACCTGAAGGTCGACGTCGACGAGTCGTACATGACCGCGGCCGGCCTCGCGCACAACGGTGGCAAACGTAAGGGCGCCGTCTGCACGTACCTCGAGACGTGGCACCTCGACATCGAGGAGTTCCTGGAACTGCGCAAGAACACCGGCGACGACCGGCGCCGCACGCACGACATGAACACGGCGAACTGGATCCCGGATCTGTTCATGAAGCGCGTCATGGAAGGGGGCGACTGGACGCTCTTCTCCCCCTCCGACGTGCCCGACCTCCATGACAAGTGGGGCCGCGCGTTCGAGGCGGCGTACGCGCGCTACGAGGACAAGGTCGCGCGCGGCGAACTGAAGCTCTTCAAGCGCATCCCCGCGGTGCAGCTGTGGCGCAAGATGCTCTCGATGCTGTTCGAGACCGGGCATCCCTGGATCACGTTCAAGGACGCCTGCAACGTTCGCTCGCCGCAGCAGCACGTGGGGACCGTGCACAGCTCCAACCTCTGCACGGAAATCACCCTCAACACGAGCGGGACCGAGATCGCGGTGTGCAACCTCGGCTCGGTGAACCTGCTCGCGCACATGCACGAGGTGGATGGACGCTTCGAGCTCGACCAGGCGAAGCTCAGGCGCACGATCACGACCGCGATGCGCATGCTCGACAACGTGATCGACATCAATTACTACGCGGTCCCGAAGGCGCGTAATTCCAATCTGCGGCATCGGCCCGTGGGCCTGGGCATCATGGGCTTCCAGGATTGCCTGCACGTGCTGCGCTATCCCTACGCGTCGGAAGAGGCCCTGGCGTTCGCCGACACCTCGATGGAGGCGGTGTGCTACCACGCGTACTGGGCGTCGACCGAGCTCGCCGAGGAGCGGGGCCGCTACGCGTCGTACCGGGGAAGCCTCTGGGATCGCGGCGTCCTGCCGCAGGACACGCTCGCGATGCTGCGCGACGAGCGCGGCGGCTACGTCGAGATCGACGATTCGTCGACGCTCGACTGGGACGCGCTGCGCGCGCGCATCGCGGCGCACGGCATGCGCAACTCCAACTGCATCGCCATCGCGCCGACGGCGACGATCTCCAACATCATCGGCGTCGCGGCGTCGATCGAGCCCGAGTACCAGAACATCTACGTCAAGTCGAACCTCTCGGGCGAGTTCACCGTGGTGAACGAGCAGCTCGTGAAGGACCTGAAGGCACTCGGGCTGTGGGACGACGTGATGGCGTCGGACCTCAAGTACTTCGACGGCTCGCTCGCCAAGATCGACCGCGTCCCGGCGGAGCTGCGCGCGCTCTACGCCACCGCGTTCGAGGTCGACCCGGCATGGATCGTCGAAGCCGGCGCCCGGCGGCAGAAATGGATCGACCAGGCGCAGAGCCTCAACATCTACATGGCCGGCGCCTCGGGCAAGAAGCTCGACGACACCTACAAGCTCGCCTGGATCCGCGGCCTCAAGACCACGTACTACCTGCGCACGCTCGCGAAGACCTCGGCCGAGAAGTCGACCGGACGCGGCGGAGAACTGAACGCCGTTTCCGAATCGGGCGCGACGAATGCAATGGGCGCATCGGCATCGCACGTCGCGGCGGCACCGCCCGTCGAGGCGGAGCCGAAGTTCTGCGCGATCGACAATCCCGAGTGCGAGGCGTGTCAATGAGCCCGACCGCGCACCGAGGGATTGCGGCGACCGGCCCGTTTAGCCCGAGCCGCGAGGCTTTCCCGTAGGTCGGCGTTGCGACGCGCGGCGATGACGGCGGCCCTTGCCCTTTCGATTGCGCCCGAAGCGGTGCAATCGGAGGCGCTCCGCGAGCGCGTCCAGGTGTTGGAGTCCCGCCCCGGCGTGCGCGAGGTGCTGCTCGTGACCGAGGCGATCGCGCCCCCGGCGCTCGATCGTCATGCGCTGATCGTGCTCGGCGGCGGCGGCGGCGGGTTCGCCGTGACCTCCGAGGATGGCGTCCCTCGCGTCGAGGGCGGACTCTCGCCGGCGCAGCGTCAAAAGCTCGCGAACGCGATCGGGGGCGCTGTCGTCGCACTCTCCCCGCCGACGGATCGGCCGGTGATGGATCGCGCTTGGCGGCTCTCCGATCGGCACGTCGCCGACCTCCAGGCCGCCGTGCGCTGGACGCAGGCGCAATGGCCGACGACGCACACGTGGGTGCTCGGGATGAACCACGGCGCGCTCTCGGCCGCCATTGCGACCGCGAGCATCGACGACCTCGCCGGTGCGGTGCTGCTTGCATGCGTCGACGAGGCGCTCGACCAGCCCCAGAAGTCCGAACGGATGCGCGTGCTTGCCGTGAGGCACCGCCACGATCCGGCCACGTCGTACGCCACCCTCGCTCGCGCACGCGGTCGGAGGACACTCGTCACCGTGCACGACGAGCGGCAGATCCATCGCGACGCGTTCGGCGCCGGCCGCGCCAACGCGGCGCAGTTCTACGGCAAGGAACATCAGGTGGTGGACGTCGTCGCCCGGTGGATTCTCACCGGCACGGCGCCCGACGAGATTCGGTGAACCGGTGAGGCGACGGCAGCGATGACCAAGAGCATGGCGCGGCCGCACCGGGACGATGGACCCGCGCGAACCCGGACAGGACGCGAAGTTGGCGTGGACGCGCCAGGGGCCGGCACGACCGAAGACGCCGGAAACGGCTTGCGGTGGTTCTGCTGGGGGCGCGCGGGCGTCGTTGCCGCGCGCCGACTTTTCCCAGCACCGGGCTCCCGGTGGTAGGCGGTTCGGGACGGCGTTCGCAGCGATGCGCGCGCCCTGCCGGCCGCGCCGGTCATCTACTTCGCGAAAGGAGGCTGCAGTTGGCCCGGTACGAGTTTGCGCCCCGCCACGTGGTGGACGCACGCTGGCTCGGTGACTACAAGGTCTGGCTGGAATTCAACGATGGCCGCAAGGGCGTCGTCGATCTCGCGGACGAGCTGCATGGCGAAGAGCTCGAGCCGTTGCGCGATCGCGAGCGCTTCTCGCAGTTCTACCTGGACTACGGACTTGCGTCGATCGCCTGGCTCGAAGGCCAGGATTTCACGCCGGAGTTTCTCTACGACAAATTGCATCCGATGCACTGACCGCCGGTGATCGCGGCCCGCCGTCGTTCCTCGCGAAGGGCGGCGGGAGCCGGATCCCACCGCGCGCCCGATCCAACGACAAGAAGATTCTGGAGTCACCATGCTGAGCTTCGACGACGATTTGCCTGCCGTCCCGACCCCGCCGACCGCCCCGCTCCGCCGCACCGCGGCCGTGCATCCGCTGCCGGCCGCCGCCCTGTCGCGCGAGCCCGTGCACGACCTCGACGTCGAGCAGCAGGCACTGCACAACGGCTTTCGCCGCGTGCGCGTCGAGGACAAGCGCGTGATCAACGGCCAGGCCGACGTCAATCAGCTCGTGCCCTTCAAGTACAAGTGGGCGTGGGACAAATACCTCGCGGGCTGCGCGAACCACTGGATGCCGCAGGAAATCAACATGCAGCGCGACATCGAGCTGTGGAAGAACCCGGCCGGCCTGACCGACGACGAGCGTCTGATCGTCAAGCGCAACCTGGGCTTTTTCGTGACGGCGGACAGCCTCGCCGCGAACAACATCGTCCTCGGCACCTACCGGCACATCACGGCGCCGGAGTGCCGGCAGTACCTCCTGCGACAGGCGTTCGAGGAGGCGATCCATACGCACGCATACCAGTACATCGTCGAGAGCCTGGGTCTCGACGAAGCGGAGATCTTCAACGCCTACCACGAGGTGAAGTCCATCCGCGAGAAGGACGAGTTCCTGATCCCGTTCATCGAAACGCTCACCGACCCGAACTTCAGGACCGGGACGATGGAGGCGGACCAGCATCTCCTGAAGAGCCTGATCGTGTTCTCCTGCATCATGGAGGGACTGTTCTTCTACGTCGGCTTCGTGCAGATCCTCGCGATGGGGCGCCAGAACAAGATGACCGGCGCCTCGGAGCAGTACCAGTACATCCTGCGCGACGAGTCGATGCACTGCAATTTCGGCATCGACCTCGTGAACACGATCAAGCTCGAGAACCCGCAGCTGTGGACGCCCCAGTTCCGCGAGGAGATCCGCGCGCTGATGAAGCGCGGCGTCGATCTCGAATACGCCTACGCGGAGGACACGATGCCGCGCGGTGTGCTCGGCCTCAACGCGCCGATGTTCAAGGAGTACCTGCGCTTCATCGCCAACCGGCGATGCCAGCAGATCGGGATCGATCCGCTCTTCGACAAGGCGGACAACCCGTTCCCCTGGATGGCGGAGATGATCGACCTCAAGAAGGAGAAGAATTTCTTCGAGACGCGCGTGATCGAGTACCAGACCGGGGGCGCGCTGAGCTGGGATTGATT
>JBLMWW010000090.1:0-27265 GCA_050257435.1 Rudaea sp.
CATGACCGGCTACGGTCACAAGGCTACGGCTGGAATCACAAGCGTACCTGGCGCGTGTACTGCCAACTGCGCCTAAACCTGCCGCGACGCACGAGGCGACGCGTGCCGCAGCGCGAGCGTCGGCCGCTGACCGTTGAAACCCGGATGAACGCCGTGTGGGCGCTGGATTTCATGCGCGATACGCTGTACAGCGGGAAGGTCTTCCGAACCTTGAACGTGATCGACGAAGCGAACCGAGGTGCGTTGGGTATCGACGTAGCGGTCAGCATTCCGGCAAGTCGTGTGATCGCGTTCATAGCGCAGATGATCGATCAGCACGGCCGGCCCCGCGCGATCCGCTGCGACAACGGTCCCGAGCTCACCAGCCAGGCATTCACCGAGTGGTGCAAAGAGCAGGACATCGAGCTGCGCTTCATCCAGCCCGGTAAGCCCGACCAGAACGCCTACATCGAACGCTTCAACCGGACGTACCGCGAGGAAGTACTGAGCGCATACCTGTTCGACTCACTCGCCGAGGTGCGGGACATCACCGCCGAGTGGCTCGAGCGGTACAACGAAATCAGACCCCACGATGCGCTGGGCAGCCTGCCGCCGGCGCGCTATCGCGAGCAGTGCTCGCTCTGGAAACTCCAGTTTAGAACTGTCTACTTGACGGGGAAGCTTACGCATGCACCTGACCCTCAAGCAGGAAGCCACCAAGCCGGCCGCGCAGAACCTACTCCAGCAGCAGGAGCGCTTCGACGAGTTCATCGCCTGCTACAACCACGAGCGCCCACACCAGGCACTCAACATGCGTTATCCCGCCGAGCTCTACGCCTCGTCACCGCGGCCGTATCGCGGCCTGGGTGAGCTGACCTACCCGTTACACGACCGCACCGTCACCGTCACCAACTGCGGTCGCGTCTGCTTCGGTCGCCGCAAGATCAACCTGAGCACGGTGTTCGCCGGTCAGAAGGTCGGCGTCACGCAGGTCGACGAGCGCATCTGGCTCGCGACCTTCATGCAATACGATCTGGGATTCTTCGATGATCAGACATGTCGCCTGGAACCGGCAGAGAACCCGTTCCAGGCGAAAGTGTTACCCATGTCTCCGGTATAAACCGTCACCCATGTGACCGGAATACACCCAGCGAATTCTGGTAGCGAGCGAGGGACTCGAACCCCCGACCAAAGGATTATGATTCCTCTGCTCTAACCAGCTGAGCTAGCTCGCCCCTAGCTGGTTATTATAGCGGGAAACGCTCAATTCCCGCCGCACGCGGCGGCGCTCTCCCACCTGCGACGCGACGCTTTTGCGCATCGTCGCATGCATGTCCTTCGCGCTCGCGTTGCCTAGCGTTCCGACCCCAGTTCTCGCCTGGTGCCGGCCATCGTCGGCGGAAAGCAGTGCACGAGCCCGGGCACCGAGACGATCGCGACGATCAACGGCGTGGCGCCGATCGTGCGCGCCGTGGCGTGACGCCGGCAGCGGATCGATCAGGAATGGCTTGCCTCAAGCGCGATGCAGGCGGCGGAAATGGAGCCGAGCGGCGCATCGAGGCCGTCGAGGCGCGAGCGATCCGGAACGTGCGTCGCCGGCGCAGGGCGGTCTTCGTCGTGACATGCGACGTTGGCGATCGGCCCGAGCGCGTCGACGACGCGCTCGTCGTCGAGCGGCGGCGGAACCGGGAAGTACGGCGCTTCGTGCTGCGTCGAAGGCTCGTCGGGCACGGGTTGCGACGGCTCGCCGGTGATCGTCGCGATCGGGCCCAACGCGTCGGTGACGAGATCGCGGCCGAGGTAATCGAGCAGCGCATATCCGGCACCGACCAGCGCGACACCGGCCGCTGCCAAGGCAAACACCGCAAACCGCGTCCGCATCCCGTCCATGCCGGCCCGTCTGGTTGTTGACCGAGTACGATACTTCCCGGCTAACACGCCGGCAATCGGACAAATTCCTACGACGATGTACGAGGAAAACAGCGGTTTGGCGCAGAACATCAGCGCGGTCGAGCGCGAGACCGGCCTCTCCAAGGACGTGCTGCGGATGTGGGAGCGGCGCTACGGCTTTCCGAAGCCCGCGCGCGACGAGAACGGCGAGCGGCAGTATTCGCAGGCCGAGACCGAGAAGCTCCGCGCGATCAAGCGCCTGATGGACATCGGCGTGCGGCCCGGCAAGATCATCGGGCTTACGCTCGATGAGTTGAACGCGCTTGCCGACGCCCGCGCGCCCCTGCGCGCCGACGCGGCCGCGCCCGCGCTCGAGCGCGACGTCCTGACCCTGCTGCGCGCGCACGACGTCGTCGCCTTCCAGCACGCGCTCGCGCAATCCCTGATGCGGCAGGGCCTCCAGCGGTTCGTGCTGAATACGCTCGCGCCTCTCAACCGTCTCGTCGGGGAGGCGTGGATGCGGGGCGAGCTGCACGTGTTCGAGGAGCACGAGTACACCGAGCAGGTGCAGGCGTCGGTTCGCACCGCGATCACCACCTTCCCGCGGCAGGCCGGACATCCGCGCGTCCTTCTGACGACGTTGCCGAGCGAGCAGCACGGCCTCGGCCTGCTGCTCGTCGAGGCGCTGCTCGTGGCCGAAGGCGCGCATTGCATCTCGCTCGGGCCCCAGACGCCGCTGGACGACATCCGCCGCGCCACGCTGGCGCACGCGATCGACATCGTTGCGCTGTCCTTCTCGTCGGCGTTTCCCGTGCGCCAGGCCACCGACAGCCTCGCGCGGTTGCGGCGCCATTTGCCGCCCGCCGTCGCGCTGTGGGCGGGCGGCGAGATGACGCGCCGCATACGGAAGACCTTGCCGGGGGTCCTGCTCGTTCCCGAACTTGCCGTGTCGGTGACGGCACTGCGCAACTGGCGCGCGCAGAACGTCAGCGCGGCGAACGTGACCTGACCCGCACAGCGGCCGCGGCGTGGCGCGTTACCATCGCGGCGCATGTGGACCGCCATCGCGCTCTGGGTGTTCAACGCGGTCGCGCTCGTGGTTTACGCCACGCTCGCGGCGCCGCATGTCGCCGCGGGCAGCCCGCTCGCGCTATGGATCGCGGGCGGCGTGCTGATCTACTTCGGCCTCGTGCTCTTCCTATGCGGCATCTATTTCGCGATCGCCTGGATCTGGCGCTCGCCACGACCGCGGGCGGCGCGGATCGGCCCGCAGGCGAGCCTGCGGCTCTTCTGGCGTGAATACCTGACGCTCGCCGGCGCTGCGCCCCGCATGATGCTCTATGGGCTCCTCGTGCGCGATCCGGCGCCGGCGGCCGTCGCCACGCCGGTCCTGCTCGTGCACGGCGTCCTCTGCAACGCTGGCGTGTGGGTGACGATGGACCGCCATCTTCGCCGCGAGCGCCTGACCGGGATCTACAGTCTCTCCTATGGGCCGCCGCTGGCATCGATCGACGACTTCGCCGATCAGGTCGCCGCCAAGATCGACGCGATCCTTGCCGCATGCCGCACGCGCAAGGTGATGCTCGTCACGCACAGCATGGGCGGGCTCGTGGCGCGCGCGTACCTGCGAAAGTACGGCGGCGCGAAGATCGCGCGCGTGGTGACGATCGGCGCGCCGCACCACGGAAGCGTGCACGCGTGGCTCTTTTTCGGCACGTCGCTCGCGCAGCTGCGACCGGGGAACGCGTGGCTCGCTGCGCTCGAGCGCGAGCCGCTCGACCCGGCGCTGCGCTTCGTGACGCTGTGGTCGTGGCATGACTCGATGGTGGCGCCGCAGACGTCCGCCGAGCTGCCGGGCGCGGTGGACGTCGCGCTCACCGGGATCGGGCACAACGCGCTTCTCGGCGATCCCCGCGTGCTCGCGTTCGTCGCAGACGAGATTGGCGCGGCGCGGAAAGCGCCGGCGGAGCGCTGAAGGCGACGCGTCTCGACCGGAAGGGCGAGCGCGCCATGAGGCGAGATGCAAGGCGCGCCGCCCCTCCGGTCGATTACAACCGCGCTTCGAGAATCAGGTTGAACGGCGTCTCGGCGGCGCGACGGAAGCGCGTGAATCCCGCCTTGCGAAACACCTCCGCGAGTCGCGCTTCCCCTGCCTGCGCGCCGAGCACCAGCCTGCCTCCCTCGGAAATCGAGTGGGCGCAGCAAAGCGTCGTCGACGCCGCGTAATAGAGCCGCGCGACCGGCGATACGTTGTCCTCGACGCCGTCGTTCGCGAATGGCTCGACCAGCATCACCGTGCCATCGGGCGCGAGCGCCTCCGCGGCGTGCCGGGCGGCGGCGACCGGATCGCCCATGTCGTGGAGGCAGTCGAAGAAGCAGATGAGCCCGTAGTTCCCGACCGGGTAGTCGACGGCCCGCGCGACGTCGAACGCGACGTTCTCGCCGAGCTCCGCGTCGGCCGCGTTGCGCCGTGCCGCGTCGATCGACTCGTGATGCGTGTCGAAGCCGTGGAACCGGGACCGCGGGAAGGCCTGCGCCATCAGGATGCTCGAATGGCCGTGCCCGCAGCCCACATCGGCGACGTCGATGCCGGCCTCGAGCCGCTCCACGACGCCGTCGAGCGCGGGCAGCCACTCCGATACGAGACTGCCCTGATACGCGTTGCGGTAGAACGCGGCCACGCCGCAATAGAGGCGTGCGTCGTGCTCGCCCCAGGCGATCCCCTTGCCGCTTCGGAACGCCTCGATCGCCTTCTCCTCGTCGAACCACATCGACGCCGGCACCTGCCACGCGCTCGGAATGAACACGGGGCTCTCCTCGTCGGCGAGCACCGCGGCCTGCTCGGGAGAAAGCTCGTACGTGTGGCTCACGGCGTGATAGTCGACGTAGCCGCCTGCGACCTGCGCGTTCAGCCATTCGGCGACGTAGCGCTCCGCACACCCGGTGCGCCGGGCGAGCTCGCCGGCAGTGACCGGGCCGGCGCCCCACATCGCTTTGTATAGTCCCAACTTGCTGCCGAGGCTGACCATCACGCCGCCATAGCCCGCGGACAGGTCGCCCACGGCACGCGCGAGAAAGGCTTGCAGCTTCGCTTGATCGATGACGAATGCATCCATGGTTCGCTCCTTGGTCGATGGTTTCGAAGGTATCCAGACTTCGCTGCCATCATCCGCGAAGGAGCCGCACGGCCGGAAGAGCCGAAAATGCACGCGATCGGTCCATTCGTGCCACATCCGATCAAGCGTCGGGGAGGACCGACGGTACCGCGACCGCGCGTCCGAGGCCGTGGTCGAGTAGGATCATCCGCCATGGCCCGGCCGTCGACCCTTCCGGCGTCGCATCAGCATCACGTAAGCCTCGTGGCGCTTCCCGAGGCGGCGGCCTCGACGCTGTTCGGCATTTTCGACGTGATGAGTGCGCACGCGCTGCTCGACCGCTTCGACGGAGGCCCGCTTGCACCGCCTCCGTTTCATGTCGACATCGTCGGCGAGGCCGCGGGCTCTCTCGCAGTGGCGAGCGGCGTGCCGATCGACGTCCCGCGGGCGATCGAAAGCATCGAGACGAGCGACATCGTCATCGTCCCGTCGGTCGTGCTGCCGCAAGCGCAACGGTGGCGGAAGGGACGCTACGGGCGCCTAGTCGAGTGGCTGCATGCGATGTACGACCGCGGCGCCATGCTCTGCTCGGCCTGCTCAGGCATCTTCCTGCTCGCGGAGACGGGACTCTTCGACGGCAGGGACGCGACGGTCCACTTCAACTACGCGCGGGCGTTTGCGGCGGCCTATCCGGCCGTTCGCATTCATCCGCAACGCGTGCTCGTGATCTCCGGCTCACGCGAGGAGCTGGTCAGCTCGGGTGCGTCGACGAGCTGGCACGACCTCGTCCTCTACCTCGTCGCCCGTTACGCCGGTGCAACGACGGCGCAGGAGGTCGCGCGCATGTTCGCGCTGCAATGGCATCAGGATGGGCTTGCGCCCTACATCGTCTTCGATGGCAGGAGCGACCACGGCGACGCGGAGATCCGCGGGGCGCAGCAGTGGCTGAGCGCGCATTTCGCCATGGCCAATCCCGTGGAGGCGATGATCGAGCGATCGAAGCTCGCCGAGCGCACTTTCAAGCGGCGCTTCACGAGCGCGACGGGCCTCCCCCCGATCGCGTACGTCCAGCGTTTGCGGGTCGAGGACGCGAAGCGGCGGCTCGAGCGCACGGAAGCATCGGTGGACGAGATCAGCTGGCGCGTGGGCTACGAGGATGCCGCCTTCTTCCGGCGTCTCTTCAAGCGCACGACCGGGCTGACGCCGGCTGCGTACCGCCGGCGCTTCCGCATCCCCGAATTCGCATCTCTAAGCAGCTGACTCAGAGATTCGCTCGATGCCTGACGAGCAAAACGCGTTTCGCGTGGCAGCCGCACCGGCATCCACTCCTGGTCGTCCGCGCGCTTGCGCCCGGCCGCCGGTTACCAGTGGATGCCCTTCGTGATCTGCGCGAACGCCATCTGCTCGGGCGAGAGCTTCGGTGCCTCGCCTTCCTTCTTGCCGAGCGCCGCCGGCGACTCGGGGAACATGTGGTACGCGGTGTTGAGGAGCACCTGCGTGAGCTTGGGTGCGACCGCGTGCGACACCGCGCCGAAGACGCCGAGCCGCGTCGCAATGCGCACCGGCCGGTGGACGATCGCCTCGACGATCAGGTCCGCCGCCTCCTCCGGCGCGAGCGTCGGTAGACTCTCGTACATCTTCGTGGGCGCGATCATCGGCGTGCGAACGAGCGGCATGTTGATCGTCGTGAAGCTGATGTTCCTGTCGAGGAATTCCGAGGCCGCGCATGCCGAGAATGCGTCGAGCGCCGACTTCGACGCGACGTACGCCGAGAAGCGCGGCGCGTTCGACAGCACGCCGATCGACGAGATGTTGATGATCTGCCCGGCGCGCTGCTCGATCATCGTGGGGAGGAACCCCAGGATCAGGCGAATCGCGCCGAAATAATTGAGCTGCATCGTGCGCTCGAAATCGTGGAAGCGATCGAACGAGTGGACGATCCCGCGCCGGATCGAGCGCCCGGCGTTGTTGATCAGGAAGTCGCAGCTCCCGAGCTCGTCGAGCACGCGTCGCACCAGGGCGTCGCAGGAGTGCATGTCGGCGAGATCGGCGGTGAAGACGACCGCGCTGCCGCCCGTCGAATCGATCTCGCGCTTGGTTTCGACGAGCTTCTCCTCGCCGCGCGCGACGAGCACGACCCGCGCTCCCGCCGAGGCGAGCTTGAGCGCCGCCGCCCGGCCGATCCCCGACGACGCCCCGGTCACGACGACGACCTTGCCGCGCACCCGCCCGGCGAGGCTGCGGTCGATGAAGAGGTCCGGGTCGAGGTTGCGCTCCCAGTAGTCCCAGAGCCTCGCCGCGTACGACGCGAGCGCGGGAACGGCGATGCCCGAGCCCTTGAGCGCCTTCGCCGCTTCGCGGTTGTCGTAGCGCGTCGGCCAGTTGATGAACGGCAGCACGTCGCGTGGAATGCCGAGGTCGTTCAGCACGACGCGCATTGCCCGCTTGACCGGCGCGAGCGAGCCGAGGCCATAGAGGATCGGCGCCGGGATGAACCCGAACAGCTTCGCGTTGATGCGCATCGTCATCTTCGGCGCGTGCGCCGCCTGGGCGAAGATGTTCAGCACCTCGCCGACGCGGTGGGGCGCCGGGTCGGTCAGGTGGAAGCATTTGCCGTCGAGCCCGCGCTTGTGCGCGATGAAGTCGAGCGCGTCGACGACGTAGTCGACGGGAACGATGTTGATGCGGCCGCCTTCGACGCCGATCGTCGGCATCCACGGCGGCAGCAACTGCCGCATCTTCTGGATGGCCTTGAAGAAATAGTACGGGCCGTCGATCTTGTCGATCTGGCCGGACTTGGAGTGGCCGACGACGAAGCCGGGACGATAGATCCGGAACGGGCGGCTGCATTCGTGGCGGACGACGCCCTCGGCCTCGTGCTTGGTGCGGAAATACGGATGATCGAGTTCCTCGGCCTCCTCGAACATGTCCTCGCGGAATACGCCCTCGTAGAGGCCGGCCGCGGCGATCGAGCTCACGTGGTGGAAGCATCCCGCTTCGATCGCCTCCGCCGCCGCGACCGCGTGCCGCGTGCCGGCGACGTTGGCAGCGAATTGCGCCTCGGCCGACGCCTGGATGTCGTAGATCGCAGCGAGATGGAAGAAGTGCCGGATCTTTCCGGCGAGCTTGCGCCGATCGGCGGCGGCGATGCCGAGATCGGGCGCAGTGAGGTCGCCCACGACGGCAACGACGCGCTTGTCGTCGACGCCCCATGCGGTGCGCAGCAGCGCGAGGCGTTCGAGCGCGCCTTCGCGCACCAGGACGTAGATGCGCCCCTCGCGCTCGATGAGCTTCGGAAGGAGATAGCTGCCGATGAAGCCGGTCGCGCCAGTCACGAAATACGCCACGGATCCCCCTCCGAACGTACGCGGCGCGGCGCCGCGGGGCGTCGATTGTATCGCCCGATTGCAGCCGCCGCGGCGTTTAGAGTGCACGCTCTACACGCGCATGCCTAGAATGCTGCCATTGCGGGGCCCGCCGCCTCGCGCACGACGATCGGGACGGTCATGTTGAAGAAGGCACGGCAGGCGCGGGATGCCGCGGAAGCGACGGACTCGAAGGATTTTGCGCGCATGGTGCTCGAGTCGCCGCGCCAGATCTGGCTCGCGGGACTCGGCGCGTTCGCGCGCGCGCAGGCGGAGGGAACGAAGGTGTTCGAGGCGCTGGTGAAGCAGGGCGACGCCGTCGAGGCCCGGACGCGCGACGCGGCTTCCCAGACCGCCGCGGCGGCCCGGACCGCGGCCCGCAGCAAGGCGAAGGAGATGCAGCAAATGGCAGGCGGCACCTGGGACAAGCTCGAAAAGGTCTTCGAGGATCGCGTCGCGCGCGCGCTCGCGCGGCTCGGCGTGCACACGCAAAGCGACGTCGAGCGCCTCGCCGCGCGCGTCGACGCATTGTCGGACGCGGTGAACGAGCTGATCAGGACGACCGGCGAAACGCGTACGCGCAAGCCGCCCGCGCAAAAGCGTGCGCCGCGGAAGGCTGCATCCAAGGGCGCACGCGGGGGTGCGCCGCGCAAGCGGGCTGCGAACAAGAAGGTGCCGGCCGAAGCGGCGGAAGCGTAAGCGGCGACCGGTTGGTAATCGGGGTCAGGTGATCGGGGTCAGACTCGAATCTCGCGGAACGATCTCGGACGTCGTCCCGATCAGGCGGGGGAGATTCGAGTCTGACCCCGATCACCAGCGAGATTCGAGTCTGACCCCGATCGAGTCCGAGTCTGACCCCGATCGGCAGCCTGCCTCCGACGTCGCGAGGCCGATTGGCGCGGTCACGCGCGGTTCAGCCTCTCGACCTGCTTGATGTAGTTCGTCATCGCCTCGTCGGCGCTCATGCCCTTGAGCTTCGCCCACGCGTCGTATTTCGCGCCGCCGACGAAATCGAGCATGCCGGGACGCTCGCCCGAAACGTCGCCCTGCGTCGCCTGCTTGTAGTACGAATAAAGCTTGAGCAGCGTCGCGTTGTCGGGACGCTTCTTCGTCTGCTTGGCGGCGACGGCCGCGGCCTCGAAGCGTTTCTTCAGGTTCTGCGCTGCGACCATGCCGGCCTCCGGCGTCCGTTCTTTCATGCTACTTTAGCGCGGACGCCAGCGCGCGCGCAACGAACGCGCGTTGCGAGATCCCGCACCGCATTCCCATGCCCGCGAGCAAGCGCGAGAGGATGTCCGCCGTCGACACCGCATGGCTGCGGATGGACCGGCCGCACAACCTCATGATGATCTGCGGCGTGCTGACGTTCAGCGGGCCGCTTTCGATCGCGCGCCTGCGGCGCATCGTGAAGGCGCGCCTCCTCGTCTTTCCCCGCTTTCGCGATCGGGCCGTCGAAACGGCGACCGGGGCGTATTGGCAGCGCGACGCGCATTTCGACATCGCGGCGCACGTCGTGACCGTGCGGCTGCCGGGGCGCGCGGGCGAGCGCGAGTTGCAGGCGCTCGCCTCGGGGCTCGTCACCACGCCGCTTTCGCGGCGGCGGCCCATGTGGCAGTTCCACCTCGTCACCAACTATCGCGCGGGTTCGGCGGTCATCGCGCGTTTCCACCACTGCTACGCCGACGGCATTGCGCTCGTGCGCGTCATGCTGTCGATGATGGACGCGAGCGCGGATGGACCGCCCGCGATGCCGTTCGATGCGCGTGCGCGCAGGCGCACCGGACCCGACGAGGGATTCGGCGCGTTCCTGCCCCCGCTCGCCGGGGTGGTCGAGGCCGCACGCAAGGTCGGCGGCATGCTGCTCGAGAAGGGGGCGGCGCTGTGGAACGAGCCGACGCAGGCGCTGGCACTCGCCGAGCACGGCACCGCCTTCACCGCCGAGCTCGCGCGGATCGCGCTGATGGGCGAGGATTCGCCGACCCGCTTCAAGGGCGTGCCCGGCGTGACGAAGCGCGTGGCATGGTGCGATCCGCTGCCGCTCGACGAGGTGAAGGCGGTCGGCCACGCGCTGGGCGCCTCGGTCAACGACGTGATGCTGACCTGCGTCGCGGGGGCGCTGCGCGAATACCTGATCGCGCACGGCGACCCCGTCGACGACGTCACGTTCCGCGCGCTCGTCCCGGTCAATCTGCGGCCGATCGAGACGGCGTACACCCTCGGTAACGAATTCGGCCTGGTCTTCCTCGATCTTCCGCTCGGCATCGCGAATCCGATCGCACGGCTCGAAGCGGTGCGCGGAAACATGCGCGCTCTCAAGGGCTCGTATCAGCCGGTGATCGCGCTCGGCCTGCTCGCCGCCATGGGCACGGGACCGCGGATGCTGCAGGAGGCTCTGCTGACCTCGCTCGCGCGAAACGCCAGCGCAGTGATGACCAACGTGCCCGGCCCGCAGGTGCCGCTATGGCTCGGCGGGGCGCGCCTGTCGAGCCTGATGTTCTGGGTGCCGCAGACGGGTGCGATCGGCCTCGGCGTCTCGATCATCTCCTACGACGGCTATGTGCGCTTCGGCATTGTCGCCGACCGGGGCCTGTGCCCGGACCCCGAGCGGATCGGCCGCCTGTTCTCGCGGGCGTTCGAGACGCTCGTGCTCGTGACGCTGCTCTCCCCCTGGCCGCGCGAGGGCGATCTCGACCCGGCGCTCGCGGAAGCGGTGATGACGCGTCTGCGCGAGGGACCGGCAGCGTGATACAGGGCGCCCGGGGACCCGTATCGGACTGCTATGGCCAGGCGGGATAGGTGTTCGGAACGAGGAACGCTTCCTTCAGGTACTGGCTCATCGGCACGGTGAGCTCGTGCGTCGAGAACCAGCGCGCGTAGATGCGCCGCGCCTCGCCGCTCTGGAACATCTCGTTCAGCGTGCGATCGACGAGGCGCTCGAACGCGGGATCGTCCTTGCGCAGCATGATCCCGTACGGCTCCACCGACAGGTACTTGCCAACGACGGCAAACTCGGCCGGCTTGTCGGATTTCGAGATGAGGCCGTAGAGCAGCACGTCGTCCATGGGAAACGCGACGGCGTTCCCGGTCGCGACGGCCGTGAACGCCTCGTGATGGTCCTTCGCCTCGAGGATCGTGAGCTTCAGCACGCGCTCCTCGTTCATCCGCTTCAGCATCTTCTCGCTCGTCGTGCCCTTGGTCACGACGACGGTCTTGCCGCGCAGGTCGTCCACGTCATGGATGTTCGCCGACTTCTTCGCGAGCATCTTGATCCCCGCGACGAACGTGGTGTACGCGAACGCGACGTCCTTCTGCCGCTCGCGCGTGTTCGTCGTCGAGCCGCATTCGAGGTCGACCTTGCCGTCCTTCACCATCGCAATGCGGTTGGAGGAGGTGACCGGCAGGAAGCGCACGTCGAGCTTGGGCAGCTTGAGCTCGGACTTGATGGCGTCGGCGATCCGCAGGCACAGGTCGATCGAGTAGCCCTGCGGTTGCTTCTGCCCGTCGACGAACGAGAACGGCACGCTCGCCTCGCGCACGCCGAGCGTGAGCGTGCCGGTGTCGCGGATGCGCCGCAGCGTGTCCACGTGTTCCCCGGCGGGTCCCTTGTCCTGCGCGGATGCGGGGACGGGAAAGGCAAGCGCGGCGCCGACGGCGAGGGCCGCGAGGGCATGGCGGGCGTAATGCATGCCGGCCAGCATGCAAGATTGACGCCAGTCGCGCGTGCCGGAGCGGCCCGGCGGCAAGGCTACGGGGAGCCTCTACGGCGGGCCTGCCCTGGCTCGCCTAACGCCGAGCAGCTTCGGCGGGCCGCTTCGACGGCCTTCCGTGGCGCGCCGGACGCCGACCCTGCACGCGCCGCTACGACAGCTCTTCCTTGGCCCGCTGGACGTCGAGCCACTCCATCGCGTCCTGCGGCGCAGCCGCCGCGGCGATCTCGTATTGCTTCGTCGCCTCGTCGAGCCGGTCCTTGCCGAAGAGCAGGATGAGGCCGTTCCCGTACTCGATGTGGATGATCGGCGATTCCGGGAAGAGCGCCAGCGCCTGCTCGAAATGCGCGAGGGCTGCGTCCTTTTTCGCGCCGTACGTGAGTCCTCCGATCATCGCGCCGACCTTGTGGATCACCTCGGCCTGATACGTCGCGAACGCGACGGCGGCCTCGGCGTGCGCAGGCTCGAGCTCGAGCGCCTTCGCGAGCGCGTCGCGGATCTTCCCGCCGAGGCCCTGCGCGAGCGCCTTCGTCACCGAGATCGCCTGCCCGTAGCGCCCGAGCGCGAATGCGTGGAGGTAGTGCGCGTTGGCGTCGCGCTTGGCCGCGTTGCGCCTCTCATCGGCGAACCGCGCCGCCTCGTCGAGAAGCGCGAGACGCGTTTTCCCGTCGCGCTCGACGTACGACGCGTAGACGCACTGCGCCTTGACCGCGGCGTTGATCCCCGCTCCGCCGGCGGCGCGGCCGGCTTCGACCGCCTCCGCGAAACGCCCCGCATGGAAGTGCCGCCACGCGTCGGCAACTGCCGCATCCTTCGGGAACGGCTCGCGGTCGCCCCGGTGCAGCCGTGGCCACGCTTTCCGCAATGCCGGGCCTTCGTACTCGAACGCCTTGTCGGCGTGGGCAAATCGGGTCCATTTCCTTGCCACGTCACTCCTTCGACGAAGATGCGGCCGGTTCGCGATACGCGGCCGAAAGCCGCTCGACGAGCGCGCGGTCGGGGCCGTTCAGATAGGGCGCGAGCAATGCGAGCACCTGCGCGGCGGCGTGCTCGAAGCGCATGCCGGCGGCGTCGCGGTCCTGCCCGGCCGCGACGGGTCGCGAAAGGCGCTGGAACGACATCCAGTAGGTGACGACGATCATGACGTTCGTCGCGAGCGCCGCCAGCTCGGCGTCGGAAAAATCCATCGCGCCCGCGTTGCGCAAGCCGCGGCACAGGTCCGCGACGGCGTCGCGACCGCGCGAGGTGAGCAGCGCGAAGCGCCGCGCGATCTTCGCATTGCGCGCCGTGATGTCGTCGAGGTCGCGGTAGAAGAAGCGGTACGCCCACATCCGCTCGAACAGGAGGTGCAGGAAGAGCCAGAAGTCCTCGACGTTCGCCGCCGCGGCGGACGGAATGCCGAAGAGCGGCGCGATCGACTGCTCGAGCGCGTCGTAGAGCTCGCCGACGATCTCCTCCTTGTTGCGGAAGTGATAGTAGAGATTGCCGGGGCTGATGTTCATCTCGTCGGCGATGTCCGCCGTCGTGACGTGCGGCTCGCCTTCGCGGTTGAAAAGCGAAAGCGCCGTTTCGACGATCCTCTCCCGGGTGCGGCGCGGCTCCTTCCTCGGCATCCGCGCGTCAGCGCCTGGCGTCGCGGCGCGCCCGAGCGAGGCCGGCGCGCTGCGGCGAAACGCGGGAGGCGTTCACGTGTCAGTCGCGCCGGGCCGCCCCAAGCGACCGACCCGCCCCCCGGGAGGGCAGCGAGCGCAGCGAGCGTGGGGGTCGTTCATCCTAACTCGCGCCGCGCAGCGCGGCGAGCGCATATTCGAGATGCGACAGCGCGAAGTCGAGGTCGCGCTTGACCGAGCGCACCGTGGCGCGCCTCGTTCCGCTGTGAAGCGGACGCGGATCGGTGAGCGCGTCCTGCACCTTGCGCGACGCGTCCGCCAGCCGCTCCTCGCGCAGCGCAAGGCCGTGGCGCCCGAGCACCGGCGCGACGCTCGCGGCATTTTGCGCCAGGTAATCGCGCGTGGACGCGAAGGCGAGCGCGCACAGCTTGCGGCGCTGCGAATAGCTGAAGATCCGGGCGACGAACATCTCGACGTCCTCGCGCGCGGGCTCGAAGAGCAGGATATCGGCATGCGGATACTGCGTGGCGTATTTCTCCATGCCGACCTTCATGCGCGAGTGGATGATCGCGCGGAACGTCTGCGACAGCACGAGCGGCAGGCCGCCGCGGTCGAGCTTCTGCACCGTGATGCGCCCGCGGCGGCTTGCCGACTGCGCGTCGAACGGCACGAGCGGGTTGACGCAGAACAGGAGGTCGGCCCCCTCCTCGAGCGCGAGCGATGCGTGCAGCGTCTTGTTGAGCGCGCCGTCGACGTAGTGCTGCCCGTCGATCACGACCGGGGGAAAGAGTCCGGGGAGCGCGCTCGATGCCTGGATCGCGCGCGAGATCGGCACGTGCTCGAAGCCGGGTGCGCCGAACGCGACCGGCATTCCGGTGTCGAGGTTCGTGCCGACGAGGTAGAGTCGCGCCCGCAGCTTGCGGAAATCGTTCGACCGGCCCGGGGCCGCGAAGAGCCGCTTGAGGAAGCTATCGATCGTCGCGTTGTCGAAGAGGCCGGTGGGCACCGCGCGCGCGAGCGTGGCGAACGACTCGATGAGCCCGCGATGCAGCGGGTCGCGGAGGTACTGCAGCGCCGCGTGCGACGCGAGCGACGGAACGCCGGCGGCGCGGCGCAGGAACTCGCGCAGCGCCGGGCGCAGGAAGATCTCGGGCCTGAGCGCCGCGTCCCGGCCGTCGTCGATGAACAGCCGGTACATCTGCGCCGGCGAGATGCCGTTCGCCAGCGCGGCCGCGACGAAGCCGCCCGACGACACGCCGACGTAGACGTCGAGCGCGTTGAAGTCGAGCCCCTCGATCGAATCGGCCAGCGCGAGCATCGCGCCGACCTCGTAAATGCCGCCGAGCGGCCCGCCACCGGCGAGCGCCACGCCCATCTTGCGCGGCATCGCCGGACGCGGCGCGTGGCGTGGGCGAGGTGCGGCCGCCTGGCCCGGCACGACGGGGCGCACCGGCTGGGCGCGTTCCTTCGGGTTCATCGGCTACCGTCGTCCGCGAGCGCGTCGATCGCGCGGGAAGGTCTTCGAAAAAGCGCAGCCGAGCGCGGCCACGAACGTACGGTGGCCGGATCGTCACCCGATCCGGCCCTTCCGTTGCCGCAATGTTAGCCGATCAGCGGGCCGTTCCGCTCTTGGCGGTGCGCCGACGAGCCGTGGCGGCCTTGCGACCGCGTCGCGCCTTCGTCGCGCGCTTGGGTGCGGCCGGGCTTTCGACGTCGACGCGGGCGTGCACCGCCGGGAAGCGACGTGTGAGCGACGAGGCAATGCCGGCCAGCATGCGTGCCGACGACGTGACGCCGTTGCGCACGTCGTGCACGAGCGTGGTGGCGCGCTCCATCGAGACGTCCACCCGCTGCCCGGCGCGGCGCAGCGCCGCGGACTCGACGGCCGCGCCTTCCTTGACGAGTGCGCGGAACATCGGCCGCGCATCCTTCGCGGCCCATTCGCGGGTGACCGCAGCGGCACCGAGCGACGCGAGCCAGAACTGCCGCGGGACGGCGATCATCGCTTCGCCAGCGGACGGGATTCGTAGACGCAGCGTATTGGACATGCGATTTCTCCTGTGAGGCGCATAGCGCGGGGTTCTCGATGGCCACACGTTACGCGCACCGTCTAGAGGGATCACACTAAAAGCAGGGGCTGGGATGGAGGATCCAGGATCGAGGTAGCGGCGGAGTCATGCGGCCGCCGAAGGCTGCGGCGAATAGGACGCTCGGCTCGTCGAGATGCTCGCAACACGCGGCCGCTCCCTCGAGCCTCGATCCTCGTCTCATGCCGCATTCTTAGCCATGCGCGCGGCGAGCATCGCGGCAATCGCGTAGATCGAGAGCTGCGGGTTCGCGCCGACGGAGGTCGGGAACAGCGATCCGTCGAGGACATACAGGTTCTCGAGATGGTGATGGCGGCCGGTGCCGTCGACCACCGAATGGCGTGGATCGGACCCGAGCGCGCAGCCGCCCATGACGTGCGCGGAAACGATGGTCGTTGCGCGCGCGCGCAGGTCGAAGGCGGCGATGGCGGCGCGCGCCGCGGAAAACGTCGCGTAGCCATCACCTTCGTCGTGCACCGGCATGACCGTCGTGGCGCCGGCGGCGAACTGGATCTCGGCCATCGCGGTCATCGCGCGGCGCACGCCGTCGAACAGGTACGGCGTAAGCGGATAATCGAGGAGCGGCGTGCCGTCGCCCGCGAGACGCACGCGGCCGCCCGCGCTTTCCGGGTGGAAGCCGTCACGCAAGAGAGCGATCACCACGTGCATGTGGGGCAGGCGCTGCATCCACGATGCGTGGCGGACGCCATACCCGGGCAGCGTGATGGCCGCCAGCACCGGGTGCACCGGCGGCGCCTCCAGCTTGAAGCCCATCGGTCCCTGGGGGTCGCCCATGAAATGGTCCGAGTAGACCGATTGCGGCGCCCCCGCGTAGGGGTCGATGCGTTCCGGCATGAGCGCCGCCGAGACGATCGTGGGATGCAGGAACGTGCGCACGCCGATCGTCCCGTGCGGATCGGGAACGGCGCTTCGCATGAGCAACGCGGGCGTGCCGATCGCGCCGGCCGCGCCGACGAAGAAACGGGCGCGCACGTGAATGCGCCGCGACGTCGGTTCGGTCCCCGCCGCATCCATCGCCGCGCAGTCGAGCGCCACGACGCGATCGCCGGCCAGGCGCAGGCGCTGCGCGCGTGCGCGCGCGACGAGCGTCGCCCCGCGGTCGAGCGCGTGCGGGATCGTCGTGACGAGCATCGACTGCTTCGCGTTCGTCGGGCACCCCATGCCGCAGTAGCCGAGATTCCAGCAGCCGCGGACGTTGCGCCGGATGGTGTCGACGCGCACCCCGAGCCGGCGCGCGCCGGCGGCGAGCGCCGCGTTGTTCGCGTTCGGCGCAACGGTCCACGGCGCAACGCCGAGGCGCGCCTCGACGCGCTCAAACCACGGCGCGAGATCGTCGACGCCGAAGCCCCCTACGCCGTGCACCGACGCCCATTGCGCGAGCGTGGCCGGCGGCGTGCGAAACGAGCTCGTCCAGTTGACGGTCGTGCCGCCCCCGACGCAGCGTCCCTGCAGGATGTTGATGGCCTTGTCGGCCGTCTTGCGCGCGGCCGACTCCTGGTACAGGTCGCGATAGGCGTCGGCCTCGCGCATGCGGAAATCGCTCGACGACCTGAGCGGCCCCTCCTCGATCAGCACGACGCGAAGGCCCGCGTCGGCGAGCGTCTCGGCCGCCATGCCGCCGCCCGCGCCCGTGCCGACGATCGCGACGTCCGCGTCGAGCGTAAGGTCGCGGTCGAGCTGCGACGCGTCGACGACGCGCCAGCCCTGCGCGATTCCCGCGCGGATTGGATCGGGGATCGACGTCGTCATGGCAATCGCGGCGGACCGGCGTAGCCGATCGCGGGCCACGCGCGCGGACTCGCGTACCAGGCGGCAAGCGTGAGCTGGTGAAACGCGTCGTACGCCGCGCGCTTCTGCGGGATGCGGCTCGTGCGCAGCCGCTCGATGAACGCGCGCGCGTCCTCGATCGCGACGTCCGGCCAGGCGCGATCGATCCCGGCCACGGCAATCCGGAGCGGCGCGAAGGCGAGGATTGCGAAGAGCGTGGAAAGCTCGTCGCGCGTGAGCGGAGGCAGGCCGGCGATCGCCGCCGAAATCGCGTCGACCGTTGCCGCGACGGCGGCGTGCCGCTCCGGCGCCTGCGCCGGCAACGCGCCGTCGAGAAAGGCAGGCACGAGCGCACGCATGATCTCTTCGCCATGGGGCGACAGCCCCCGAAGGCCCCCCGCTTCGCGCGCGGGATCCGGCTGCAGGAAGCGCGCGAGGGCGAGCGCGGCGACGCCTGCCACGCCGGTGAAGATCAGCCGGCGGCGCGACGGGCTCGCAGGTGGGGTGCTCGCGGAACGCATGAAGGGAGGCTCGGGCCGACGATAGTCGCGGGCGGTAGAGCAATCAATCTAAAGCCCTGCGAGGCCGACCCCGCGTTCACGGCGGGCTAGACTTGCGCGGTGCGCGCGACCCTTCACCACCGATGACCGAGTTCGTGGAGACCGGCGCGGCTGCGTCGCTTCTGCGCGAGCTTGCTCGCGTGCAGCGGCGCAACACGCAGCGCGCGGCCGATCCCGCGCTCGATCGCGCGCTGACCACGCTCGCGGCGTGGCAGGTGCGCCGATTGCGCACCACCTATGCGGATCTCGAGGCGTCGCCGCGCTACGCAGCGGCGATGGCGTTCTTCGAGTCCGACCTGTACGGTGGCGCCGACTTCGCGCAGCGCGACGCCGATCTGGTGCGTGTCGTCCCGGCGATGCGACGCCTGCTGCCTGAAAGCGTCCTCGAGACGGTCGCCACGGCAGTCGCGCTGAACGCGCTGTCGCAGGAGCTCGACCGCGCGATGATCGACGCGCTCGGCCCGCGCATGCCCGGCTTCACCGTTGCCGACTATTGCCGGGCGTATCGGGCGATCGACCGGCACGATCTGCGGTTGCGCCAGATCCGGCTGACCGGCGAGGTCGGTGCTGCGCTCGACCGTTACGTGCACAAGCCGATGCTGCGGACCGCGCTCAAGATGATGCGCCGGCCGGCGCACCTCGCCGGCCTGGCGGCATTGCAGGACTTTCTCGAGCGCGGGTTCAACGCCTTCGCGGAGATGGGCGGCGCGGCCGAGTTTCTCGCCACGGTGGAAAGTCGCGAGACGACGATCCACGAGGCGATCGTCCATGGCGCGGACGATCCGTTTCCCGACCCGATGGCCGGGGCGCCGGATCAGGCGCGCTTCGCGGGTCCCGTGAGCTGATCGAGCTGCGCGTGGATCTCCCGCTCGATCGCCGGGCGCAGCGGCGAGAGGAGCAGCCCGAGCGTGACGTCGAGGCGAATCGTCGTCCGGCCGACGTGCATGTGGCCGGCGAGTCCGGGGCGTTCGAAGTGCACAGCGTCGCCTTCCCAGCTCCAGCTCAACTTGAAGCGCTCCTCGAGATCCTTCGCGAGGCGCTCGGCAAGGTCCTTCGCCTTGGCGTGCGACAAGCGATGCGAGCGGTCGATCGAGATCTTCGCCATGGGTGCCTCCCGGCGTTCGTACGGTCATCTTAGCAAGGGGCGAGGGGCGAGGGGCAAGGGGCGAGGATACGGCGTCTTGCCGCCATCGGCTTGCGATCTCGCAACCTGACGCTTGCCACCGCCTCGCCCGACGCATGACGCCAACGCGCCCTCGATCCCGGATCCTCGCCCTCCGCTTGATTTTCCGCGCAAGCAAACATATGATTCAAACGAACGTTTGATCATGGACGGGACGACGGCGCGATGAAATCAGGTGACGGCGGGATGCGCGAGCCGCGCGGCGGCGGCACGGTCGTGCCGCTCTTCGAGGGCCGCGGCGCGAACGCGACGAAGGAGCGTGTGCTCGACACGGCCGAGGCGCTCTTCATGGAGCACGGCTTCGAGGCGACGAGCCTGCGCGCGATCACGGCGGCGGCGGGCGTCAACCTCGCCGCGGTCAACTATCACTTCGGGTCGAAGGAGGAGCTCTTCCAGTCGGTCCTGACGCGCCGCCTCGACCCGATGAACCAGGCGCGCGTCGAATTGCTCTCGCGCCTCGAGGCCGAATGCGCACCCAAGGCCGTTCCGTGCGAGCGCATCCTCGTCGCGCTGCTCATCCCGGCGCTCAAGCTCGCGCGCGATCGCGCGCGCGGCGGCAAGGACTTCCTGCGCCTGCTCGGACGCGCCTACGCCGATCCGGCCCCGTTCATCCGCCGCTTTCTCTCCGAGCAGTACGGCGAAATGATCGCGCGCTTCAAGGCCGCGTTCGCCCGCGCGCTGCCGCACCTCCCGCGCAAGGAGCTGTCGTGGCGGCTGCACTTCATCATGGGCGCGTTGTCGTACACGCTCGCCGGCACCGACGCCCTCAAGCTCATCGCCGAGCTCAATCCCCACGAGTCGACGAACGACGAGATCCTGCTGCGCAGGCTCGCGCCATTCCTGCTTGCCGGCCTGACCGCACCGCTGCCCGCGGTGAGCGTCGTCACCCGGGAGCTCGACGACGAGCTCGCGCTGCGCCGCTGACGCGACGCCCACACGGAGATTCCCATGAGCTTCTTCCTCGCCTGGCTCGGCGCATTGGTCGCCGTCGGCGTCGTCCTCATCGTGCCGTTCGTCGTCCCTCCGGTCAGGCGCGCCCTGATCAGCCGGCCGTTGCTGTTGCGTTTTCGCAAGGTCATGCCGCCGATGTCGCAAACCGAGCGCGAGGCCATCGAGGCGGGCACGGTCGGGTGGGACGCGCAGCTCTTCGCCGGCCGCCCCGCGTGGAACGACCTCCTCGCCACGCCCGCATCGAGGCTCACGGCGGAGGAACAGCACTTCCTCGACCACGAGGTGGAGACGCTCTGCGGCATGGTGTCCGACTGGGAGACGACCAACGTCTACAAGGACCTGCCGCCGCACGTGTGGCAGTACATCAAGGATCACGGCTTCCTCGGCATGATCATCCCGAAGGCGTACGGCGGCCTCGGCTTCTCGGCGTACGCGCACTCGCAGGTCGTGACCAAGCTTTCGACGCGCAGCGGCACGGTCGCCGTCACCGTGCTCGTGCCGAACTCGCTCGGCCCGGGCGAGCTCCTGCTGAATTACGGCACCGACGAGCAGAAGCGCCACTACTTGCCCCGGCTCGCGCGCGGGCTCGAGATTCCTTGCTTCGCGCTGACGAGCCCGCAGGCGGGCTCCGACGCCGCTTCGATTCCCGACTTCGGCGTCGTCTGCCACGGCGAGCACGAGGGCAGGCGCGTGCTTGGCCTGCGCGTCACCTGGGACAAGCGCTACATCACGCTCGGGCCCGTCGCGACGCTGCTCGGGCTCGCGTTTCGCGCGTACGACCCCGACCACCTCGTCGGGGAGCGCGAGGACCTCGGCATCACGTGCGCGCTGATTCCGACGTCGCATCCGGGCGTCAACATCGGGCGGCGGCACATGCCGCTCAACTGCACGTTCCAGAACGGCCCGAACTGGGGGCGCGACGTGTTCATCCCGATGGACTGGGTGATCGGCGGCGCGCCGATGCTCGGCAAGGGCTGGCGGATGCTGATGGAATGCCTCGCGGCGGGCCGCGGCATTTCGCTTCCGTCTTCGAACACCGGCGCCGCGAAGCTCACCGTGCGCACCACCGGCGCCTACTCCCGCGTGCGCACGCAGTTCAAGATGCCGATCGGGCGCTTCGAGGGCATCGAAGAGGCGTTGACGCGGATGGCGGGCAATCTCTATGTCATGGACGCGGCGCGCACGCTCACCGCGACGTTCGTCGACCGCGGCGAGAAGCCGTCGGTCCTCTCCGGCATCGCGAAGCTGCACATCACCAGCCGCCAGCGCGAGGTGATCAACGACGCGATGGACATCGCGGGCGGCAAGGGCATCTGCATGGGTCCGTCGAATTTCCTCGGCGGCGCATACATGCAGATGCCCGTATCGATCACCGTCGAGGGGGCGAACATCCTGACGCGGAGCCTCATCGTGTTCGGGCAGGGCGCCATCCGCTGCCATCCCTTCGTCCTGCGCGAAATGGCGGCCACGCACGAGCGCGACCGCAGGAAGGCGATCCGCGACTTCGACGCCGCGCTTTTCGCGCACATGCGCTTCGCTGCGCGCAATTTCGTGCGCACGCTGGTGCTCGGCCTGACCGGCTCGCACTTCGCGCGCGTGCCGGAAGGCGTCGCGCCCGAGACGCGCCGCTATTACCAGCAGCTGACGCGCCTTTCGTCGTCGCTCGCCCTTCTGGCGGACGTCGCGATGGGTTCCCTCGGCGGGGCGCTCAAGCGGAAGGAGAAGTTGTCCGCGAGGCTTGGCGACGTGCTGTCGCAGCTCTATCTGTGCTCGGCGACGCTGTGGCGCTTCGAGCACGAGGGCCGCCAGGCGGCGGATGCGCCGGTGATGCACTGGGCGGTCTGGGATTCGATGCTGAAGGCGCAAAACGCGCTCGAAGGCGTCATCAACAACTTCCCCAACCCGCTGCTTGGCGCGCTGATGCGCCGCGTCGTGTTCCCGCTCGGCCGGCCGTACGTCGCGCCGCCGGACGACCTCGGGCACGCCGTCGCGAAGCTCCTGATCGAGCCGTCCGCGACCCGCGACCGGTTGACGGCGGGCATGTTCATCGGCGATCCCGCGGAGCCCGTCGGCATGCTCGAGCGAGCGCTCGGCCTGACGATCGCGTGCGAGCCGATCGAGCGCAAGCTCAAGGATGCGCTGCGCGCGGGCCGCCTCGACGGCCGCCTTGCCCCTGGCGAGGGGCCGGCGGTGCTCGACGCGCGCGCCGTTGCGGCGGGCATCATCTCCGAATCCGAGGCTGCGCTCCTCGCCGATCAGCGCGCGGTCGTCGCGCAGGTCGTGCGCGTCGACGACTTCGGCCAGGACCTCGGCACGTCGCTCCTCGTGCCGCACGATCAGGGCGGGGCGGCGCAAGCCGCGGCGCGGCCGACGGCGGCACAGGCGATGCGGCGCGCCGTTGCCTGAGCCGCGTCCGCACCCATATCCGTAAACGATGGACACCTCGATCTTTATCGTCGACGGCGCGCGTACGCCGTTTTTGAAGGCGCGTAACCGCCCCGGCCCGTTCGCCGCATCGGACCTCGCGACCGATGCCGGCCGCGCGCTCCTCTTGCGGCAGCCGTTCGCGCCGACCGACCTCGACGAAGTCATTCTCGGCTGCGCCGCGCCCGCGCCCGACGAGGTCAACATCGGCCGCGTCGTCGCGCTGCGCATGGGCTGCGGACACAAGGTTCCCGGCTGGACCGTGATGCGCAACTGCGCGTCGGGCATGCAGGCGCTCGACTCGGCGATCGATTCGATGCGCGTCGGCCGCTCGCAGCTCGTGCTGGCCGGCGGCGTGGACGCGCTGTCGCGCGCCCCGCTGCTCCTTTCCGATGCGATGGTCGCGTGGCTCGCCGACTGGTACGCCGCGAAGACGCTCGGCAGGCGCGCCGCGCTCGTCGCGCAGCTCAAGCTGCGCTATCTCGCCCCCGTGATCGGACTGATGAAGGGATTGACCGATCCGGTCGTCGGCCTCCTGATGGGCCAGACGGCGGAGAACCTCGCGTTTCGCTTCGGCATCAGCCGGCGTGAGATGGACGAGTTCGCGGCGCAAAGCCACGCGCGCGTCCTCGCCGCGCAGCGCGCCGGGCATTTCTCGCGCGAGATCGTTCCGCTCTACGACCGCGCGGGCAACGTGTACCCCGCCGACGACGGGGTGCGAGAGGATTCGACGCCGGAGAACCTCGCGCGCCTCAAGCCGTTTTTCGACCGCAAGTACGGCAACGTCACGGCGGGCAACAGCTCGCAGGTCACCGACGGTGCCGCGTGGCTTCTGCTCGCCACCGAGGACGCGCTGCGGCGCTTCGGGCTCACGCCCAAGGGTCGCATCGTCGACTCGCAATGGGCCGCGCTCGATCCGGCGCAGATGGGGCTCGGTCCGGTGTACGCGGCCACGCCGATCCTGAAGCGCCAGGGCCTCGGGTTGAACGACCTCGACGCGTGGGAGATCAACGAGGCATTCGCCGCGCAGGTGCTCGCGTGCCTGCGCGCATGGCAAGACGACGCCTTCTGCCGCGAGGAGCTCGGCCTTCCCGGTGCGCTGGGCGCGCTCGACACGGCGCGGCTCAACGTCGACGGCGGCGCGATCGCGCTCGGCCATCCGGTCGGCGCATCGGGCGCGCGCATCGTGCTGCACGTTCTCGACGTGCTCGAACGCACCGGCGGGCGTCGCGGGATGGCGAGCATCTGCATCGGCGGCGGGCAGGGTGGCGCCATGCTCGTCGAGCGACCCTAGGGCGTACACAAGTGG
The DNA here is from genome assembly GCA_050257435.1 of Rudaea sp. GTDB lineage: Bacteria > Pseudomonadota > Gammaproteobacteria > Burkholderiales > Casimicrobiaceae > VBCG01. The sequence goes on from JBLMWW010000090.1 coordinate 23,949, forward strand.
AACACTGGACACTCACGCGCGATGCGGAAGGCATCGCCACCCTGATCTTCGACCGGGCGAATGCGACGACGAACACGCTGTCGCGCTCGGTGCTCGCCGAGTTCCGCGAAGCACTCGACGCGCTCGAGCGAGATCCCCCGCGCGGCCTCGTCATCCGCTCCGGCAAGCCGAACGGATTCATCGCCGGCGCCGATGTCGACGAGTTCGGCGACATCGCGAACGCCGACGTCGCGCGCGCGCTCGTCGAATACGGCGCGCAGACGTTCGACCGCCTGGCCGCGGTGGCGTACCCGACGCTGGCGCTCATCCGCGGCTTTTGCCTCGGCGGCGGCCTCGAGCTCGCGCTCGCGTGCCGTTATCGCGTCGTCGTCGACGAGCCCTCGACGCGCCTCGGGCTGCCCGAGGTCATGCTCGGCATCGTGCCGGGCTGGGGCGGCATCAAGCGCCTGCCGCGGCTCATCGGCGCGCCCGCGGCGCTCGATTTGCTGCTGACCGGCAAGACCGTCGACGCGCGCAAGGCGAAACGCCTCGGTCTGGCCGACGAGTGCGTCCCGGCGCGGATCATGGAGAACACCGCGCTCGGGGTGCTGCGCGCAAAGCCGGCACCGCGCACGCTGCCGTTTCCGCTGTCGCTCACGCTCGCGCCCCTCGCGCGGCGCTACATCGCGGCCAACGCGCGCAAGCAGGTCGCGCGCCGCGCGCGCCGCGAGCATTACCCGGCGCCGTACGTGATCCTCGAGCTCTTCGAGCGCTTCGACGGCGACGCGCTCGCGCCGCCGCGCGGCGATCCGGCATCGCTCGACGCGCTGGTCGCGACGCCCACCGCGGCGAATCTCGTGCGCGTGTTCCACCTGCAGGAGCGCCTGAAGTCGCTCGGCAAGGCGCCGTCGTCGAGCGTGTCGCGGGTGCACGTCGTCGGCGCGGGCACGATGGGCGGCGACATCGCCGCGTGGTGCGCGCTGCGCGGCTTCACCGTGACGCTGCAGGACCAGGACGCAGCGCGGCTCGCTCCGGCGATGAAGCGCGCGGCGAAGCTCTTCGCCGATCGGCTGAAGGAGCCACGGCGCGTGCGCGACGCACTCGATCGCCTGATTCCCGACGTCCGTGGCGACGGTGTCCGGCACGCCGACGTGATCATCGAGGCGATCTTCGAAAACGCCGACGCCAAGCGCCGGCTCTTCGCCGACGTCGAGGCCCGCGCGCACCCCGACGCGATCCTCGCCACCAACACCTCGTCGATACCGCTGGAGGAGATCGCGGGCGCACTCGCCGCACCGTCGCGGCTCATCGGCCTGCACTTCTTCAACCCGGTCGCGCGCATGATGCTGGTCGAGGTCGTTGCCGGCCGCGACAGCGATTCCGCACTGGTCGCGCGTGGCGCGGCGTTCGTGCGCGCGATCGACAAGCTCCCGCTGCCGGTCAAGAGCGCGCCCGGCTTCCTCGTGAATCGTGTGCTGGCGCCGTACCTAATGACGGCGATGCGCTGCGTCGACGAGGGCATCGCGCCCGAGGCCGTCGACGCCGCCGCCGTCGCGTTCGGCATGCCGATGGGACCGATCGAGCTCGCCGACACGGTCGGCCTCGACATCTGCGTCGCGGTGGGCAAGATGCTCGGCAGCGAAGGCGAGGCGCCGCGCAGCCTCATGCAGCACGTGACGGCCGGGGAGCTCGGCAAGAAGAGCGGCAAGGGCTTCTATACCTGGGTGAACGGGCGGCCGCAGAAGCAGGCCGCGAGCGGCGTGCCGGCCGATCTCGGCCGCCGCCTCGTCGCTCCGCTCGTGTCCGAGGCGAAATCGGCGCTCGCCGAGGGCATCGTCGCCGACGCCGATCTGGTCGATGCCGGCGCCATCTTCGGCGCCGGCTTCGCACCGTTTCGCGGCGGGCCGCTGCAGTACGCACGCTCGGCCGCGTGACGGGTCACCGGCGCGCGAGCGGTGTACGATCCGGCGGCGGCCGCGGTGCTGCGCGGCCAACGCGCGCCGCGTCGCGGAAGCCGACGAGCTTGCGCGCACGACGCGCGACGGAGGGAGCAGTGGAGCGGATCTGGCTCAAGAGCTATCCACCCGGCGTCCCGGCGGAAATCGACGTCGGCGAATACGCCTCGGTGCGGGAGGTGTTCGAGGAGAGCTGTCGCAAGTTCGCGACGCGGCCCGCCTTCTCGTGCATGGGCCGCACGATCGCCTTCGCTGACCTCGATGCGCTGTCGGCGACGTTCGGCGCGTGGCTGCAGCACGCGGGGTGCGGGCGCGGCACGCGCGTCGCGCTGATGATGCCGAACATCCTCCAGTACCCGATCTGCGTGTTCGGCACGCTGCGCGCCGGCTGCACGGTCGTCAACGTCAATCCGCTATATACGGCGCGCGAGCTCGAGCATCAGCTCGTCGATTCGGGCGCCGAGGTCATCGTCGTCGTCGAGAACTTCGCGCACGTGCTGCAGCAGGTGGTGCAGCGCACGAAGGTGCGCCACGTGGTCGTCACGTCGATCGGCGAGCTGCTCGCCGTCAAGGGGCGCATCGTCGACCTCGTGCTGCGGCGCGTGAAGCGCGTGATCCCGAAATGGTCGCTGCCGGGCGCGATCCGCTTCACCGACGCGATGCACGAGGCGCGCAAGCTCGCGCTTTCGCGCGTGCCGATCGGCCACGACGACATCGCGTTCCTGCAATACACCGGCGGCACGACCGGCGTCGCGAAGGGGGCCATCCTCCTCCACCGCAACATGGTCGCGAACATGCTGCAGGCGCGCGCGTGGGTGCGGCCGATGCTCGACGAGAGCCGGCGCGAGGTGATCATCACGCCGCTGCCGCTCTACCACATCTTCTCGCTGACCGCGAACTGCCTCGTGTTCATGTCGGTTGGTGGCGAGAACGTGCTCATCACCAATCCGCGCGACATTCCCGGCTTCGTGAAGGAGATGCGGCGCCATCGCTTCACCGCGATGACCGGCGTCAACACGCTCTTCAACGCGCTCCTCAACCACCCACGCTTCGAGCGTCTCGATTTCCGGTCGTTCCGCTTGACCCTGGGCGGCGGCATGGCGGTGCAGGAGGCGGTGGCGAAGCGCTGGAAGCAGGTCACCGGCAAGCCGCTGATCGAGGCCTACGGGCTCACCGAGACGTCTCCGGCGGCGACGATCAACCCGCTCGACCTGACCGCGTACAACGGGTCGATCGGGCTGCCGATCTCGTCGACCGAGGTGATGCTGCGCGACGACGCGGGACGCGAGGTCCCGCTGGGGCAGCCGGGCGAGATCTGCATCCGCGGGCCGCAGGTGATGTCGGGCTACTGGAACCGGCCCGACGAGACCGCCAAGGTGATCG
>JBLMWW010000091.1:0-34403 GCA_050257435.1 Rudaea sp.
CGCCGATGCGCGCGAACTGGTCCTCCCCGCTGCTGCCGCGAAGGCGCGGGTCCGGGTAGTTGTCCGCGATCTCCTGCAGGCACAGCACGTCGAAATCGGCCATGCCGCGCGCCTCGCGGACGATACGCTCGGCGTCGACGGTGCCGTCGATGCCGCGGCACCACTGCACGTTCCAGGTAATGAGGATCATCGAATGCCCGCCCGCATGAACGATTGCACGAACTGCCGCTGGAAGAGCAGGAACGCGATCAAAAGCGGCCCGCTCGTCATCAGCGTCGCCGCCGTGATGATCGACCAGTCGATGCCCTGATCGGTGGCCGAGAATACCTGCAGGCCCACGGTCACGGGTCGCGACTCGACCGAGTTCGTGATGATGAGCGGCCAGAGGAAGTTGTTCCAGTGATACGAGATCGACACCAGCGCGTACGCGATGTAGGTCGGGCGCGCGAGCGGGACGTACACCTTCCACAGCGTCTGAAGCGGCGAGCAGCCTTCGACACGCGCCGCCTCGTCGAGCTCGCGCGGCACCGTCTTGAACGTCTGCCGCAGGAGGAAGATGCCGAACGCGCTCGCCATGTACGGAAGGCCGATCGACAGGATCGTGTCCTTGATGCCCAGCACCGTCATCGTCCGGTAGTTCTCGACGATCAGCACGTCGGGCATCACCATGAGCTGCACCAGCACGAGCGCGAAGGCGACGTTGCGGCCGGGAAAGTCGAAGCGGGCGAAGGCGTAGGCCGCGAGCGTGACGAGGACGAGCTGCGCGGCGAGCACCATCGTGACGAGGATCACCGTGTTCACGAAGTAGCGCGCGAACGGCGCGGCCTGCCAGGCGTTCTCGAAATTCCTAAGCGTGAGCGGGGCGTTCAGCGCGAAGTTCGTCGAGTACGCGGGCGGATGGAACGCGGTCCAGAACGCGTAGGCGAGGGGCAGGATCCACAACAGCGCCAGCACCCACGCGCCGAGCGTCTCCAGCGCGCGCGCCGCGCCGTGCGGGGCATAGACGCTCGCGCTCATCGCGTCACTGGTAATGCGTGCGCCGCTCGAGGAACGCGAACTGGAAGAGCGCCGCGGCGGCGAGCAGCGCCAGGAGCACCATGGTGAGCGCCGCGGCGTACGCGGAATCCCAGAACCGGAACCCGATCTCGAAGATGTAGTAGAGGAGGAGCGCCGTCGCGTTGTCGGGGCCGCCGCGCGTCATGACGACGATGTGGTCGACGAGGCGAAACGCGTTGATGACGGCATTGACGAGCACGAACAACGTCGTCGGCATCAGCAGCGGGAACGTCACGCGCCGGAAGAAATGCGTGCGCGAGGCACCCTCGATCGCGGCCGCCTCGGCGAGATGCGGCGACATCGACTGCAACGCCGCGAGGTAGAAGATCATGAAGAACCCCGCTTCCTTCCAGATCGTCACGACCATCAGCGCCGGCAGCGCCGTCTCGCGGCTGCCGAGCCAGTTGTGGCTGGGGAAGCCGAGCGCGCCCGTCACCTGCTCGAGCAGGCCGTAGCCGGGCGTGTAGAAGAAGAGCCAGATGTTCGCGACGGCGATCATCGGCAGCACGGTGGGCGTGAAGTAGGCGAGCCGCACGAAGCCGCGGCCGGGCAGCCGCTCGTTCACCCAGACGGCCATCAGCAGCGCGAGCGCGATCGACAGCGGGATCGTGCCGAGCGCATACCAGAGGTTATTCGAGAGCGCCTGCCAGAAGATCGGGTCGTCGATCAGCGCGCGGTAGTTGTCGAGCCCGACGAAGCGTGCCGGCCGCGCGCCCTTCGGCGTCGACTGGAAGCTGTGCCAGAGGTTGGCGATCGCCGGGTAGTGCGTGAAGAGCGCGAGCAGCACCGCGGCCGGCAGGAGCAGCAGCCAGCCGTAGAGCCACTCGCGCGTGCGCGTCACGCGATTACTGTTACTTGTAGCTGCGCAGCAGCCGGTCGGCCTCGCGCTGCGCATCCTTCAGCGCCTGCTCCGGCGTCTTCGTGCCGGTGAGCGCCGCCTGCAATCCGTCATTGAGCGCCTTCGTCACGCGCTGGTTGTCGTGCGTCGACAGCTCGGCCTTCGAATACTTGAGCTGGTCGCGCGCGACCGCCGCCACCGGGAAGCCTTCGACGTACTTCTTCATCGCCGGCGTCTCCCAGGCATCGGCACGCACAGCGACGTAGCCCGTGTCGATGCCCCACTGAGCGGCGCGCTGCGGCGTGGTCACCCACTTGATGAACTTGAACGCGGCCTCTCGCTGCGCCGGCGTCGACTTCTTGAAAATGTAGAAGTTGCCGCCGCCGGTGGGACTGCCGCGCTGCTTGTTCGCGGGCAGCATCGCCACGCCGAAGTCGAACTTGGCGTTGTTCTTCACGTTCGTCAGGTTGCCGGTCGTCGTCCACATCATCGCGACGCGGCGCTCGAAGAAGTCCTTCGGGGTCGTGCCCCAGTCGACGATGCCCGGCGGATGCACCTTGTACTTGTTGACGAGGTCGACCCAGTACTGCAACGCGCCGATCACTTCCGGCTTGTCGTAGTAGACCTCGGTGCCGGCCTGGTTCATGAGGTTGACGCCGTTCTCGATGGCGAGCGCCTGAAAGAGCCAGTAGGGGAAGCCGGACGAGGGAATCTGCACGCCCCATTGCGTGACGTTCCCCGAGGCGTCGCGCTTGGTGAGCTTCTGCGCGTACTCCGTCATCTCCCTCCAGGTCGCCGGCGGCCGGTTCGGGTCGAGGCCCGCCTCCCTGAACGCCTCCTTGTTGTAATAGAGGACGATCGTCGAGCGCTGGAACGGGATGCCCCACGTCTTGCCACCGGTCTGGCTGTTCTCCATGAACGCCGGGTAGAAGCTCGCCAGCCACTTGCGGTCCTCGTCCGACTTGATGAGTTCGTCGAACGGCACAATCGCGTCCTCGTCGATGAGCGTGAACATGTCGGTCGACAACAGGATCGACGTCACCGGCGGGTCACCGCTCTTGACCGCCGTCAGCGCCTTTGCCGTCGACTCCTGGTAGCTGCCCGAATAGATCGGGTGCAGCTTGATGCCGGGGTTCTCCTTCTCGAAATCCGCCGCCAGCCCGTCGATGATCTTCGTGATCGGGCCGCCGACCGCGACCGGATAGAAGAACGGCACCTCGACCGGCGCCTGCGCGTGCGCGCCGACCGCGATGGCAACGAGAAGCACGGCGAACGCGGCCCTCCACACCTGCGACAGCATTTTCATTGCTCCTCCCTTCGTCACGAACGGTCCTCTAGGCCAGAAGCGTCGACGGCTCCTCGCGCGGCGCGCCGTGCGCCCGCATGCCGTCGACGTCGAAATAATGCGCGGCGCCGGGCGCCCAGCGCAGCCATACCGCGTCGCCCGGCGACACGCCGACGCTTCCCGGCACACGCACCGCGAGCGCCTGGCCGCCGATCGCGCAACCCACGAGCGAATCGCCGCCCAGGTATTCGACGTTGTCCACCGCGGCGCGTACGCCGCTTTCGAAAGCGAGCTGGATGTGCTCGGGCCGCACGCCGAGCATCCCCGGCGCAAAGCGGGCGTCCAGCACCGCCGGGCCGTCGGTGCCGGCGATGACGGCGCCGCCGCGGCCCGCCTCGAGCCGCAGCAGGTTCATCGGCGGCGTGCCGATGAAGCGCGCGACGAACGTGTTGCGTGGATTCTCGTAGAGCTCGACCGGCCTGCCGTCCTGCTCGATGCGACCGGCGCGCATGAGCACGACGCGATCGGCCATCGACATCGCCTCGACCTGGTCGTGCGTCACGTACACCATCGTGATGCCCAGCTTGCGCTGCAGCGCGCGGATCTCGAGCCGCATCTCGGCGCGAAGCTGCGCGTCGAGGTTGGACAGCGGCTCGTCCATCAGGCACACGGGTGCCTGCGCGATGATCGCGCGGCCGAGCGCGACGCGCTGCTGCTGGCCCCCCGACAACTGCGACGGCTTGCGGTGCAGGAGCGCGGACAGTCCGAGCAGCGTCGCGACCCGTGCAAGCCGCTCCGCGCGCTCGGCCGCGGGCACCTTGCGCACGCGCAGCCCGAACAGGATGTTCTCCGCAACGCTCAGGTGGGGGAACAGCGCGTAGCTCTGGAACACCATCGCGATCGAGCGGCGCGCGGGCGGCAGGCCGGTCACGTCGCGGCTGCCGATCAGGATGCGCCCGGCGTCGGCGGCCTCGAGCCCCGCGATGAGCCGCAGCGTCGTCGACTTGCCGCAGCCCGACGGCCCGAGGAGCACGTTGAGCGTCCCCGCCTCGAACGCGAAGCTCACGTCGTCCACGGCGCGCACCGCGCCCTCGGCGGTCGCCCACACCTTGCTTACGCGCTCAGCGGCGATCGCCGACATGCGAAAGCGCGGGGAGGCGTGCGGCCGGCGCGCGGCGCATCACGCGTGGCCGAAAAGCGCCGTCAGCGCCGCACCGGGATCGGGCGCGCGCATGAACGCCTCGCCCACCAGGAACGCGTTGACGCCGTGGCGCCGCATCTGCGCGACGTCGCGCTGCGCGACGATGCCGCTCTCGGTGACGACGATGCGATCGCCTGGGATCCGCGCGAGAAGCTCGATCGTCGTGTGCAGCGACACGCCGAACGTGCGCAGGTTGCGGTTGTTGATGCCGATCAGCGGCGTGGCGAGCGCGAGCGCGCGGTCGAGCTCGCCGGCGTCGTGGACCTCGACGAGCACGTCCATGCCGTAACCGTGCGCGCAGCGTTCGAGCGCGGCGAGCCGCGCGTCGTCGAGCGCGGCGACGATGAGCAGAACCGCATCGGCCCCGAGCGCGCGCGATTCCGCCACCTGGTACTCGTCGACGATGAACTCCTTGCGCAGCGCGGGGAGCGAGCACGCGCCGCGCGCCGCGACCAGGTATTCGGGCGCGCCCTGGAAGAACGGGCGGTCGGTCAGCACGGACAGGCACGCGGCGCCCGCGCGCTCGTACGACGCGGCGATCGCGGCCGGGTCGAACTGCGCACGCAGCACGCCCTTGCTTGGGCTCGCGCGCTTGATTTCGGCGATGACCGCGGGGCGCCCCGCCGCGAGCTTCGCCCGGATCGCGCCGGCGAAGCCGCGCGGCGCGCCGGCCGCCCGCGCGTCGCGGTCGACGACTTCGAACGGACGCTCGACCTGTGCCGCGATCACCTCCTCGGCCTTCGTCGTCAGGATCCTCGCGAGGATGTCGCTGTCGCCCGCACCCATCGTTGCTACGCCGGCTTGCCGATCGTGCGCGTGGCGGCGATGAATTGCTCGAGCTTGCGCAGCGCGGCGCCGCTTGCGATCGTCTCGCGCGCGCGCTCGATGCCGGCGGCGATCGACGGCACCCGCGCGGCCGCGTAGAGGGCGGTGCCCGCATTGAGCACGACGATCTCGCGCGGCGTGCCCTCCGCACCGCCCAGGGCCTCGAGGACCATCTCCTTCGACTCCATCGCGTCGGCGACCTTGAGGCCGCGGTTCGACTTCATGTGCAGCCCGAAGTCCTCGGGATGGATCTCGTATTCGGTCACCTCGCCGTCGGCGAGCTCGCCCACCATCGTCGCGGCGCCGAGCGACACCTCGTCCATGCCGTCCTTGCCGTAGACGACGAGCGCGCGCCGGCTGCCGAGGCGCTGGAGCACGCGGACGTGGATGCCGACGAGGTCGGGATGGAATACGCCGACCAGGCTGTTGCGCGCGCCGGCGGGATTGGTGAGCGGCCCCAGGATGTTGAAGATCGTCCGGACGCCGAGCTCCCTGCGCACCGGGGCTGCGTGCTTCATCGCGCCGTGATGGCTGGGCGCGAACATGAACCCGACACCCGTCTGCTCGATGCACTGCGCGATCTGCGCAGGCGTGAGCAGGATGTTCGCCCCGAGCGCCTCGAGCACGTCGGCGCTGCCCGATTTCGACGAAACCGAGCGGTTGCCGTGCTTGGCGACGCGCGCGCCCGCCGCGGCGGCGACGAACATCGCGGCCGTCGAGATGTTGAACGTATGCGAGGCGTCGCCGCCGGTCCCGACGATGTCGAGGAGCTCGTCGGCGCCGGCGACGTCGACCCTGGTGGCGAACTCGCGCATCACCTGCGCGGCGGCGGCGATCTCGCCGATCGTCTCCTTCTTGACACGCAAGCCCACGGTGAGCGCCGCGATCATCACCGGCGAGACCTCGCCGCTCATGATCCGCCGCATCAGCGACAGCATTTCGTCGTGGAAGATCTCGCGATGCTCGATCGTGCGTTGCAGCGCGTCCTGGAGCGTGATGGCCATCGGTGGTGATCCAATGCAGCAAGCGGGCCGGCGCCCGGAGCGAGAGTTTAAACGGTGGCGCCGAGGAAGTTGGCGAGCACCTTCTTCCCGTGCTCGGTCAGGATGGCCTCGGGATGGAACTGCACGCCCTCCACGGGCAACTCATGATGGCGTATGCCCATGATCTCGCCGTCCTCCGCGGTCGCCGTCACGTCGAGGACGGGCGGAAGGCTCGAGCGCTCGAGCGCGAGCGAGTGGTAGCGCGTCGCCTGGAACGGCGACGGCACGCCGGCGAACACGCCGCGCTGGTCGTGGACGATCGACGACAGCTTGCCGTGCATCACGCGCTGGGCACGGATGACGCGCCCGCCGAACGCCTGCCCGATTGCCTGGTGCCCGAGGCACACGCCGAGGATCGGGATCCGGCCCGCGAACCGGCGCACGAGGGGCACCGAGATGCCGGCCTCGTTCGGCGTGCAGGGTCCCGGCGAGATGACGATGTGATCCGGATGCAGCGCCTCGACCTCGTCGAGTGCCATCGCGTCGTTGCGGACGACCTTGACGACGGCCCCGAGCTCGCCGAGGTACTGGACGAGGTTCCAGGTGAAGCTGTCGTAGTTGTCGAGCATCAGGAGCATCGACGCCCATTCTAGCAACCCGGGGCCTCGCAGACCCTCGTCACAGCTGCGGCCCGAGCAGCGCGGCGACGTGCTCCCAGAGCTTCTCCGTCCACGGGCGAGCCTGCCACTCCTCCAGCGTGATGCGCCGGGAGCGTGCGAGGTCCTGCCCGAAGACCTCGACCTGCTGCTTCGCGAACGCGGCGTCGTAGATGTTGATGCTTTCCTCGTCGTTCAGGCGGAACGAACGGTCGTCGAAGTTCGTCGATCCGGCGGAGACCAGGAGATCGTCCGCGACGAGCACCTTGCAGTGATACATCGTCGGCTCGTACTCGTAGATCTCGACGCCGGCGCGCAGGAGATCACCCCACATCGCGCGCGATGCACGGCGCGCGAGCGCCGCGTCGGTGAATCGCCCGGGGGTGATCACCCGCACGCGCACGCCGCGCCGCACCGCCGCGACGATCGTGTCCCGCGCGAGGTCGTCCGGCAGGAAATACGCGCTCGAGAGCTCGATCGAGCGCACGGCGGCGTTGATGATCAGCAGGTACATGAGCCGCATGCTCTCGCTCCCGCCCGACGGCGAGCTCGCGAAGACCTGGCCGCGCTCGTCGCCCGCCGGCCGGATCGGGGGAAAGTACGTCTCGCCGTGCAGCACGTTGCCGGTCGCCTTCGTCCAGTTGTCGTTGAAGACCGCCTGCATCTGCGCGACCACCGGCCCCTCCACCTTGAAATGCGTGTCGCGCCAATGGTCCGGGTCCTGCGCGTGGCCCTGCCATTCGTCGCCGATGCCGACGCCTCCCGTGAAGCCCACGGCGCCGTCGACGATGAGGAGCTTGCGGTGCGTGCGGTTGTTGAGCTTGTCGATCGTGTACCACTTCGGCGCATGGTACCGGCGCACCTCCGCGCCGGCATCCGTCATGACCCTCACGAGCTGTTCCTCCATGCGCACGCTGCCGACCCAGTCGAGCAGCACGTGGACCTTGACGCCTGCGCGCGCGCGCTCGGCCAGCGCGTTGGCGAACTCGTCCCCGATCCGCCCCGACCAGTAGATGTACGTCTCGAACGTGATCGTCTTTTGGGCGTGCCGGATCGCGTCGAGCATCGGGGGGAAGATCTCGTCCCCGTTCAGCAGCACCTCGAAGCGATTGCCGGGAAGAATGTCCGGGCCGAGCAAGACCCCGAGCGTGCGCTGGAACTGGGGATCCGAGATCGCGTACAGGTGCTCGATGTGCTTCTTGACCGGCTTTTCCCCGGTCATGAGGTTTTGCAGCGCGAGGACGACGACGAGCGTGACGGCGACGCTCGCTGCGATGGTGATGGCCTTCGCGCGCGTCGTTGCGACGAAGCGGCTGGGTCGCATGGCGTACCTCTCCTCCCTTCGGTCCACGCGGTTGCGCGGCCCCGAGTTTCGCAGGATCGCGCCGCCGGGGCAAAAAAAGACCCCCCGCACTCGCCGTACGGGGGGCTTTCGAGGTAAGCGGTCCTGCTAAGGTGCTACATCGTTGTTGCCTTTGTCTCGATGCGCGGTTCGCGGTTACGGGGACCGGCGGAACATGCCGACGATCAGCGAGATCACGAACAAGGCGAGGAAGATGAAGAACAGCACCTTCGCGATTTCGGCGGCGCCGACCGCGATGCCGGTAAAACCGAACACCGCCGCGATCAGCGCGATGACGAAGAACACCGCAGCGTATTGCAGCATGGAGAACCTCCGTACGGGTTGAGAAAAATTCCGCGATCGTTCAAGAGCCGCGAACGCGGTCCTACTCGTCATACGCGGTGCGAAGGCGAAAGCGCCCGAAGCGGTCGAAGTCCGTTTCGACGTCGCCGCCGAACTCCCGATAGGCGTCGACGGACTCGAGCACCGCCCAGTCGTCTTCGAAGGGCAGGCAGCTCGCATCGAGCAACGGAATTGCGCTCGCCTGCGCAGCCACGGGATCCTGTTGGTACGTGCGCATGGTCACTCCTCGTCTCGTCGTTGCCGTGGGGTGGACGCGTCATCGGACGGCTTGGCGCCCCGGTGGAGCGCGGGATCCTCGCCCTTCGCGTGCCGCTTGCCTTCGGCCTCGGCGTCGGCCATCTCGCGCGCCTGCGCCTCCGAGCGCGGCGCCGCGGCGCGCGCATCCGACTCGGCGCGCCCCGACTGGGCGTATTCCTTCGTCGCCTCGTTGTACTGGCGCGAAGCGGCGTAGTTGCCTTCGCCGTATACGTTCTGCTGCGATTGCTGGCTTGCGCCGCTTTGCGCCTGCTGGCCGCGGTCGCCCTGATTGTTGCGCTGCAGATCGCGATCCGCATGCGGACGCTTGTCGGCTTGCTGGCCGCCCTGCTTGCTCGCCCCGTGCTGCTTCGTGCCCATGAAACCTCCCGAGTCTGTCGCGGATCCCGCACGGCGACGACCGCCTGGGCTCCGCAGTTCCGCCGACGGCGGTACCAACGTGAAGGGCATTGTGCGGTGGCGGTTTGTGTCACGCAGTCGGCGCAGCGCGGTTGATTGCGTCGGCGCTCGGGCAGGCGGCTGTCGCCAGCCGTCCTACGCGAAGCGCCGCCTCGAAGGGCGAACGAGGCGACTTCGCGGGCGGGCACCGGGGCGTGAACGACGCGGCGCCGAAAGGCGTAGCCGAGAGGCGTGTTACGACCCCGGAACCGCCGACGCCCCCGGGCGCGGCGTTGCGCCGCGGCGCAAACCGGATCAGCCGGCCGGCAGGTCGAAGTAGGGGTTGAAGCCGTGAGGCATCGGCTCGCAGTCCTGCGCGCTCACGGCGGGGTCGAAATCGACGAGCGCGACCGGACGCATCACTTCCGCGTCGACCAGCACCTTGCACCCCGGCGTGAGCTCGAGGCCCACGGCCGCGTATTGTGCGGACACGGCGGGATCGGGATCGACGACGTACCACGTGCGGCGGCGCTTGCGCGCGTCCACCGTGACGACGATCGAATGCAGGGCGCCCATCGGCGCGCATGCCTGCCGCGCACGCGCCTTGTCGAGCGGCGGCGGAACGCGCACGCCCGGCGTGCGCGCCGGCGATTCATCGTCGCGCCGCCGCGCGGTCCGCTCGCGGCTCGTGCGCGGCAGCGGCTCGTCGAGCGGCGGCATCGCCTCGCCGGAGCGCAGGTAGGCACGGGCGGCAGCGCGCAACTCCATCTTGTCCATGGTCTTGTCTGCTCCGAACGTTCGGCCCCGTTCGATCAGCAGTGCGCGTGCCAGTTCCCGGCAATTCAAATGTCGCGCGAAATCAACACTGCCGGCATCGAGACGCACGCATGCGGGACGGCAGATCTTACCTCGACATGTAAAAGCTGCGGATACATGCCGGCGCCGCGGATTCACCCTTCAGCGTCGAGCCCGAGCTGCACGAGCTCGGCCGCGCGCAGCACCGCGCGCGCCTTGTTGAGAGTCTCCTGCCATTCGGTCTCGGGCACCGAATCGTGCACGATGCCTGCGCCGACCTGCACGTACAACATGCCGTCGCGCAGCACGGCGGTGCGGATCGCGATGGCGAGATCCATGTCGTCCTGGAAGCTCACGTAGCCGACCGCGCCGGCATAGACACCGCGACCCATCGGCTCGAGCTCGTCGATGATCTGCATCGCGCGCACCTTCGGCGCGCCGCTCACCGTGCCCGCGGGAAAGCTCGCCGCGAGCACGTCGAAGCTGGTCGTGCCCGGCGGCAGCGTGCCCTCGACGTTGGACACGATATGCATGACGTGGGAATAGCGCTCGATCGCCATCTGCTCGGTGACGCGCACGCTGCCGATCGCCGCGACGTGCCCGACGTCGTTGCGCCCGAGATCGAGCAGCATCACGTGCTCGGCGATCTCCTTGGGATCGGTCGCGAGCTCGCGCGCGAGGCGCTCGTCCGCCTCGCGGGTGGCGCCGCGCGGCCGCGTGCCGGCGATCGGCCGCAGCGTCACCGTCGACCCTTCCTTGCGCACGAGGATCTCGGGCGACGCGCCGACCACGTGAAAGTCCCCGAAGTCGTAGTAGAACATGTACGGCGATGGATTGAGCGAGCGCAACGCCCGGTACAGCGACAGCGGCGACGCCGCGAACGGCAGCCGCAGCCGCTGCGACAGCACGACCTGCATGATGTCGCCCGCGGCGATGTAATCCTTCGCACGCCTGACCGCGGCGATGAACGCCTCTTCGCCGGCTTCGCTTTCCGCGCGCGTCACCTCCGTGGCGGTCTGATAGGGAATCGCCACCGGCGCTCGCGACGCGCGGCGCAATTGCTGCAGCCGCTCCTGCGCGCGCGAATAGGCATCCGGCTCACCGGGATCGGCGTAGACGATCAGATACATCTTGCCGGCGAGGTTGTCGATCACCGCGAGCTCGTCGGTCAGGAGCAGCAGCATGTCCGGGAGGTCGTCGAGCGCGTCGTCGGCGCCTGCGCGTCGCGTGCCGAGCGAAGGCTCGATGTGGCGTACCGTGTCGTAGCCGAAATAACCCGCGAGGCCGCCGCAAAAGCGCGGCAGCCCCGGCTGCGGCGCCGCGCGAAAGCGGCCGAGGAATTCGCGCAGGAACGCGAGCGGATCGCCCTCGTGGCGCTCGATCACGCCTGCGGCGTCCTCGACTTCCGTGTGGCGCCCCTTGACGCGCACCCGCACCTTCGCCGGCAGCCCGATGAACGAATAGCGCCCGAAGCGCTCGCCGCCGACGACCGACTCGAGCAGGAACGTGTATCGCTGCTGCGCGAGCTTCAGGTACAGCGACAGCGGTGTGTCGAGATCCGCGAACGACTCGAGGACGAGCGGAATGCGGTTGTAGCCCTGCGCCGCCAGCGCGCGGAACTCCGCCTCGGTGATCATGCGCCGGCGGCCGCGCGTGCGAGCGCGTCGCGCATCGCGGCGATGGTCGCGCGGTAGTCGGGCCGGCCGAAGATGGCGCTGCCGGCGACGAACGTGTCCGCGCCGGCGGCGGCGATGCGCTCGATGTTGTCGACCTTCACGCCGCCGTCGATCTCGAGCAGGATCTCGCGCCCGGTCCGGTCCATCGCCGCATCGACGAGCTTGCGCGCCGCCTTGAGCTTGTCGAGCGCGTGCGGTATGAACGATTGGCCGCCGAAGCCGGGATTGACCGACATGACGAGCACGAGATCGAGCTTGTCGAGCGTGTGCATCAGCCAATCGAGCGGCGTCGCGGGATTGAAGACGAGGCCCGCCTTGCAGCCGTGGTCGTGGATGAGCCCGATCGTGCGGTCGATGTGCTCCGACGCCTCGGGATGGAAGCTGATGTATGTCGCGCCGGCCTCTGCGAAATCGGGCACGATCCGATCGACCGGCTTCACCATCAGGTGCACGTCGATCGGCACGCGCGCATGCGGCCCGATCGCGTTGCACACGAGCGGGCCGACCGTCAGGTTCGGCACGTAATGATTGTCCATCACGTCGAGATGGATCAGGTCGGCGCCGGCGTCGACGACGGCGCGCACTTCCTCGCCGAGTCTCGCGAAATCGGCGGAGAGGAGCGACGGCGCAATGCGAAAGGTGCGTGTCATCGGAAGACTATAATCGCAGAAAATATCGGGCAGTGCTGCCATGGCGGAGCCTAAACGCTACGAATTCACCGTATCCCCCAAAGTCACCTACCTCCCCGAGCAGTCGGACCCGGACAAGGATCACTACGTATTCGCGTACACGATCACGGTCACGAACACCGGCAACGTCGCCGCCAAGCTCGTGAGCCGTCACTGGATCATCACCGACGCGGAGCACCGGGTGCAGGAGGTCAGGGGGCAGGGCGTCGTCGGCAAGCAGCCGGTCGTTCAGCCCGGGGAAAGCTTCGAGTACACGAGCGGTGCGAGCATCCCGACGTCGGTCGGCACGATGCGCGGCTCGTATCACATGGTCGCGGAAGACGGTGCCGCCTTCGACGTGCCGATCCCGTCGTTCACCTTGTCGGTGCCGCGCACGCTGCATTGAGCCCCGCGCCCGGCCGCCGCGCGTCGGCGCGCGTGTCAATCCTCCTTCGCCGGCGGACGCCTCCGGCGCTTCCACAACGGCGCGACGGTCCACGCGACGATCGCCACGAGGATCAGGAATGCGACGGCCGATTCGAACAGCAGCCAACCCATCGAGGACGCTCCCCGGATTGAACCCGTTGCGGCATGCGGTGGCGACGCTCGCGCTGGCGGCGCTCGCCGGATGCCAGATCGTGCCGGCACCGCCGACCGTGCCGCCGCCGGTGCACGCCGTCTATACCGCGACCACCTTTGGCGCGCTGCCCGGATGGAGCGACGATCGCCCGCAGGAAGCGTGGCCCGCGTTTCGCGTCGGCTGCGCGGCGCTCGTCGCCCGCGCCGCGAGCCGGTCGCCGTGGGCGGCGCCGTGCGCGGCCGCGGAGGACGTCGACGAGCAGGATGGCGGCGCGGTGCGGCGGTACTTCGAGGCCAATTTTACGCCCTACCACGTGACCGCGAGCGACGGCACGCGAAGCGGGCTCGTCACCGGCTATTACGAGCCGCTGCTCAGCGGCTCGCGCACGCGAAGCGCGCAGTTCGCGGCGCCGCTCTACGCCCCGCCGGACGATCTGTTGCAGGTCGAACTGTCCGAGCTCTATCCGGCGTTGAAGGGCCAGCGCGTGCGCGGGCGCCTCGATGGGCGACGCGTCGTTCCGTACTGGGTGCGCGCCGACATCGAGGCCGGGAAGGCGGATCTCGCCGGCAAGGCGCTCGTCTACGTGAGCGACCCCGTCGATGCCTTCTTCCTGCAGATCCAGGGGTCGGGGCGCGTCGAGCTCGCCGAGGGCGGCGTGATGCGCGTCGGCTATGCGGACCAGAATGGTCAGCCTTTTCGCTCGGTCGCGCGCCTGCTGATCGACCGCGGCGAGCTCTCGGTCGGCGAGGCGTCGATGCAGGGCATTCGTGAGTGGGGTCGCCGACACCCCGAGGCGCTGCCGGCGCTGCTCGACGAGAATCCGAGCTACGTGTTCTTCCGGGAAGTGCCGCCGCCGCCGCCCGGCTCGCTCGAGGCGCGGATCGACGGTCCGATCGGCAGCCTGGGCGTGCCACTGCTTGGCGAGCGCACGATCGCGGTGGATCCCCGTTCGATTCCGCTCGGCGCACCGGTGTTCATCGCGACGACCGAGCCGCTTTCCGACGCGCCGCTGCGCCGACTCGTTATGGCGCAGGACACCGGCGGCGCCATTCGCGGTCCGGTGCGCGCCGACTTCTTCTGGGGCTTCGGCGCGGAGGCGGGCGAAGAAGCGGGCCGCATGCGCCAGCAGGGCGAGATGTGGATCCTGTGGCCCAACGGAGCGCCGTCGCCGGCGCAGCAGGACTAGCGCGGACGCGGCGTCCGGGGCACCCCGAAAGCCGGTGCCGGAGGTGCAATCACGTGCGGCGCGTCGCCCATCATTGCACCTCCGGCATCGGCTTCGTCAGCCGTCGACCAGCACCTCTTCCGCCTGGCGATCGGCGTGGTACGACGAGCGCACGAGCGCGCCGACGGCCGCGTGCCGGAAGCCCATCGCGTAGGCCGCGCGCTCCAGGCGCCCGAATGTGTCGGGATCGACGTAGCGCGTGACCGGCAGGTGCTGCGGCGACGGCTGCAGGTACTGCCCGATCGTCAGCATGTCGATCGCATGCGCGCGCATGTCGCGCATCGTCGCGAGGATCTCGTCGTCGGTTTCGCCCAGGCCGACCATCAGGCCCGACTTCGTCGGCAGCCCCGGGAAGCGTTCCTTGAACTGCGCAAGCAGGCGCAGCGAGTGCGCGTAGTCGGCGCCGGGCCGGGCCTGGCGGTAGAGCCGCGGCACCGTCTCGAGGTTATGGTTCATGACGTCGGGCGGCGCCGCCGACAGGATCTCGAGCGCGCGCTCCGTCCGCCCGCGGAAATCGGGGACGAGGACTTCGATGCGCGTCGCGGGCGAACGCTCGCGCACCGCGCGGATGCAATCGACGAAGTGCCGCGCGCCGCCGTCGCGGAGGTCGTCGCGGTCGACGCTCGTGATCACGACGTACGACAGCCGCAGCGAAGCGATCGTGTCCGCGAGGTTCGCCGGCTCGTCGGCGTCGAGCGGCAGCGGCCGGCCATGGCCGACGTCGCAGAACGGGCAGCGCCGCGTGCAGATGTCGCCCATGATCATGAACGTCGCGGTGCCCTTGCCGAAGCACTCGCCGATGTTCGGGCACGACGCTTCCTCGCACACGGTGTGCAAGCGATGCTCGCGCAGGATGCGCTTGATCTCGAAGAAACGCGGCGACGACGGCGCGCGCACGCGTATCCAGTCGGGCTTGCGCAGGCGCTCGGCCCCGACGACCTTGATCGGAATGCGCGCCGTCTTCGCCGCGCCCTTGTGCTTGACGCCGGCGGCGTTCGTGGGCGGCGGGTCTGTCGTCGCCGCGGCGGACCGCGCGTCGTCGCTCATCACGCTTGCACGCCGGCGAGACGATCGCGCAACAGCGGCGCGAGCTCGCGACCCGCCTCGTCGACGCTCCGCTCGATGCCGAAATCCGCGAGCTGCGTCACGCGCAGTCCCGGACAGCCGCAGGGATCGATGTCGGTGAACGGAGCGAGGTCCATGTCGAGATTGACCGCGAGGCCGTGGTAGGTGCAGCCGTTACGCACACGCAAGCCGAGCGACGCGATCTTCGCCTCGATACCGTCGCGCAGCACGTAGACGCCGGGCGCCGACGGCTTGCCGTACGCGGCAATGCCGTGCGATCCAAGCCATGTTATCACCGCACTCTCGATGCGCCGGACCATCTCGCGCACCCCGAGCCGCGCGCGCCGGAGGTCGAGCAGGAGGTAGGCGACGAGCTGCCCCGGCCCGTGGTACGTGACCTGACCGCCGCGGTCGGTGTGAACGACCGGTATGCCGTTGTCGCGTAGAAGATGATCGCGTCGGCCGGCGAGGCCGAGCGTATAGACGGGCGCGTGCTCGGTCAGCCAGATCTCGTCGGGGGTGTCTGCGGCGCGTGCGTCGGTGAACGCCTGCATCGCACGCCAGGTCGACGCGTAATCGGTGTTGCCGAGCGCACGAACGAGCACGCTCAAAGGACCATCGCCACCATCGGGTGCGCGACGAGCTCGCGATACAGGCCGTCGAGCTGCTCGCGCGACGTCGCGTTGATCGTCGCGGTCAACGAGAGGTAGTTGCCGGCGCTCGACGTGCGCATCTCGAGCGAAGCCGCGTCGAAATCGGGCGCGTGCCTGCGAACGACCTCGGCGATCGCCTGCGCAAAGCCGTCGCGCGTGCGGCCCATGATCTTGATCGGGAACGCGCAGGGAAACTCGAGGAGGCTCACTTGCGCGACGACGGGGGCGGGGGTGGGGGTGTTGCTCATGGAATGCGCTCCGGCCGGAGCAAGGTTTCCGGCGACGATCGACTCGATATGGGGACGCGCTTCGCGGGACGCAACCGGGACGGCCGACGACACGTTCCGCGCAGCACGGCGCGCCGCCGGCTCACGAGACGTGCCGGAGAGCGCGCCAGACTGGTGCGACGGCTCAGGCGTCGTACATGTAGCGCCGCGTGAGCGGGTGCGGCAGCCGCCCGTCCGCGAGCGGCTTCCCGGCGAGAAGCTGCCACAGCGACAGCCAGCCGCGATCGAACGCGTGCGCCGAGCCCGCCATGTAGATGCGCCAGATCCGGTACTTTTCCTCGCCGACTTCCGCGCGCGCAACGTCCGCGTGCGCCTCCAGCCGATCGACCCAGTGCCAGAGCGTCTTCGCGTAATGCTCGCGCAACGCCTCGCCGTCGACCACCTCGAGCCCTTGCGTGGCGAGACCCTCGATGACACGCGACACGTGCGCGAGCTCGCCGCCGGGGAACACGTATTCCTCGACGAACTCGCCGATGCCGCTCCCGAGGCTGCGCCGCGCGAGCGCGTTGTGGGTAATGCCGTGGTTCAGCACGAAGCCGCCGGGCACCAAGACCCGCCGGATCTTGCCGAAATAGCGGTCGTAGTTCCGCGGCCCCACGTGCTCGAACATGCCGACGCTCGCGATCTTCTCGAACGCCTCGACATCCGGCAGGTCTTCGTAATCGCGCAGCTCGACCCGCACGCGGCCGGTCAGTCCGCGCGCCGCGATCTGCTCGCGGACGTGCTCGAACTGGTTGCGCGAAAGGGTGATGCCCGTCGCGTCGACGCCGTAGTGCTCGGCCGCCCAGAAGATGAGCGCGCCCCAGCCGCAGCCGATGTCGAGAAAGCGCTCGCCCTTCGCGAGGCGCAGCTTGCGGCAGATGTGGTCGAGCTTCTGCGCCTGCGCGTCGTCGAGCGAGTCCTCGGGCGTGTGGAAATACGCGCACGAATAGACCATGCGCGAATCGAGCCACAGGCGATAGAACGCGTTCGAGACGTCGTAGTGCTGCGAGATGTTCCGCCGGTTCGGGCGGCGACGGTGCATGAACGAGAGCAGTTTCCCGCGCGCGCCGTCGCGGCCGTTCGCGACGTCGCCCACCATCCGTTCCGCCACGCGGAGCGCATGCCGCGCGCTGCCGGTGAAATCGACGTCGTTGTGGACGTAGGCGCGCGCGAGCCGCCCCATGGCAGGGGACGCAAGGGTGCGCAGTCCCGTGAACGTGCGGGCGATCACTTCCAACTCGGGCGCGGGCGACAGCGGCACGCGCGCGCCATCCGGCAGGACGACCGCGACGGGCAGTTCGCGCCCGGCGTAACGATTGACGATGAGCTTCTGCAGGGCGTCCGGCATTGGGGCGGGTGCAGGGTTCGGGCGAGAGCGCCCAGTTTAGCAAGAGCCGCGCGCCGCCTTGGGTTACATTGCCGCCATGTCAGCTCAGGGTCGCCACGGTGCGGGGGGCACCGCTGCGTTCAGCGAGCGGCAATTGCGCGACGCGCTGGCGCAGTTCGCGACCGGCGTGACGATCGTCTGCGCGCGCGGGCCGGACGGGCGCTACGTCGGCTTCACCGCGAACTCGTTCAGCTCGGTTTCGCTCGATCCGCCGCTCATCCTGTGGACGCTCGCGAGCCAGTCGAAAAGCCTCGTCGCGTTCGAAGCGGCGGAGCGTTACGCCGTCAATGTCCTGGCCGCCGGGCAGGTCGAGCTCGCGCGGCGTTTCTCGCGCCCGCACGTGGACCGCTTCGCCAACGTGCCGATCCGCCTGGGGTGGTCGGACGCGCCGCTGATCGAAGGCTGCGTCGCGTGGTTCGAATGCCGCCATCACGCGCGCTATGCGGCGGGCGATCACGTGATCTTCGTGGGCGAGGTCGTGACCGTCGAGCGCGCGCACGGCCAGGGACTCGTGTTCCAGCACGGGGAGTTCGCGGCGACGGTGCCGCTGCCCGCCGGCGAGGCGCCGAAGAAGCCCGCGGGGTTCATGGGGTCCGAGCAGAAATAGGCGGTTGGGTCGGAGCGCGCATTCCTTGACGCCGTGCGCAGCGCCAAGGCAATGCGTGCTCCGACCCCAATCGCCTATTTCTGCTCCGACCCCGTTTCCTTGCGCGCCTGAAACGCCTCCCACACCCGGCGGAACACCGGCCCGGGCGCACCCTCGCCGATCGGCCCGCCGTCGATCGTGGAAACCGCGAGCACCTCCTTCGTCGACGACGAAAGCCACATCTCGTCGGCGTCGAGGGCCTCGGCGTGCGCGACCGGGCGGATCGAGAACGGCACGCCGACGTCGCGCGCGACGTCGAGCGCGGCGTCGTAGGTGATGCCCGGCAGGATCAGGTTGTCCTTGGGCGGCGCGACGATCGTGCCGTCGCGCACGATCAGCACGTTCGACGCCGACGCTTCGGTCAGATAGCCGTCGCGGAACATCACCGTCTCGACGGCGCCATGGTCGACCGCGAGCTGGCGCATCAGCACGTTGCCGAGGAGCGATATCGTCTTCAAGTCGCAGCGCAGCCAGCGGTTGTCCTGCGCGGTGATGACCGCGACGCCGCGCTCGACCTGCTCGCGGCTCGGCAGCGCGAGCGGATTGCTCATCATGAATACCGTCGGCGCGACGTCGGCCGGGAACGCGTGGTCGCGCTTCGCGACGCCGCGCGTGATCTGCAGGTACACCGACTGATCGTCGAACGGCTGGCGCGCGATCAGTTCGGCGATCAGGCTCGCCCATCGATCCGCGTGGGGATTCGCAAGGCGGATGCCGTCGAGGCTGTGCGCGAGGCGCGCGAGGTGCTGCGCGAGCCGAAAGGGCTTGCGCCCGTACACCGGCACGACTTCGTACACGCCGTCGCCGTAGATGAACCCGCGGTCCAGGACCGACACGCGCGCCTCGCCAAGCGGCAGGAACTCGCCGTTCAGGTAAACGATGCGCTCGGCGTCCTGCATGGCGTCCTCACCTGCTGGAGAACCACAGCTTCACCGTGTCGACCGCGCGACCGAACAGGTTCGCGAGCGGCACCTCCTCGAGTGCCACGAGCGGAAACTCGGCGACCTGCCTCCCTTCGAGCGCGACCTTGACCACGCCGACGGGCTGGCCGTCCAGCACCGGCGCCACGAGCGGCTCCTTCGATTCGAGCACGACGGCGAGCTTGTCGGCCTTGCCCTTCGGCAGCGTGAGGTAACGGTCGGCGCGAAAGCCGGCGGCGACGTCGTGCTTCGCGCCCTTCCACACGCGCAGCGTCGTCACCGGCTTGCCGGATTGATAAAGCGCGACGGTATCGAACGCCTGAAAGCCCCAGTTGAGCAGCTTCTGGCTCTCGGCGGCACGCCCCGCGTCCGAGTTCGCGCCCAGCACCACCGACAGGAGCCGGCGATCGCCGCGCTTCGCGGATGCGACGAGGCAGTAACCGGCGGCCTCCGTATGCCCCGTCTTGACGCCGTCGACGTAGGGATCGGTCCATAGCAGCCGGTTGCGATTCGACTGCGTGATGTTGTTGTACCGGAACTCCTTCTGCGAATAGAGCGGGTAATACTCGGGGAAATCGCGAATCAGCGCGGCGGTGAGCTTCGCGATATCGGCCGCCGTCGAGTAATGCTGGGGATCGGGAAGCCCGGTCGCGTTCGTGTAGTGCGTCGACGTCATGCCGAGGCGCGCCGCCTCCTGGTTCATGCGCTCGACGAAGGCTTCCTCGGTGCCGCCGACGGCCTCCGCGATGGCGATCGACGCGTCGTTGCCCGATTGCGTGATGACGCCGTGCATCAGCTCCTCGATGCTCACCGGCTTGCGCGGGTCGATGAACATCCGGGACCCCTCGGCCTTCCAAGCGCGCTCCGACACCGTCACCATCTGCGACGGCACGATCGTCTTGGCGCGCAGCGCCCCGAAGGCAACGTACGCCGTCATGAGCTTCGTGAGCGACGCGGGATCGCGGCGCTCGTCGGCGTTCGACGCGCCGAGCGTTTGCCCGGAAAGCGTATCGACGAGCACCCACGAGGCCGCCGCGATCGACGGCGCGGACGATACGCCCGGCGCCTGAATGACGACGGGCGCTTCTGCCGGGGCGGCCTGCGCGGCAGGCCGAGTCTTCGCGGCGGCGACCAGCGGGGCTTGGGCGGTGGCGGTAAGCGATGCGGCGAGAAGCGCCGCGAACAGCGCGCAGGAAGACGTGAACGGGCGCATGAGCGACGAGCGAAAGCGGCCCATTATACTTAAACGTCGTCGTGACGAACGTCTCGCTCCGGGAGAATTTGTGCGTGCGATGAACCACGCGGACGCGGATATCGCAGATCGGGGTCAGGAGATCGGGGCCAGACTCGAATCTCGCGCGCAGAATGGAGGTCGGCTCGAAGTTGTCGCGCGAGATTCGAGTCTGGCCCCGATCTCCTGACCCCGATTTCACACGTGCTCGCATCGATCTCCTTGCGCATGCTCGCCATCGCTTTTCTTGTGCTCGCGCTGCATGCGCCAGCATCGCTCGCGCACGCGCCGGACGCCGAGGAGGTCGCGCTCGGATCGCTGGTCGATGCCGAGCTGGCCTTCGCCAGGGACGGATGGGAACGGGGCGTGCACGACGCATTCCTCGCGCATTTCGCGGCCGACGGCATCGCGTTCGAGCCCGCGCCGATGCGCCTTCGCGACGTCTGGAGAGCGCGCCCCGCGCCGGCCGATCCGCACGCGTTTCGCCTGCAATGGAGACCGGCGCAGGCGGGCGTGTCGGTCAGCCACGACTTCGGCTACACGACCGGCCCTTTCACCGCGTGGAATGCCGCCCGTCCCGACACGAAGCGGCACGGCGTCTTCTTCTCCGTATGGCAGCGCGATGCACATGGCACGTGGAGGGTGATTCTCGACATCGGCGTCGGCACGCCGGCGCCGGTCGACTTCGCGGCGCTCGGCGCGTCGCCGCGTCCGCACGACGCACGGCGCGGCCATCCGCAGGCGCAGGCGCGTCGATTGCTCGAACTGGAGGCGAACGGTTTTGGCGCCGGCGCAACCGGGCTCACGCCTGCGTCGTATGCGCGGCTTCTTGCCGACGACGTGCGCTTGCATCGCGAGGGCCGCGCGCCACTCGCCTCCCGCGCCGAAGTCGCGCGCGACACCGCGTATCGGATGCGGCGCGTCGCATGGACGCCACGGGGCGTGCGCATCGCGCCTTCGTGCGACATGGCGGTCACGTATGGCGCGTACCGGGAAACCGACCGCGCATCGGTCGTGCATCACGGGAGTTACGCGCATCTTTGGATCCGCGGCGCGACAGGCGACTGGCGCCTCGCGTACGACGTCGCGCTCTCCGCGGAATAGCGCGGTCGCCGCCCTTGTTTGCGGGCCATGGTTTCGCCGAAAGGAATGGCCATGGTCCGCGCGCTCGCCTGTTTCCTCGCCTTCGTCGCTTCCGCCCTCGCGTGGCCCGCCCAGGCGGCGTTTCACCTCTTTCGCATCGATCAGGTGTTCTCGAATGCCGACGGCAGCGTGCAGTACGTCGTGCTGCGCGAGGTGACCGGATCGAACGGCGAGAACTTCTGGGCGGGCAACCGGCTCGAGACGACGAGCGCGGCGGGAGCGAAGCAGCAGTTCGTGTTTCCGGCCAACCTGCCTTCGACGGCCACGGCGAGCCGCAGCGTGCTGATCGCGACGAACGGATTCGCCGCGCTCGGCCTCGTCGCGCCGGACTACACGGTGCCGGACGGCTTCATCCCGGCAGGCGGCGGCAAGCTCGACTACGCGAATGGCACCGACGAGATCACGTTCGCGGCGCTTCCCACCGACGGCGGCACGGCGATCGACCGCAACGGCACGCACGTCGCCGCGACGCCGAAGAACTTCGCGGGCGCGACGGCGACGCTGACCGCATCGACCAACGCATCGCTCGACCTCGATCAGCACGGCCTCACGGGGTCATGGTTCGAGCCGGCGACGAGCGGCCAGGGTTTCGAGGTCGAGTTCTTCCCCGATCTGGTCGCGCCGGGCACGGCCCTCGTCCAGGGTGCCTGGTTCACGTTCGATGCCGCGCCCCAAGGCGGCGTCGACCGGCAGCGCTGGTACACGTTCAGCGGCAACGCGCAGCGCGGGGCCTCGAGCGTGCCCGTGACGATCTTTCGCAACGTCGGCGGCAATTTCAACGCGCCGCCCGTCACGACGGCCACCCCCGTCGGCGCGGGCACGCTCGCCTTCACGCAATGCGACAGCGGCACGCTCACGTACGCCTTCTCCGACGGCAGCGGGCGCAGCGGATCGATTCCACTCACGCGCATCACGCCCAACGTCACGTGCGCGATCGGCAGCGCACCGGCGGCCGACGCCGATTTCGCGCTCTCCGGCAACTGGTTCGATCCCACGACCTCGGGGCAGGGCTTCGTATTCGAGGTCAATCCCCGCGCGCCGGTGTTCTTCTTCGCGTGGTACACGTATGCGCCGTCCGGGCAGGCGGCCGGCGCCTCGGGCCAGCGCTGGTTCACGGGACAGGCCGGCTATACGCCCGGAAGCCGCACGATGTCACTGGTGTTGTTCGAGACGACGGGCGGGGTTTTCGATCAGCCGACGATGCCCGCGGCGTCCACGCTGCCGGTCGGCACGTCGACCGTCACGTTCGCGAATTGCGCCTCCGCGCAGCTGCAGTTCGATTTCACGTCCGGCAGCATGGCGGGACGCTCGGGAACGATCGCATTGACTCGCGTCGGCCCGGCGCCGCCCGGATGCGCGGCGGCGGCCGCCACGTCGATGGATCCACCGTCGATCGGCTATCCCCCTGGCGGCTACGGCCCGCCATAACGGATGCGCGCTCGCCTCGGCCGGGCCAACGCCGCCGTCACGCCGCGCGCTCGCCGTCGAGGAACGCGAAGTCGACGTCGGGTCTGCGCCCCGCCATGATGTCGACGAGCGCGCGCGCCGAGCCGCACGCCATCGTCCAACCGAGCGTGCCGTGGCCGGTGTTGAGGAACAGGTTGCGGTAGCGCGTGCGCCCGAGGAGCGGGCGGTTCGACGGCGTCGCGGGGCGCAGCCCCGTCCAGAAACGGACGCTGTCGCGCGTGCCGGCATCGGGAAAGAGGTCGAACGTGCGCGTGACGAGCGCCTCGCAGCGCGTCCGGTCGAGGGAGCGGTCCCAACCGTTCAACTCCGCCGTGCCGGCGACGCGCACGCGGTCGCCGAGCCGCGTGATGACGATCTTCCACGCGGAATCGGTGAGCGACACGGTCGGCGCGCCCTGGTGGTCGCCGATCTCGATCGTCGCCGAGTAGCCCTTGGCGGGATAGAGGTTGCAGGGCACGCGAAGCGGCGCGAGCAGGAAGGGACTGTAGCTGCCGAGCGCCACGACGTACGCGTCCGCCGCGACGCTGTCGAACCGCGATCCGTCGCGCACGATTTGCACGCCACCGATCGCCGTGCCGCTACGCACGAGCGCCTGCACCTCCGTGTTCCACAGGAGCGTGACGC
Source organism: Rudaea sp. (assembly GCA_050257435.1). Taxonomy (GTDB): domain Bacteria; phylum Pseudomonadota; class Gammaproteobacteria; order Burkholderiales; family Casimicrobiaceae; genus VBCG01. The sequence continues at coordinate 23,532 of JBLMWW010000091.1, forward strand.
CGCGCTCGGCGGCCAGGCGCGCGAGCGCGACGGTGAACGCGTGCGCATCGCCCGATTCGTCGCTCGCAGTGTAGATGCCGCCCGCGAGGCGCGCGCGGCATTGCGCGAGCGCCGGCTCGATCGCCACGCATTCGTCGACCGACTTCACGACGAGGTCGCAGCCGTAGCCGCGCATCAGGTCGGCCGCCTCGACGCCGTGCGCGAAGTCGTCGCGGTCGGTGTAGAACTGCAGGATCCCGCGCATTTGCGCGTCGTACGCGATGCCCGTCTCCTCGCGGAGCGCCCGCAGGCAGTCGCGCGAATAGAGCGCGAGGTCGAGGCACTGCAGCGTGTTGTAGCGGGTGCGCGCCGGCAGGCATTCGCGCAGGAACTCGAGCCCGAAGCGCCATTGCCGCCAGTCGAGCCGCGGCCGGAACAGAAGCGGCGCGTCCGCGCGGCCGAGCCATTGCAGGATCTTCCGGGGCGCCCCGGGATTCGCCCACGGCTCGGCGTGCGATGCGGAGATCTGCCCGCCGTTCGCGAACGACGTTTCGAGCGCAGGGCCGGGCTGCCGGTCGAGGAGCGTGACCTCGTGCCCGCCACGGGCGAGATACCACGCGGAGGCGACGCCGACGACGCCTCCGCCGAGGACGAGGACGCGCATCAGGCGGGTGCCGGCGCGGCGGCCTCCGCCTCGTCCTGCATCGGCATGCAACTGCAGAACACGTTGCGGTCGCCGTAGACGTTGTCGACCCGCGCGACGGGACTCCAGTATTTGTCGGCGCGAAGGCGCGCCACGGGGTACGCCGCCTGCGAGCGGGGATAGGCGTGCGGCCACGCGTCGGCGCAGACCGCCGCGGCCGTATGCGGCGCGTGCTTCAGCGCATTGTCGTCGCGATCCTGCGCACCCTGCTCGATGGCCCGGACCTCGTCGCGGATCGCGATCATCGCTTCGACGAAGCGGTCGAGCTCGCCCTTCGACTCGCTTTCCGTCGGCTCGACCATCAGCGTCCCGGGGACCGGGAAGCTCATCGTCGGCGCGTGGAAGCCGTAGTCGATCAGCCGCTTCGCGACGTCCTCGGCCTCGATGCCCGCACTGGCTTTCAGCGGCCGCAGGTCGAGGATGCATTCGTGCGCGACGAGCCCCTGCGGCCCCGTGTAGAGCACCGGGTAATGCGGCGCGAGGCGCCTGGCGACGTAGTTCGCGGCGAGGATGGCGCTCTCCGTCGCTGCACCCAGGCCCGCCGCGCCCATCATGGCGATGTACATCCAGGAAATCGGCAGGATCGACGCCGAGCCGTAGGGCGCGGCCGCCACCGCGCCGATCCCGGACGACGCTGCGCGCGCGCCGTCCGCGCCCTCCCGCAGATGGCGATGCCCGGGCAAGAAAGGAGCGAGATGCGCCTTGCACGCGACGGGTCCGACGCCGGGGCCCCCACCGCCATGCGGAATGCAGAACGTCTTGTGGAGGTTCAGGTGCGACACGTCGGCGCCGAACGCGCCGGGCGCGGCGAGCCCGACCAGCGCGTTGAGATTCGCGCCGTCGACGTACACCTGCCCGCCGTGCGCGTGCACGATGTCGCACACGTCGACGATGCCCGGCTCGAACACGCCGTGCGTCGACGGATACGTGACCATGATCGCGGCGAGCCGGCCGCGGTGCGACGCCGCCTTCGCCCGACAATCCGCGAGGTCGACGTTGCCGTCGCGATCGCAGGCGACGACGACGACCTCCATCCCGGCGAGATGCGCCGACGCGGGATTCGTCCCGTGCGCGGACGCCGGGATCAGGCACACGTCGCGGTGCGCCTCGCCGCGACTCGCGTGATACGCGCGGATCATCAGGAGGCCCGCGTACTCGCCCTGCGAGCCCGCGTTCGGTTGCAGCGAAACCGCGTCGTACCCGGTCGCGGCACAGAGCATGCGCGCGAGGTCGTCGACCAGCATGCGGTAGCCCTCGGCCTGATCGGGCGGTGCGAACGGATGCAGGTCCGCGAACGCGGGCCACGTGATCGGCAGCATCTCCGAGGCCGCGTTGAGCTTCATCGTGCACGAGCCCAACGGAATCATCGTCCGGTCGAGCGCCAGGTCCTTGTCGGCGAGCCTGCGCAGATAGCGCAGCATCTGCGTCTCCGAGCGATGGCGCCGGAACACCGGGTGCGTGAGGAACGCCGAGGTGCGGGCGAGCGGCGCGGGATAGGCATCGTCGAGGCCCGCGTCGACCGTATCGACGTCGAACGGCGCGTCGCGCCCGGCGAGGATGCGCCATAGCATCGCAACGTCGCCGCGCGTCGTCGTCTCGTCGAGCGAGACGCCGAGCGACACGCGATCGCGGCGGCGCAGGTTGCACCCGGCGGCGAGCGCACGGGCCACGACCGTATCCGTCGCATCGCCGGTCGCGATCGCCAGCGTGTCGAAGTACGCTTCCGTCGCGACGACGACACCGAGCCGCGCCAGCCCCTCGCGCAGGATCGCGGTGAGCCGGTGCACGCGCCGCGCGATCGCCGCGAGGCCGTCGGCGCCGTGATACACGGCGTACATGCCGGCGATGACGGCGAGCAGCACCTGCGCGGTGCAGATGTTGGACGTCGCCCTCTCGCGGCGAATGTGCTGCTCGCGCGTCTGCAACGCGAGCCGGTACGCGGGCCGCCCTTCGGCATCGACGGTGACGCCGACGAGTCGACCCGGCAGCGCGCGCTTGAACGCGTCGCGCGTGGCCATGAAGGCGGCGTGCGGGCCGCCATAGCCCATCGGCACGCCGAACCGCTGCGACGAGCCGACGACGACGTCGGCGCCCCACTCGCCCGGAGGCGTCAGCAGCGTGAGCGCGAGGAGGTCCGCAGCGACGACGACGAGCGCACCCTTGGCGTGCAGCGCATCGACGAGCGCGCGATAGTCGCGCACGTCGCCATCCGCGCCGGGATACTGCAACAGCACGCCGAATGCGTCGACGCCGGCGGCATCGGTCGCGGGCCCGACGGCGACGTCGAATCCGAGCGGCACGGCGCGCGTCTTCACGACGTCCGTCGTCTGCGCGAAAACGTCGTCGGCGACATAGAACGCGTGGCTATTCGAGGTACCGACACGCCGGCACAGCGTCATCGCCTCGGCCGCGGCGGTCGCCTCGTCGAGCAGCGACGCGTTCGCGATCTCCATGCCGGTCAGGTCGGCGACCATCGTCTGGAAGTTGACGAGCGCCTCGAGGCGCCCCTGCGAGATCTCGGGCTGGTAGGGCGTGTAGGCCGTGTACCACGCGGGATTCTCGAGCACGTTGCGTTGGATCACCGCCGGCGTGAACGTCCCGTAATAGCCCTGGCCGATGAACGACTTGCAGACTCGATTGCGTCGCGCGATCGCCTCGAGCCGTGCGAGCGCCTCGGCTTCGCTCATCGGCGCGCCGAGCGCGAGGGGCTCGCGCAGGCGAATCGCCGGCGGCACGACGGCGTCGATCAAGGCGTCGCGCGTCGCGAAGCCGATCGCCTCCAGCATCGCCGCCTGAGCATCGGCGGAGGCGCCGACGTGGCGCCCGATGAAGGCGTCGTGCCGCTCGAGCGCCGTGAGCCCCGCGCGGCGCTCGCCGCCGTTCGTTTCCCGCGATGTCCGCATCACGCTTCGGCGATCAGCTGGCGGTAGGCGCTCGCGTCCATGAACTTCGCGAGCGCGCCCGGGTCGCTCGGGCGAACGCGAAAGAGCCATGCCCCGTACGCGTCCTCGTTGACCGCCTCGGGCGAGGCCGACAGCACGTCGTTGCCGGCGACGATCTCGCCGGCGATCGGGGCATAGACGTCGCTCGCCGCCTTCACCGATTCGACGACGGCACAGGCCTCGCCGGCCGCGACCGTGCGCCCGGGCTTCGGCAACTCGACGTACACGAGGTCGCCGAGCGCGGCCTGCGCATGGTCGGTGATGCCGATCGTGACGCTGCCGTCGGACTCGGCGCGCATCCACTCGTGGGTGTCGGCGTACTTGAGGCCCTCCGGTACGTTCATCGCACGCTCCTCGCAAAAGGGGTGAGGGGAAAACAGGTCATGGATCGGCCACCGCGCCGCGCGCTCATGCGCGGCCGGCGCGCAGCACCAGAACGCGGCCGTGGCGCACGAAGGGCGGCTTGACCACGCGCGCGGCCAGCGCGCGGCCACGCACGTCGACCTGGACGACGTCGCCGTCGGCGACTTCCGCCGGGACCCGCGCCAGCGCGATCGACGTCTTCATCGTCGGCGAAAACGTGCCGCTCGTGACCACTCCGTCACCGTGCCCGGTGTGCACGGCCTGATGCGCGCGCAGCACCCCGCCCGCGTCCTCGAGCACGAGGCCGACGAGCCGGCGCGACACCGGCTTCGCCGCGAGCGCACGCCTGCCGACGAAGTCGCGCTCGACCTCGAGGTTCACGGTCCACGCGAGGCCCGATTCGAGCGGCGAGACGTTCTCGTCCATGTCCTGGCCGTAGAGGTTCATGCCCGCTTCCAAGCGCAGCGTATCGCGCGCTCCGAGGCCGCACGGCACGACCCCTGCGGCGCGCAAGGCGTTCCATACCGCTTCGGCCGACGCGGCCGGCACGACGAGCTCGAAACCGTCCTCGCCGGTGTAGCCGGTGCGGGCGACGAACAGGCCGCCGAAGGGCGACGCCAGCGTCGTCGCGTTGAACGGCGCGAGGTCGCGCGTCGCCGCCTCGGAGCCGGGGATGGCCTGCCACACCTTCGGGCGGGCCTGCGGGCCCTGCACGGCGATCAGCGCGAGGTCGGGCCGCGGCGCAATCCGCAGCGCCGGCGCTTCGCGCGCAGCGAGCGCCGTGAGCCACGCGATGTCCTTCTCCGCCGTGGCGGCGTTGACGACGAGCCGGAAGCAATCCTCGCGCAGGAAATAGACGATCAGATCGTCGAGGACGCCGCCGTCGTCGCGCAGCAGGCACGAGTAGAGCGCCTTGCCGGGCGCCTTCAGCTTGGCGACGTCGTTCGCGAGCGCGCGGCGCAGGAACGCGCGCGGCGCGGCGTCGCCGGCGCCGTGCAGATCGACCACGCGCATGTGCGAGACGTCGAACATGCCGGCGCCGCTGCGCACCGCGTGGTGCTCGTCGATCTGCGAGCCGTAGTGGACCGGCATCTCGAAGCCGCCGAAGTCCACCATCCGCGCGCCGGCGGCGCGGTGGGCGGCATGGAGCGGAGTGGTTTTCAGCACACGACCTCCGGAAACGACGAGGGCGGCGCGGTTGTCCGCGTCGCCCCGTCTGTCCTTTTACCTGAGAGATTGCGGCGGTTGCTCGCGCATGCCGCCGGTGCCCCTTCGGTGGGCCGCCTGATGCGCGCGGCCGCTCTCCAGATCGTGCCCTGCTCGCGTGCGGTCCTTTTGCCTGAGCGGTTTCGGGGTTACGCCTTCGGCGGCGCCGTGCGCGACGGCGCCCTCTCCTGCACGCTGCTGCAGCCTATCACAGCTCGCGCCAACCGGCGCGCGCTACTTCTACTTCTTGAGCGCGAGGATCAGCTCGACCATTTTCTTGATGTCCGCGTCGCTTACCTGCGTGTTCGGCGGCATCGGGATCGGGCCCCAGACGCCCGAGCCTCCCTTCTTCACCTTCTCGGTGAGCTTGGCGACCGCGCCGGCATCGCCCTTGTACTTGGCGGCAACGTCCTTGTACGACGGCCCGATCACCTTCTTGTCTTCCGAATGGCACGCGTTGCAGCCATTCTTCTTCATCATGTCCTCGAGCTCGTCGGCGACGGCGGCGGAGGCGACCACGAGCGTGGCGGCGGCGAGGATTGCGGCGGCGATCTTCATTGTTGGGACTCCGGGAAATGGGATTCTAGGCGCCGGCAATATTACCGGAACGGCCAAACGGCCGGGCATGACCTGTATCAATTCGCGCCGAGCGCGGCGTCGATGCCTGCGTACTCGGTGATCGGCGGCAGGCACTGCATGCCGCGGCACACCCACGCGACGGCCCCCGCCGTCGTTGCCTTGCCCTTGACCAGCGCGGCCGGCGCGTCGATGCCCGCCACGTCGACGACCAGCACGCCCGGACGATAATCGAGCTGGAGGCGTTCGTGCCAGGCCTTCGCCTGTGAGGGTTCGCCGTCGAGCACGATCGTCGCCGGGGGCACGAGCAGCTCCTCGAGCGCGACGAGCAGCGTCGATTGCCCGCTTGGCGCTTCGGCAAATCCGGCGGCGAAGAGTTTCAGCGCACGCTCCGCGGCCTCGACGAAGCGCGGCTCGGTCGCGAGGTGGCCGAGGCGAATCAACGCCTGCACGGCGATGCCGTTGCCCGACGGCGTGGCATTGTCGTGCACGGGCTTCGTCCGATGGAACAGCCGCTCGTGGTCGTGGCTCGTGAACCAGAAGCCCCCGAGGTGCCGGTCCTCGAAGCGCGCGAGGAGTGCTTCCGCCAGCGTGAGCGCCAGGTCGAAGTCCGGTGCGCGCAGGCGCGTCTGCAGCGCCTCGAGGAGCGCGGCCAGGAGGAACGCGTAGTCGTCGAGGTAGGCGGGCAGCGCGACCTCGCGGCCATGGCGCGTCGCGTACAGCCGCCCGTCGCGCCACGCGGTGGCGACGAGCGCGTCGAGCGCCTGGAACGCGAGCTCGGACCAGCCGGGCTCGGCCAGCGCGCGCGACGCGCGGAACAGCGCGCCGATCGCAAGCGCATTCCACGACGTGAGGATCTTGTCGTCGCGGCCGGGCCGCACCCGCGTCTCGCGCCGTGCGAACAGCGCGGCGCGTGCGGCGGCAAGCCGCATGCGAACGTCGTCATCGGTGGTCTGCAGGCGCGCCGCGATCGCGGCGGCGCTGTCGCTCACCCGCAGGTTCCATTCGCGGTGCTCGAAATTCGGCGGACCGTCGAGGCCGTAATAGGGCGCGGCGACCGCCCACAGATCGTCGCCCAGCGCCGCGCGCGCTTCCTCGCGCGTCCACACGTAAAAGCGCCCCTCCTCGCCCTCGCTGTCGGCGTCGAGGCTCGAATAGAACGCGCCGTCGTCGGCGCGCATCTCGCGCGCGAGCCACGCGACGATGCCCCGCGCGACGTCGGCGAACGCCGCCTCGCCGGTCGCGCGCGCCGCGTCCGCGTAGAGCGCCAGCAGCGCCGCGTTGTCGTAGAGCATCTTCTCGAAATGCGGGATCGACCACTGCGCGTCGACGCTGTAGCGGCAGAAGCCGCCGCCCAGCTGGTCGAAGATGCCGCCCTCGCCCATGCGCGCGAGCGACGTGTGCACCACCGCGCGCAGGTCGTCGTCCCCTCCGCGCCGCCACGCGCGCAGGCATAACTCGAGCTCCGGTGCGTGCGGGAACTTCGGCGCGCCGCCGAAGCCGCCGTCCACCGGGTCGAAGCGCTGCCGCAGCTCGTCTTGCGCCCGCGCGGGCGCGTCGACCGGCAGGACCTCGCTGACGCGTGCGGGCTCGAGCGATTCGAGCGCGCGCGCAAGCCGCTCGCCCTGTTCCACGATCGCCGGTCCCTGCTCGTGGTAGGCGGCGGCGATCCGCGGCAGGATGTCGCGAAAACCCGGCATGCCGTAGCGCGCCTCCTTCGGGAAATAGGTCCCCGCGAAATACGGCACGCGATCGGGGGTGAGGAAGATCGTCAGCGGCCATCCGCCCGAGCGACGCGTCATCAAGGCATGCGCCGTTTGATAGATCTGATCGAGGTCGGGCCGTTCCTCGCGATCGACCTTGATGTTGACGAAGTTCTCGTTCATCAGCGCCGCGACGGCCGGATCCTCGAACGACTCGTGCGCCATCACGTGGCACCAGTGGCATGCCGAGTAGCCCACCGACAGCAGGATCGGCCGGTCGAGCGTTTTCGCGAGTGTGAGCGCTTCCTCATCCCACGGTTGCCAGGCAACCGGATTGTCGGCGTGCTGGCGAAGATACGGGCTCGTTGCGCCCGCGAGGCGGTTTTGCATCTGCGCGCACTCCGGGAGGGAAACGGACTTCGAGCATACGCCCGCGCGAAAATCAGGAGCGGGCCCGAAGTCGTTCGGCAGCCTGAGATCGAGGTCTGACTCGGACAGATCGGGGTCAGACTCGAATCGTTCGAAGGCTCGAAGGAATTCGAGTCCGACCCCGATCTCGGTGTTCCGGAGGATTCGAGTCTGACGCCGATCTGTCCGAGTCCGACCTCGATCTCGGACCGCTACAAATCGGGGTCGACCGCCTCGAACGCGACGCGCTCGAAGTCCGCGCCACGCTGCACGACGCGCGTGAGCTTGAACTTGCGTACGGGCCCGGGCTCGTCGCAGCGCATGACGCGATTGGGGACGAACGCGCGTGGCGACAGGACGAGCGTCGTCTCTTCTCCGGGTGTCTCGCCCAGCAGCAGCGCCGGAACGGGCGGCTCCTCGGTGCGGTTGGGATTGACGAGGCGCACCGCATACACCTTCGGTGTTCCCGGCCACAGGGCAAGCGACAGCGAAATCGCGCCATCGCCTTCGACGGCTACGCGCGAAACGTACCCGAGGCGTGGCTGTCCGTCGTCGCGCACGACGACGAGCTCGTGGAGGAACCAGTGGTACGCGCCGCCGCCGGCGTGCCGAAGCGACGCCTCGCGCCATCCGCACGCGCCGTACCACTTCTCCCACGGCCAGTTGCGCTCGGCTTCCTCCTTGCGCCGATCGAAGTCGGAGATGCCGCCGACCGTCTGCAAGTACTTCGTCGGATCGGTGTCGCGTCCGAGCGGGTCGACGCGCCGGAACGACTTTCCGCCGACCCGAAAGTACGCGGCCTCGATGCCGCCCGCGGCGACTTCCACGGCCGTCGACCGCTTGCGCTGACCGCCTGCCGACACCTGATGCCAGTGCACGTCGAGATGCGTGAGGAGCGCCGCCGCGGCCTCCGGCGACACGTCCTCGCCGAGCTGCAATTCCGCCGGCATCGCGCCGCCGGCGAGGCGCTTCATCCGTCCGCGCACGCTGGTCGAGAGCTTGGCCGGATAACCGTAGCGCACGGATCCTCCCTGGACGCCGGAGGCCGCGTTCACCAGCACGGCGCCGTGCGGCGCCTCGAGGTCGACGGTGATCACCGGTCCCTCGCTCTCGCGCTGCTTCGCGTAGGGAAAGACCTTGCGTGCCCACTGCGCGAGCCAGCGATCGGTGAGCTCGATCTGCCGCACGGTAAGCGCGCAGGGATCGGCGAGCGACAGCAGCAGCGCGTGGCTGTACATCGAATAGCACGACAAGCCGTCGGCATCCGGCAGCAGATGGTCGGAAACCGCCGCCATCGCGCAGTCGAGCATTTCCGCGAGCCGGTAATAGGCGTGCAGCTCCTGCCAAAGCTCCGGCGGCGGAGCGCGGCGCGCGAGCCCATGCACCATGACGAGCTGCTTGCCGACGAAGAGCGCACGCTGCAGGAGCTTCGCCTTCACGCCCTTGAGCTCGGTGCTGCCCTCGAGCAGCGGGCGCAGGCACACCGAGTATTGGATCCACAGCGCCTGCCACAACGCAACCGCCTGCTCGAACGCTTCCGACTCGCGCTCCTCGAGCGGTTGCGGGCGTCCCGCATAGCGCCTTGCGAGCTCCGTGTGCAGATGGACGACCGGCTCGCGCGCGCACTCGGCGATCGTCGCGCGGTCGCGCGGCCCGATGTCGGCGTGCGTGAGCGCCCGGAGCTGGCCGAGCAGCGCGTCGTACGCCTGCGCGACATTCGACAGCGGCAGAGCCTTCATCCACGCGGCGGCACTCGCGGCGTCGCGAAAGGCGAGCGTGGGCGTCTCCTGCGTCGCGGACGGCTCCGGAGCTTCGCCCGCTTCCGCGGCGACCTCGGCGGTGGCGGCGGCGAGCGGCTCGGCGGCGAGTTCCTCCATCGACTATCTCCCGGACACGGACAAGTCTCGCGCCCCGGGCGGTACCCCGCCAAACCGTACGAGAGGCGGCGGAGCGGCGCTTCGCGCGCCTTTCCGGGGCCGGAAACGAACTTTCATGCTTATAGCATAGACGGCGCCGGCCCCTGCCCGCCGCCGCGCCGCGAACCGACCAGCGGCGCCGGTGAATGCTCCACCGTGCACGTTTTCCCCAACACCCGCGCGTCGTTCGAACGCCGCGGGAATTTTCCGCACGCCCGGGATGGAATCCTCCGCAGCCGAGGTACCGCGCGCGACGCTACGCTACATCGCATGAAGATCACGCATCGCACCATGGAAGCCGGTCACCTTGCCTCCGCCCGCGGCGGGCCCGCCCCGACGCCTCGCGTCGCCGGGACGCCGCGGGGATTTTTATTCGAGCGCCATGGGCGCGGGCTGTCGCGGCTGACGTCGGCGCTTTACCTGATCGTCGCCCTCGCGGCGCCCTTCCTGCTGTATTTCGGCCCGGACGTGCTGTCGCCCGCGGCGCCGGTCATCGCCGCCGCGGCCGCCGACGGTCGCCTGACGCTGCGCGCGTCAAACCAGCACGCGCTCGATGCCGCCGTGGTTCACGCGCGCGACGTAATCGGCCATCCATGATTCACCGAGCATCCGCCTCGCGAGCTCGACGACCACGTAATCGGCGGCGCTGCCGGCATCGTCGCTGAAGCGCGCCAGGCCCTGCAGGCACGACGGGCACGACGTCAGCACCTTCACCTCGCCGTCGAAGCCGTCGGCGCGAAGGGCTTCGGCACCCGCACGCATCTCGGCTTCCTTGCGGAAGCGCACCTGCGTGGAAACGTCGGGACGGCTGGTCGCCAGGGTGCCCGATTCGCCGCAGCAGCGATCGTTCGGGCGCACATTGGCACCGACGAGGCTGCTTACGACCGACAGGGGCCGATGGACCTTCATCGGCGTGTGGCAGGGGTCGTGGTACATGTAGCGCACGCCCGCGACGCCGTCGAGCGCAACGCCCTTCTCGTGCAGGTACTCGTGGATGTCGAGCAGCCGGCAACCGGGGAAGATCTTCTCGAACTCGTACTTCTCGAGCTGGTCGAGGCACGTGCCGCACGAGACGA
>JBLMWW010000092.1:0-51423 GCA_050257435.1 Rudaea sp.
CTCCTCGCTCTGGATGCGGTTGACTGCCTTCTGCACCGCGGGATCGAAGTCCTGGATGCCGAACGAGATGCGGTTGAAGCCGAGCTCGCGCAGGAACGCGATCGTCGAAGCCTCCACCTTCCGGGGGTCGACCTCGATCGACGCCTCGGTGTCGGAGGCGAACGCGAACGCATCGCGCAGCATGCGCATCAGCGAGGCCATTTCCTCGTGAGCGAGGAAGGTCGGCGTCCCGCCGCCCCAGTGCAGCTGCTGGACCGTACGATCGCCTTCGATCAGCGACGAGACGATGCCGATCTCGTGGCCGAGGTAGCGCGTGTACTTCGCCGAGCGCCCGCGGTTCGCCGTGATGATCTTGTTGCAGGCGCAGTAGTAGCAGATCGTGTTGCAGAACGGCAGATGCACGTAGAGCGACAACGGCTGCGCCGTCGGCGCGTCGCGCCGGGCGGCGAGCGCCTCGACGTAATGCGCGGCCGTGAAGCCGCCATGGAAGCGGTCCGCCGTCGGGTACGACGTGTAGCGCGGCCCGAAGCCGTCGTACTTGCGGATCAGGTCGGGATCGAAGCGCAGGCCGCCGGCGGGCGCGTCGTTGAGAGAAGCCAGGGACTCGTCCATGCGGCGAAGTGTCGCACAGCCGATGGCCGTCCCGCCTTGAGGGAAATCAAACGCATCTCCGGCACGTGCCGGACACGTGCCGAAGGGCTAGTGGCTCGTCCCGGCCGAGCGTGTGGTCTTGTTGTACACGTTGTACTTGCCGGACGGCTTCACCATCGGGATGCGCTTCACCTCGCGCAGCGTCGCCGCGTCGTAGACGACGATTGCCCCGTCGTTCTCCCAGATGCTCGCGAGGGCAAAACGTCCGTCGCGGGTGAATTCGATGTGCGCGGCCGTCTTGCCGGGCGCGGGGCGCAGCGTGGCGACGACTTCCAGCGACCGCTTGTCGATGACCTGCAGCACGTCCTTCTGCGGGCTGTTGAACGCGTCGACCCAGGCATAGGGGGTCTTCTCGTGGCTGCGCAGGAAGAAGCCCGGGCCCGCCGTGGGAATGTGCGCCACCGTCTTCCAGGTCTTCATGTCGATCACCGTCACCTGCCCTTCCTTGAGGTTCGGCGTGGCGAGCACCGGGCGGCCCTGCCATTGCCAGGTGATGCCCGAGCCGAGATGCGGCAATCCCGGCAGGTCGACTTCGGCGATCTTGCGGCGGACGTTGAGATTGACGACCTGGCCCGTGTGGCCGTCGCGCGCGGCACCGATCAGGTGATCGTACGCAGGATCGAAGAAGAAATCGTCGAGGATGTCGTCGAGGACGATGCGACGGATGCCGAAGGGCTTCGGCGTGGCGAGGCCCTCGCCCATGCGATAGTCGTGCACGAGCCCTTCGTACACCGGCCCGGTCTTGTCGCCGTAGGGCAACTCCCACACTTCGGGAATGTCCTTCAGCGCGACGATGAAGCTCTCGCGGGGGGCCGCGTCGTAGACGGCCGAGACGCGCGACGTGCGGCCGCGCGCGTCGGCGGCGGGGATCACCTTGAGGAGCGAGAGATCGCGCGCATCGAGCATCACGAGCGTGTGCGGCAGGTAATTGCCGACCAGCACGTAGCGGCCGTCGGACGAGACGGCGAGGTTGCGCGTGTTGATGCCGGCGCGCACTTCCGCGACGAGCGTCAGGTTCCAGATGTCGTAGAGGCTGATCCAGCCGTCGCGCGAGGCGAAGTAGACGTAGCGGCCGTCGGGCGAGAACTTGGGGCCGCCGTGGAGCGCAAAGCGCGTCGGGAAGCGGCGCACGGGCTCGAACGTGTCGCCGTCGAGAATCGTCGCGTGATGATCGCCGCTTTCGACGACGACGAACAGGTTGAGGGGATCGGCCGCGAACACCGGCTTCGCCGGCAACGACGCCCGATCCACGTACGCGATGCGGCTGGCGACGATCTCGCGCTCCCCCCAGACCGGCGTGCGCGCGGGGGGCGCATAGATGTATGCGACGAGCGCATCGATGTCGCCTTGCGACAGGCGATCGCCGAACGCCGGCATTTGCGTCGCGAGCCTTCCCTTCGCGATCGTGTCCGCGGCGGCCGGTTTGCGCAGTCGCTCGAGATTCTCGGGAAGGAGCGCCGGCCCCGTTCCGCCCAGGCGCTCGGCGCCATGGCACGACGCGCAATGCGTCGCGTAGTTTTGCGCCGCCGCACCCGGCGCCGGTGCATCGGTCGCCGTTGCCGCCTGCGCGGGCACCGAAGGGGGAACGGCGGCCGGCGCTCGCCGGACGTCCGGCACGGGGTCCGCGGCGCTCGCGAGCGACGCGACGAAGGCCGCGACGCACGCCATGGCCGCTGCGCAGCCCGCGCGCGTCGCCCGCGCCCGCACTCCGCGCCGCACGCTCCTCACGTCAGGCCACCTGCGCGGCGCGACGAACGCGAAGGTACGGCTTCGCCGGCATGCGCTGCCGTCCCGGTGCGATGCCGAGCTCGTCGTCGTCGAGGTAGCACGCCGGATCCTCGGCCCATGCGTCGCCGTACGCCTTCCACGCGCGAACGCGCGTGTTGCCGCCGCAGATCGCGAAGTGCGCACACTCGCCGCAGCGGCCCCCGACGCGCCGCGGGCGCGCCTTGAGACCCGCCATGATGGGGTCCGACGTGTCGGACCAGATCTCGGAGAAGCGCCGCCTTCTCACGTTGCCGAGCGTGTAGTCCCACCAGAACGTGTCGGGGTGGACGTTGCCGAGGTTGTCGATGTTGGCGACGTTCACGCCCGACGCGTTGCCGCCCCATTGGGCGAGCTTCGCCGCGAGGTGCCCCGCGCGCTCCGGGAAGCGCTGCCGCGCCCATTGCAGCAGGTACACGCCATCGGCGTCGTTGTTGCCGCTCACGAATTCCCTCGGCCGGCCGGCCTCGAGATGCCGCCAGCAGGTCTCGAACAGCAGATCCATCGCGCGGCGCGTCGTGAGGAGCGCGGCGTCGGTCTTGCGGTTGATGTCGCCGCGCCCGCCGTAGTTCAGGTGCGACAGGTAGAACTTGTCGACGTCCTCCGTCTCCATCAGCGCGAGGAGCGCCGGAAGATCCTGCGCGTTGTCCTGGGTCAGCGTGAAGCGCAGGCCCACCTTGATCCCGGCGTCACGCAGCAGGCGCACGGCCGCGAGCGAGGCGTCGAACGCGCCCGCCTTGCGCCGAAAGCGGTCGTGCGTCGTGCGCAGGCCGTCGAGGCTGATGCCGACGTAGTCGTAGCCCACCGCCGCGATCCTCGGCAGCATCGCCTGGTCGATCAGCGTGCCGTTCGTCGACAGGCCGACATAGAAGCCCATCGCCTTGGCGCGATGGGAGATCGCGAAGATGTCGGGATGCAGAAGCGGCTCGCCGCCCGACAGGATCAGCACCGGCACGCCGAAGGCGCGCAGGTCATCCATCGTCGCCTCGATCTCGCGCGGGGTGAGCTCGCCGGGAAAATCGATGTCGGCAGAAATCGAGTAGCAATGCTGGCACGCGAGATTGCAGCGGCGGATCAGGTTCCAGATGACGACCGGACCGGGCGGGTCGCGGCGTGGACCGATCGGCGTCGGCGAGCGGATCTCCTGCATGTACTGGGTGATGCGAAACATGGGCGGCCTCGTGCTTGCGGGAGTGTCAGGACGTCGAAGGTTCGGAGTTGCGCTCCGCCGCGATGCGCAGGCCGGTCTTCTTCAGGATGCGCGTGCTGTAGAGGATGTCGTGCGCGCGCACCGCGTCGCCGAGGAGCGCGGCGATCCTGGCGACCTCCGCTTCCACCTCGCCGCGGTCTTGTCCATGGACCATCGCAAAGAGGTTGTAACGCCAGTGCGGGAGCCGTCGCGGGCGGCGATAGCAGTGGGTGACGCCGGGCAGTGCGCCGATGCGCGCGCCGAGCGCGTCGACGCGCGAGTCGTCGACGTCGAACACGCTCATGCCGTTCGCCCGCCAGCCAAGCGCGTAATGGTTGGGCACCGCGCCGATGCGGCGAATGCGCCCGTCGGCCAGCATCGCGCGCACGCGCTCGCGCACGACCTCGGGCGCGACGCCGATTCGATCCGCCACCGTGTCGTACGGCCGCGCCGTGAGCGGCATGCCGCCCTGCAGCGCGCGGACGATCGCGCGGTCGAGCGGCGCGAGCGCAGGTCCGTTCATGGGCCGGTGGCGCGCTCGGGCGCGACCTTGAGGTCGAGCCCGACGAAGTATTCGCGCTCCTTGGGAAAGGTCAGCACCGCAAGCCCCGTGCGCGCCTCGATTGCGGCTACGGCATGCGCGGTCGCCTCCGGCGTTTCCGTCGCAAGCACGAACCACATGTTCAGGGGATGCTCGCGCGCGTAGTTGTGCGCGACCTCCGGCAATGCATTGACCGCGCCCGCGACGTCGTCGAATTCGTGCGGCGGAACGCTCATGGCGGCGAGCGTGAACGCGCCTCCCATCCGCTCGATCTGGAAGAGCGGGCCGAAGCGCGTCAGCGTCCCCTCGCGCAGCAACCGGTCGATGCGGGCGATCAGGTCGCCCTCCGTGGTCCCGAGAGACCGCGCCGCCTCGAGAAACGGCCGCTCGCACACCGGAAAGCCGGTCTGCAAGCGATCGACGATCGCGCGGTCGACGTCATCCATGAAGCGGTGCGCCGGCAAAGGAAAGCGCTCCGCGCTGCTTGAACGCGGTGCGCGAGAATAGCCGCGCATGCGGGAAACGCCACAGGCCCTGTCGCTTCGCGATCGCCTCGAGCGACGACTCGACGTGCCCGCGCTCGCGCCCGTGGATCATGCAGAACAGGTTGTACGGCCAAGCGGGCAGCGCACGCTCGCGCCGGTAGCAGAGCGTCACGCCGCTCTCGCGGGAAAGCGCCTCCCCTTGTTCATCGACCTCGGCGTCGGGGACGTCCCACACGGCCATGACGTTGGCGACGTAGCCCAACTCGCGGTGGCGCACGATCACGCCGACGCGCTTCACGGTGCCGTCCCGCAGCCAGTCGCGCAGGCGACGAATGACGCGTGCTTCGCCTTGCGTGGGTGGCAATTGCGCCTTCGCCGCGATCGCGGCGAAAGGCCGCGGCTCGAGCGGCAACCCCTCCTGCAGCGCGGCCGCGATGCGCGCATCCTCGGAGTCGAGCGCGGCCGGCACGGGCATTCCGCCGTGCGCGGGCGGGGCGAGGCTGCCGTGGCGCGCGCCGTCGAGCGCGAAGCCCAGGTCGATGCAGTATTCCCGCACCAGCGGCAGCGAGACGACGGGCAGCACGGTTTCCCGCTCGATCTCGGCGATGAGCGATGCGAGCAGCGCGCGATCGGGGGCGTGCGCCACGAACCACACGTTGAAGCGATGCTCCCGCTCGTAGTTGTGGTTGACGCCCGGGTAGGCGTTGATGCGTCGCGCCACGTCGGCCAGTCGCGCGCGCGGCACCGCCATCGCGGCCAACGTGCTCACGCCCACGCTGCCCGGCCGGAAGATGGCGCCGACGCGGCTCACCGTGCCCTCGCCGATCCAGCGCCGCAGCTTCGCGAGCACCCAGTCCTGGGTCGTCGCGAGCCGGGTCGCGATCTCCGCATAGGGCGCCTCGCACAGCGGAAAATCGCGCTGGAAGCGCGAGAGCAGCACGTGCTCGCGGTCGGGGACGATGTGCACGTTAGAAGCCCGTTCGTGCCGCGCGGCTCGTGAAGAAGATGCCGCTCGGGCTCGCCACCGCGAGCGCGGCCACCGCCTGGCGCGTCGCGGTGTCGTACACCAGGACGCGATCGTCGTCGCGCGCGGAGATCCATACCGCTTCGCCGCGGGGCGTGAACTCGAGGTGCAGGATCGCCTTGCCGGGCCGCAGCGTCTGCGCGACGCTGCGCGTCTCCGTGTCGATGACCTGCACGAGGCCGTTGTCGGGAAACGCGAAGTTCACCCACACTTCGCGCCCGTCGGGACGCGCGATGACGAACACCGGCTGGCCGGCGACCGGGATCTGCGCCACCTGCCGCCAGTCGCGCGTATCGACGACCAGGACCGCGTGATGGCCGATCGCGGGCAGGTAGGCGCGATCGCCGGCGATCGCCCAGCCGCGCAAATGCGGCATCTTGTACACGGGCAGCCTCTCGCTTCCCCGGCCGTAGCCGTCGAGGATGCGGCGCACGCCGCGCTCGGGGTGCCACAGGTCGAGCAGCGCGAGTCCGTCCTCCCCGAAGAGCCCCGCGACGTAATAGCGTCCGTCGGGCGTGACGAGCCCATCGTACGGCTGCTTGCCGACGTTCCTGAAGCGATCGATTCTCGGCGCGCGCGGATCGGAAAGGTCGGCCACCCAGATCTCGCCGGCGTCGTACAAGCTGAACACCAGCCGCTTGCCCGGCGCGTCCGCGAGGCCGACCACCTTCGAGCGCGCGCCGTCGCTGCCGTACGTCGCCGGGATGTCCGCGACGAGGTCGAGCGTATCGGCGCGAAAGACCTTGACGCCACCCGGCTCGTAGTTTTGCGCGGCGACCAGCGTGCCGTCCTGGAGAATGGCACCCCCGATCGAATTGCCCGCCTGCACCGTGCGCGCGGCGATCGTTCGCGTCAGGAGGTCGACCTTGGTGAGCCCGCCGTCGCGGCCGAAGACGTACGCGTAGCGGCCATCGCGCGAGTAGACGGCCGACGCGTGCGACAGATCCCCGAGGCCTGCGACCGTGCCGAGGCTCATGTGCGACGTGGTGTCGACGACCTGCACGCGTCCACTCTCACGCTCGATGACGACGCCGAGGTCGCCGGTGCCGCGCAGGTCGGACGTCGGCGCGCCGGCGCACGCCGCGACGAGCGCCGCGGCGACGACCGGCGCCATCCACTTAGCGCGCATCCGCTTCTCCCTGCTTGAGCCGGGCGACGAGCCACTCGGCCTCCGCCTCGGTCATGAACGGCCGCCACGGCGGCATCGGGGTGCCTGCGCGTCCGAACATGATCGTGGCCGCCAGCGTCTCGTCGGGCTTGTCGCGCAGCGCACCACGGGTGAGCGGCGGACCGAGGCCGCCGGTCAGGCGCAGGCCGTGACACGCACCGCAGTCCCGGTGCAGCAGGCGCACGAGTTCGCGCTGGCGCGGCATCGAGGGCGCGGTGACCTGCACGTCCGGCGCCGCGCCCGCCGGCTGCGACAGCGCCAGCAGCGCCACGCCGCCGACGGCGCAAAGCGCCCGGGCGTACGCCGCCACGGGCGCCTCGCGATGGGTCACGTCGTCGGTCTCCTGGGCGTTGCGTCAGTACACGTCGTGCTGCGTGTTGTGGACGTTGAACTTGCCGGTCGGCGTGATGAGCTTCGCGTCCTTGATGACGCTCTTCAGCTTGCGCGTCTTGTCGTCGACGACCACGATCGCCGACTCCTGGTTCTTCGCGTTCCACACCGAGAACCACACCTCGTCGCCGGCCTTGTTGTACTCCGGCTGGACCACGCGCCTCGCGCCCTCGCCGATGCCGGCCCACTCGGCGATCGGGAGCACGTCATAGCCCTTGTCGAGGTTGCCGATGTCGTAGACGGCGACCGACTGGCTGATCTTCGGATCGGGGTTGAGCGCCGTGTCGACCCAGAGATTCCTCGACTTCGGGTGCGTCTTGATGAAGAGCGACCCCCCGCCCTGGCCCTTCAGCGTGCGCACGACCTTCCACGCGTTCGCCTTGTGGCGCTTGGGATCGGTGCCGATCACCGAGATCGTCTCGTCTCCGAGGTGTCCGGTCGCCCACACCGGCCCGTACTTCGGGTCGACAAAATTCGCGCCGCGCCCCGGGTGCGGCGTCTTGCCGACGTCGATCAGCGCCTCGAGCTTGTCCTCCTTCGTATCGACGACGGCGATCTTGTTCGACGCGTTCGCCGCGACCAGGAAATAGCGGCCGGTCGAGTCGAAGCCGCCGTCGTGCAGGAAGCGCGCCGAGTCGATCGACGTCACCTTCAGGTTGTCGAGGTCCTGATAGTTGACCAGGTTGATCTTGCCCGTCTCCTTCGCGTTGACGATGAACTCGGGGTGGTAGTGCGACGCGACGATCGACGCGACGCGCGGCTCGGGGTGGTATTCCTGCGGCTCGATCGTCATCCCGCGCGTCGAGACGATCTTGAGCGGCTTCAGCGTGTCGCCTTCCATGATCACGTACTGCGGGGGCCAATAGGAACCGGCGATCGCGTACTTGTCCTCGTAGCCCTTGTACTTCGACGTCTCCACCGAGCGCGCCTCGAGGCCGATCTTGATCTCCGCGACGTTGTCGGGCTGCGGCAGCCAAAGATCGATCAGGTTGACCTTGGCGTCGCGGCCGATGACGTAGAGATAGCGGCCCGACGCGGACAGCCGCGAGATGTGCACCGCGTAGCCGGTCTTGACGATGTTGATGATCTTCTTGGAATCGCCGTCGATCAGCGCCACCTCGCCGGCATCGCGCAGCGTCACCGAGAAGAGGTTGTCGACGTTGTAGTTGTTCATTTTCTTCTTCGGACGCTGCGCCGGCGGCACGATCTCGCGGAACGTCGCTTCCATCTCCTTCATGCCGAATTCGGGCGGCGTCGGCGGCGTCTGCTGGACGTAGCGCGCCATCAGATCGACCTCCGCCGCGGTGAGCTGGCCGGAGCTGCCCCAGTTCGGCATGCCCGCCGGCGAGCCGTAGCCGATGAACACCTTCAGGTATTCGGTCCCCTTGCCGAGCGTGATGTCCGGCGTGAGCGGCTTGCCGGTCGCGCCCTTGCGCAGCACGCCATGGCAGCCCGCGCAGCGCTCGAAGTAGATGAGCTTGCCCTTGTCGAATTCCGCGGCGGTCATCGGCGGCGCCTTCGGATTGATGTCGTGATGCATCTCCTGGCCCGCGAGCGGCGAGCTCGCCGCGCCCTCGTAGCGCATCAGCGGGCTCTCCTTGTGGCCTTCCTCCGCCTTTGCGGCATCGCTTCCGGGCGGGGAGACCGGCGGCGCCGTCGCCGCGGCCGGGGCCGGCTCGGCGTCGGGTTTCTTGTCCTGCGCGAACGCAACGCCGGCAATGAGCGGCACGGCGGCCGCCACGAACAGACTGCGGAGCAACGCGGATTTGCGGTTTCTCACGGCTCTGACCCTCGGTTAAATGAACAAAGCAATCGATGTCGATTTTTCGCTCGCAAGTATCCGCAGTTGCCGCGAATCAAACCTTGACCAAGATTAATGTTTGCAATCCGCGCCGCCCCTATCGTGGCAACCGATCCCGCGTGCGGGAAGACGAGGAGCGCGATGGACGAGGGTTGCGACATGCGGGAGTGGCGTGCGGGCGTGCCGCCAGGCCGTGGGCGGCGCAGGGCTTCGTACGGTTTCCCGACGCATGCTCGCGCAGAAATGGGGAGCGTGGCCCTCGTGGGCGCCGGCCCGGGCGATCCCGAGCTCCTGACGCTGAAGGCGGTCCGTCTGATCGAGGCTGCGGATGCGATCGTCCACGATCGGCTCGTCTCGCCGTCGATTCTCGAGCTCGCGCCTCGTGCGCGGAAGTTCTACGTGGGCAAGGCGCGCGATCGGCATGCGTTACCGCAGCACGAGATCAACGCATTGCTCGTACGGCTGGCCGGCGAGGGAAAGCGCGTCGTGCGCCTCAAGGGCGGCGATCCGTTCATCTTCGGACGCGGCGGCGAGGAGCTGGAGGCGCTCGTGGCGAGCGGCGTCCAATGCGAGGTCGTGCCGGGCATCAGCGCCGCGAACGGCATCGCGGCCCATGCCGGCATTCCGCTCACGCATCGCGACCATGCGCAGACCTGCGTCTTCGTCACCGGGCACCTCAAGGACGGCACGATGGATCTCGACTGGGATGCGCTCGCACGCCCCCGCCAGACGCTCGTCGTCTACATGGGGCTCGCCGCGCTCCCCACGCTTTGCGCGGAGCTCGTGCGGCACGGGCTCGGGCCGGCGACACCCGCCGCCGTCGTCGAAAACGGGACCACGCAGCGGCAGCGCGTCGTCTCGGGCACGCTCGCGGACCTCCCCGAGCGCGCGATGACGGCCCGCGTTGCCTCGCCGACGCTCATCATCGTCGGCGGCGTCGTCGCGTTCCGTGAACGACTTCGCGCCTACGCGCCGGCCGCAGTTTCCCCGATCGTGCCCAGCGCCTTGGTGAGCATCACCGTCGAGCCGTCGGAGGACGGCGCGACCGTGAATCCGTAGCGTCGGACGAGCGCGAACACGCGCGCGTTGTCGGGCAGCGCCTCGCCGACGAGCCGGCTCGTCCCGCGGCTCTTGCAGTAGTCGATCATCTTCGAAAGCAGGATCGAGCCCAGGCCCCGGCCCTTCAAGTCCGAGCGCACGATGATCGCGAACTCGGCGACCACGTTGTCCGGATCGGCGATCGCGCGCACGACGCCGAGCGTGTGCGGCTTCTGGTCGTCACCGGGCGCGACCGCGACGAACGCCATCTCGCGGTCGTAGTCGATCTGCGTCAGGCGTGCGAGCTGCGTCCGATCCAGGTCGCGCGCGCGGATGAAGATGCGGTAGCGCCGGTCCTCGGGCGACAGCGCGTTGGAGAATTCCCGATGCTGCTCGGCGTCCTCCGGCCGGATCGGGCGCAAGAGCAGGTCCACGCCGCCCCACTGCACGCGCTCCTCGAGCTCGGCCGGATACGGCTTGATGGCGAAGCGGTCGACGCGGGGGGTGCGCGCGCGCTCGACGACGATGCGCGCATCGAGCGCGACGACGCCCTGCGCGTCGGCCAGCAGCGGATTGATGTCGAGCTCCACGATGTCCGGAATGTCGGCGACGAGCGCCGAAATGCGCGTCAGCGTCGCGGCGATCGCATCGACGTCGGCGGCGGGACGGTCGCGGTAGCCCGCGAGCAGCTTCGCGACGCGCGTGCGGCCGATGATGTCGCGCGCAAGCACCGCGTCGAGCGGCGGAAGGCCGACGGCACGATCGGCGATCACCTCCACCGCGGTGCCGCCCGCGCCGAAGAGGATCACGGGGCCGAAGACGGGATCGGTCGACACGCCGACGATGAGCTCGTGCGCATCCGGCCTTCGCACCATGGATTGCACGGTGAAGCCGGCAAGCGTCGCATCGGGCCGGACGCGCTTGACGCGCTCCCGCATCGCAATGGCGGCGGCGGCGACGGCGTCCGGCGCATCGAGGTCGAGCACGACGCCGCCGACGTCGGACTTGTGCGTGATCTGCGGCGACAGGATCTTGAGCGCCACCGGGAAGCCGAGCGACTTCGCGCATTCGACGGCGGACTCGACGTCCGCGGCGATACGCGTCTCGACGACCGGTATCCCGTAGGCGCTCAGCACCGTCTTCGAGTCGGCCTCGCTCAGCACGCGACCGCCGGCATCGAGCGTGCCGCGCACGGCGTCGCGCGCCACGTCGCGGTCCGGCGTGAAGCCCGTTGCGGTCGCGGGCGGCGCCTGCATCAAGAGGTCCTGGTTGCGCCGATACTCGACGGCCTGCAGGAAGGCGCGCACCGCGCTCTCCGGCGTGTCGTACTCGGGAATCCCGGCGCGCGCGAAGATCTCCCGCGCCTCGCGCACGGCGTCGCCGCCGAGCCAGCACCCGAACACCGGCTTCGCCGCGCCCTTCACCACCGGGACGATCGCCGCTGCGATCGCGGCGCTCGGCACGATCGCCGTCGGCGAATGGAGGAACAACAGCGCGTCGCACTGCGGATCGTCGAGCAGGATCGACATCGCCTCCACGTAGCGCTCGACCGGCGCGTCGCCGCCGATGTCGACGGGGTTGCCATGCGACCACGTCGGCGGCAACGCCGCGTCGAGCCGCGCCACCGAGCGCGGCGAAAGCGGCGCGAGCAGGCCCCGCCCGAGCACGAGCGCGTCGGTCGCCATCACGCCGGGGCCACCGCCGTTGGTGACGATCGCGAGCCGTTCGCCGCGCACCGGCGCCGCGCGCGCGAGCGTTTGCACGGCGTCGAAGAGCTCCTCGGTCGTCAGGACGCGCAGCATGCCGGCGCGCCGGATCGCCGCGTCGTACACGTCGTCCGCCCCCGCGAGCGCGCCGGTGTGCGAGGCCGCGGCCTTCGCTCCTTCGGCGGCGCGCCCGGCCTTGACGACGACGACCGGCTTGTTGCGCGCGGCCGCCCGGGCGGCGGACATGAACTTGCGCGCCGCGTGGATCGATTCGATGTAGAGCAGGATCGCGCTCGTCTGCGGGTCGCTCGCGAGGTAGTCGATCAGGTCGCCGAAGTCGACGTCCGCGCTGTCGCCGATCGAAATGAACTTGGAGAAGCCGATCCCGCGCGATTTCGCCCAGTCCAACACGACGGTGACGAGCGCGCCCGACTGCGAGATGAAGGCGACATTGCCGGCGAGCGCGTCGGTGTGCGCGAAGCTCGCGTTGAGGTGCACGCCGGGCACGAGCACCCCGATGCAGTTCGGACCGAGGATGCGCAGCACGTACGGGCGCGCCGCGGCGAGCATCGCGTCCTTCAGCGTCGTGCTGCCGTCCGCCGTCTTTGCGCCGAGTCCTGCGGTGATGACGATCGCCGCGCGGGTGCCGCGCAAACCGAGGTCGGCGACGATCTGCGGCACGGTCGAAGCCGGCGTGCAGATCACCGCCAGGTCGGGCGTGCGCGGCAGATCGCTCACGCGCGCGTACACCTCGAGGCCGCCAAGCCTGCGGTGACGCGGGTTCACGGGGAAGACGTCGCCCCCGAATCCGGAGGCGACGACGTTGCGCAGCAGCGTCGCGCCGACGCTTTGCGGCGTATCGGACGCACCGATGACGGCGATCGATGCGGGTGCGAAGAAGCCTTGCAGGTTGCGTATGGTCACGCGTGTCTCCGATGCCACAGCGCGCGGCCGGCGACGATGCCGGCGAGCACGACCAGCGCAGGCAGCACCGCCGCGGCGAGCTCGGCCGGCCGCGGCACCGCGAAGCGGAAGATTTCGCGCAGCAGAGGCACGTAGATGACGAGCGCAAGTGCGACGAGCGCACCGCCGATCACCCACCAGAGCGCCGCGTTGGGGCGCAGCATCGCGCGCACGCTCGCGTCGCGCGAGCGATTGCCGATGATGAGTGCCACGTTCGACAGCACGACGCCCGCAAAGCCGACCGTGCGCGCGCTCGCCTCGGATGCGCCGGCGGCGAGCACGGATCCGTACAGCACGGCGACGGCCACCAGCGCGAGCACGCCCTGCCCGATGCTCGCCGCGAGCATCCAGCGATCGAACAGGCGCGCCGACGCGGGGCGCGGCGGCCGCCGCATGACGTTCGCCTCGGCCGCTTCGGCCTCGAACGCGATCGAGCACGCGGGGTCGATGACGAACTCGAGAAACACGATGTGCAACGGATAGAAGAGCAGCGGCCAGTCGAGGAGCAGCGGCAGCAGCGACATGCCGGCCGTGGGGACGTGCACCGCCACGATATACGACATGGCCTTGCGAATGTTGTCGTAGATCCGGCGGCCGAGGCGCACCGCGGCGACGAGCGAGGCGAAATCGTCTCGCAGCAGCACGAGCGCCGCGGCCTCGCGCGCGACGTCCGACCCGCGCGCCCCCATGGCGACCCCGATGTGCGCCGCCTTGAGCGCCGGCGCATCGTTGACGCCGTCACCGGTCATGGCGACGACGTCGCCGTTCGCCTTGTATGCCAGGACGAGCCGCAGCTTGTGCTCCGGCATCACGCGCGCGAACACGTCGGTGCGCACCGCGCATTCGGCGAGCTCGCGCTCGGACATGCCCTCGATTTCGCCCCCCGTGGCGATGGCGTCCGGATGCGCGATGCCGGCCTGTGCCGCGATCGCGCGCGCCGTGCCCGCGTGATCGCCGGTGATCATCACCGTGCGAATGCCGGCGCGATCGCACTCGGCGATCGCCGCCGGCACGCCGGGCCGCACCGGATCGGCGAGGCCGATCAGCCCGACGAGCGAAAGCGGGAGGTCGCGCTGCGCTTCGGGCAACGGCGGATACCGGCCCTCGGCGGGCGGCCACGTGCCTGCGGCGATGCCGAGGACGCGCAGGCCGTCGTGCGCCATCGCCGTCAACGCGTCATGCATGGCGCCTTGCGCCGCGGGATCGAGCCGGCACGCATCGGCGATCGCCTCGGGCGCGCCCTTCGCCGCGATCGTCCACGCATTCTCGTCGCCCATCCGATGCACGCGCGCAACCGAAAGCTGCGCGGACGAGAGCGAGTAGGTCTGGATCGGCACGGCCTGCGCAATACGGGGATCGAGCGCAGGGAAGCGCGCGTGCGCGAGGCGCCGGAACGCCTGCTCCATCGGGTCGAAGGGCTCGCGCTCGCTCGCCAGCACGGCGATCTCGAGCAGCCGCGCGCGCTCTTCGTCGCCCGGTCCTTCCAGCGGCAGCGGGCCGGACGGCGTCCAGAATGCGCGCACCTCCATCCGGTTCTGTGTCAGCGTTCCGGTCTTGTCCACGCACAAGACGCGCGCGGCGCCGAGCGTCTCGATCGCCGGCGCACGCCGCGTCAGCACGCCGTTCTGCGAAATGCGCCACGCGCCGAGTGCGAGGAACACGGTGAGCACGACCGGGAACTCCTCGGGGAGGTTCGCCATCGCGAGCGTCACGCCGGCGAGCAGGCCGTTCAGCCAATCGCCCCGCGCGACGCGATAGAGCAGCGCCACCGCGACGCACAGCGCGATGCCGATGGCCGCGAACACGAGCACGGCATGCCGCGTCTC
This sequence comes from Rudaea sp., assembly GCA_050257435.1. GTDB lineage: Bacteria > Pseudomonadota > Gammaproteobacteria > Burkholderiales > Casimicrobiaceae > VBCG01. The sequence goes on from JBLMWW010000092.1 coordinate 14,547, forward strand.
GCGCTGCAGCGGCGACGGCTCGGCCTCGACCGAGGCGAGCGCCTTGCCAATTCTTCCCATCTCGGTGTGCCGGCCGGTCGCCACGACACGCGCGATGCCCTGCCCCGCGGTCAGCAGCGTGCCCGAGTACACGAACGGCAGGTCGTCGCCGCCCGGGCGCGACCATTCGCGCGCACCGACTTCGGCCAGCTTTCGCACCGGCACGGATTCGCCGGTGAGGAGCGACTCGTCGGCCATGAGGCCCGTCGCCGACTCGAGTCGCGCATCGGCGGGCACGCGATCCCCCTCCTTGACGCGCAGCACGTCGCCGATTACCACCTCGCGGCCTGCCACCGTGCGCCACTCGCCATCGCGCAGCACCAAGGCGCGCGGGCTCGCGAGGTCGCGCAGCGCGTCGAGCGCCCGCTCGGTCTTGCGTTCCTGGTAGAACGTGATACCGATCATCACGCCCACCGATGCGACGAGCGCGAGCGCCTCGCGCCGGTCGCCCAGCGCGAGATAGATCGCCGCCGCGCCGATCAGAAGCAGGAACATCGGCTCGCGCACGACCTCCCACGCGATCGCCCAGGGGGCGCGCGGCTTGGCCGACGGCAGCTCGTTGTGGCCGTCGCGCGCAAGGCGTGCCGCGGCTTCCCGGCTCGTAAGTGCGCCTGAGAGTGCGCCTTCGTGCCCGTTCATCGGCCGTGCGCGAAATGCGCGTAGAAGAAGCGCTTCGTCGCCTCGGCGAGGACGAGGTAGCCGACGACGAGCGCCGCGAGGATTGCGTAGAAGAGCGGTGGGGGCGGCTGCATGCCGAAGTACGCGCCGACCGCGGTGAACGGCAGCGCCAGCGCGACGAGCACGACCGCCGCCGAGGTTGCCGTGAGGGCCGCGTGCGGCCGGCTCGCGAGCGGGCTGCGCTTGGTGCGGATCACGAAGATCACCAGGACCTGCGTCGCGAGCGACTCGACGAACCAGCCGGTCTGGAACAGCGCCGCGTGGGCCTCGAACACGGCGAGCAGGACGTAGAACGTCGCGAAGTCGAAAAGCGAGCTCACCGGACCCATCAGCCACATGAAGTTCCGCACGAACGTCATGTCCCACGCTTGCGGCCGCGCGAGCTCCTCGTCGTCGACATCGTCGAGCGGTATCGCGACTTCGGACAGGTCGTAGAGCACGTTGTTCAGCAGGATCTGCGTGGGGAGCATCGGCAGGAACGGCAGGAACAGCGCGGCGCCGGCCATGCTGAACATGTTCCCGAAGTTCGAGCTCGTGCCCATCATGATGTACTTGCGGATATTCGCGAACGTGCGCCGGCCCTCGACGACGCCGTCGTGCAGCACGTTGAGGTCGTGCTTCTGGAGGATCAGGTCGGCCGCCTCCTTCGCCACATCGGCCGCGGTGTCGACGGACATGCTGACGTCCGCGACGTGCAGGGCGGGCGCGTCGTTGATGCCGTCGCCGAGAAAGCCGACGACGCATCCACGCCGCTTCAGCGCCAGGATGATGCGGTTCTTCTGCGCCGGGTTCACGCGGCAGAAGAGATTGGTGGAGAGCACGCGCGCGCCGAGCGCACGGTCGTCGAGACGCCCGATCTCGCTCCCCGTCAGGATCCCCTCCACCGGAACGCCGAGGCGCTCGCAGACGTGGCGCGTGACGAGCTCGTCGTCGCCGGTCACGATCTTCACCGCGACGCCTCGGGCGCGCAGCGCGGCGATCGCCCGCGACGCGCTCGCCTTCGGCGGATCGAAGAAGGTGACGAAGCCGACCACCGCGAGCTCGCGCTCGTCTTCGGGGTGCACGTGCGCGCGCTCGCGCGGCAGCGGCTTGATCGCGATCGCGAGGACGCGCATCCCCCGCGCCGCTTCCTGCGTCAGCCGCTGCGTCGCCGTGGCGCGCGCCGCGTCGTCGAGCGGCCGCACGGCACCGCTCGCGCCGTCCTCGTAGTGCGAGCAGAGGCGCAGGATGTCCTCGGGCGCGCCCTTCGCGATCAGCAGGCGCGCTTCGCCGTCGTCGGCGAGCACCGATACGCGGCGCCGCTCGAAGTCGAAGGGCGCCTCGTCGATCTTCGTGTAGCGGCGCACGTCGTGGACGTCGTGCGCGAGGATCGCATGGTCGAGCGGGCTGCGCAGGCCCGTTTCGAAGGCGCTGTTCACGCATGCGAGCGTCAGGACGCGCGCGCTGTCCCGACCGTCGATGTCGATGTGCGCGTCGAGGCGGATTCGCGCCTCGGTCAGCGTTCCGGTCTTGTCCGTGCAAAGCACGTCCATCGCGCCGAGGTTCTCGATCGCGGCGAGGCGCTTGACGACCACCCGCCGCTGCGCCATGCGCAGCGCGCCGCGGGCGAGCGTCACCGACACGATCATCGGCAGGAGCTCCGGCGTCAGGCCCACGGCGAGCGCGATCGCGAACAGGAACGACTGGAGCCACGGCTTTCCGGTGAGCGCGTTCACCATGATGACGAACAGGACCATCAGCACGGTGAGGCGCATGATCAGCATGCCGAAGCGCCGCGTGCCGACGTCGAATGCCGTCGGCGGCGGGTCGCGCGTGAGCGTCGCGGCGATCCGGCCGATGGCGGTGGCGTTGCCGGTCCGATACACGACGAGGCGTCCGGTTCCGCTCACCACCGACGTGCCCATGAAGAGCGCGTTCGTCGCGTCGGCGAGCTCGACACCGGCGACGCCCTCGGGACTCGTCTCCTTCTCGACCGGGAATGCCTCCCCCGTCAGGATCGCCTGGTCGACGTGCAGGTTGCGCGATTCGACCAGCACCCCGTCGGCGGGCACCAGGCTGCCGGCCGCGAGCTCGACGACGTCGCCCGGCACGACGTGCGCGACGGCGACCGCCCGTGGCACGCCGTCGCGCACCACCCGGGCGCGCACCTGGACCGAGCGCCGCAGCGCCTGTGCCGCCTGGCTCGCGCGGTATTCCTGCACGAAGTCGAGCGTGACGCTCGTGAGCACCATCGCCACGATGATGACGAAGCTCGCAAACTCGCCGGTCGCCGCCGACACGATGCTCGCGCCGACCAGGATCATCACGAGCGGATTGCGAAAGCGGAGCAGGAACTGCACGATCGCGGGCCGCTCGGGACGGTCGCGAAACTGGTTCGCGCCATAGCGGCGCAAACGCTCGCGCGCGGCGGCCGCCGAGAGGCCGGCGGTGGATGCACCGACGTCGCGCGCGAGCTCGGCGAGCGGCCGGCGCCACCACGCGGCGGCGTCAGGCGCCGCGGACGTCGGCAATGACTTCGCGAAGCTTGCCGCTTCGCGGATCGGTGAGCGGCGGCGACGCGTCGAGGTCGAGCCGTGCATTCGACGCGCCCTGGCGTGCGAGGTACGCCGCAAGCGCTCGCCGCGTCGCCTCGAACGCCGCGGCGCGCTCCTCCGGCGCGTCGATCGCGAGCCGAACGAGGATGCGATCGGGCGCGGACTGCACGAGCTGGAAGCGATGGCCGGGCACGGCGTCCTCGACCACGGTCGTGAGCGCGAGCGGCGACAGGCGCACGACACGGCCTTGCGCCGTGCGGAGCGCCACGATGTCGTCCCGGCGGCCTTCCGCGCGGATCGCCGGCAGCGGGCTGCCGCAACCGCAGGGCTCGGGCTTCACGATGATGCTGTCGCCAAGATCGTAACGGATCACCGGTTGCACCCGGTTCGCCAGATTGGTGAGCAGCACCGTCTGCGAGGGCTCCCCGGGCGGCGTCGGCCGATGGTCGCGGTCCAGGGCCTCCAGGACGACCCAGTCCGCATTGACGTGCAGCCAGCCGTGGCGGCAGGACATCGCGATGCTGAGGCACTCGGACGCGCCGTATTCGTTGATCACGACGCTGTCGAACGCACGCTCGATCGCGGCCGCGGTCGCCGGCGCGAGGCATTCGCCGCCCGACCAGATGCACGCCGGCGCGATGCGCAGCCGGCCCGCGCGCTGCTCGGCGGCGAGCAGCGCGAGCGTCGTCGGGTAGCTCGCGAGGAATGCGGGCTGGTAGCGGTTGAGCGCCGCGACCAGCTCGGGCAACGGATCCATCACCGAGAACGCACGCGCGCTCGGCCAGGGACTGCCGCGGCAGACGCGCTGCCACGACGCGATGCTCGCGAAGTGGTCGCCGGTGGCCGCGACGAGCGCGGCACGCCCTCCCTTGCTGAGGAAGCCCAGCGCGTACCGGCCGGCCAGCGCGGGGGACTGCAACTGTACGGCGAGGAGCGCGTCGTAGGTCGACATGGCCGTCGCGTCCTGCACGAACACGCCGGGGTCGCCGGTGCTGCCCGAGCTCTTCCACACGACATAGCGGCCCAGGTACTGCTCGCCGATGTGCGTCCGGTCCTGCAGAAACGCCTCGACCCCCGCCCGCGCGACGCTGCGATCGGTCACCCAGTCGTCGAAGCGCGCCATGAGGTCGCGCTTGCAGACGACCGGCAGCGCGGCGAGCGGCGCGTCACGCGGGACGCCACGCCAGGCGTCGCGATAGAACGGCGAACGCGCGCGTGCGAAGCGCACGAGCTCGGCCGTGCGTTGCGCGGCGCGCGCGGCAATCGCGGCACGGCCCGCGGCGCGCGTCCACGCGATCTCGACTGCGCGCGAAAACGCGCCGAAGCCTTCGAGCGAGCCGCGCCACAGCGCCGTCGCGGGATCATTGTCGGTCTTCACCTGTTCGCCTGCTCGCGGGTCGCCCGATCCGTCGGCTCCATGCTACCGTCCGCGTGCGCGGCACGATTGACCGGCATCAATGCGGCGCGCCGCGCGGGCTCTAGAATCCGCGCTGCCGCCGGCGCAGGCGCCGACGTGAGGCGAGATCACGGTGTCGAAAATTGCCCTGCGCCCCGCACGCCGGTTCATGGGAGCTTGCCAGCAATGATCGGACGCCAAAACGGCACTGCGTCGAACGACGAAACGCGCACGGGTGCACGGCGCACGACGCGGCTTTTCGCGCTCCTCGCCTTGGCGACGCCGCTCGCCGCGATGGCGGCGACCGCCGCGCCCGCCGAGGATGCGCCGACGCTGCTCGCGAAGTACAAGTGCTACATCTGCCATGCGGACCGCGAGACGAAGGCCGGGCCCGCGTACGTCGACGTCGCCGCGCACTACCGCGGGCAGCGCAACGCCGTGGCGCTCCTCGCGCGCGAGATCCGGCGCGGGCTCAAGGGCGGCAGTCCGTGGCACATGCCGCCTCATCCGGAAGTATCGCCCGCGCAGGCGCAGGCGATCGCGCGCTACATCATGTCGCTCCCGCCCTGACGGCCTATCGGGGTCGGACGCGGCAAATCGGGTCGGACTCGAATCTCGGTCGGAATCGACGCGTCTGCATCGGCCGTCGGGGAAGATTGGAGTCTGACCCCGATTTTCCCCCGATTTCCATTTGCGCCTCCGGCACCGGCGTTTCGGCGGCGGCACCGCTGACGTTGCGCGAGATCAACGCGCCGGCGAGCGCGCGCGGCTACGCTGGACATTGCCCAGCATGATCCAAGGAGAAACAGCATGTCCAACGGCATCGGCCATTTCTGCGTGCGCAACGTCGTGACGCTCCCGCGGGAGGCGACCGCGCTCGAAGCCGCCAACCTGATGCGCACGCACCACATCGGTGCGGTGCTCGTCATCGATCCCGTCGACGACGGGGCCATCCCGGCCGGCATCCTGACCGACCGCGACATCGTCGTCGAGATCGTCGCCGCCGGGCTCGATCCGGGGGCGGTCAAGGTGGGCGAGCTCGTGCAGCGGCCGGTCACGACCGTGCACGAGGATGCGGGCTACGCGGACACGGTGCGGCTCATGTCGATCAACGGCGTGCGGCGCATGCCGGTCGTCGACGCCAAGGGGCGGCTCGTCGGCATCATCACCTTCGACGACATCCTGCGCCAGCTCGCCGCGCCGCTCCTGGCGCTGTCCGACCTCGCCGTGCGCGAGCGCCACTACGAGACCGAGACGCGGCCGTAAGCGCCGCACAGGAGGCGACGAATGACACGCAAGGCGCTGCGATTCCACCGCGATGCGCGTGAAGGCGTGTGCGCGGGCCTCAACGTGCTCGCCAACGCGGTCAAGGTCACGCTCGGTCCCAAGGGTCGCCTCGTCATGATCGAGCGCACGTTCGGCGCGCCGACGATCATCAACTCGGGCGTGGCGGTCGCCAGGGAGGTCGAGCTCACCGAACCGGTCGAGAACCTCGGCGCACAAATGGCGCGCGAGGTCGCGGCGCGCACGTCGGAGACGGCCGGCGACGGCACGACGACCGCCACGGTGCTCGCGCAGGCGCTGGTCAACGAGGGGATGAAATACGTGGCCGCGGGTGTCGATCCGATGGACCTCAAGCGCGGCATCGATCTGGCGGTGGACGCCGTCGTGGCCGAGCTCAGGAAGAACTCGCAGCCCTGCACGTCGAGTCAGGCGATCGCGCAGGTGGGCACCATCTCGGCGAACGGCGATACCTCGATCGGCGCGATGATCGCGCAGGCGATGGCGAAGGTCGGCGAGGACGGTGTCATCAAGACCGAGGACAGCCGCGGCACGGAAAACGAGCTCGAGATCGTCGAGGGAATGCAGTTCGACCGCGGCTTCCTGTCGCCCTACTTCATCAACGACGCGGAGAAGCAGCGCGTGGTGCTGGAGGATGCGAGCGTCCTCGTGCACGACAAGCCGATCTCGTCGATCCGCGACCTGCTGCCGATCCTCGAGGCCTGCTCACGCGAGAACCGGCCGCTCCTCGTCATCGCCGAGGACGTCACCGGCGAGGCGCTCGCGACGCTGGTCGTCAACGCACTGCGCGGCATCCTCAAGGCCTGCGCCGTGAAGGCGCCGGGCTTCGGCGACCGGCGCAAGGCGATGCTCGAGGACATCGCGGTCCTGACCGGCGCGACCGTGATCTCCGAGGAAGCGGGCCGCAGGCTCGAGCACGCGACGCTCGGCGAGCTCGGGCGCACGCAGCGCGTCGAGATCGACAAGGACACGACGACGCTCATCGGCAGCGGCGGCAGCCCGGAGCGGCTGCGCGCGCGCATCGCGCAGCTTCGCCAGACGCTCGACGAAACGACGAGCGACTACGATCGCAAGCAACTCGAGGAGCGCATCGCGCGGCTTTCCGGCGGCGTCGCGCTCATCAAGGTCGGCGCGTCCACCGAAACCGAGCTCAAGGAAAAGAAGTCGCGCGTCGACGATGCGGTCCATGCGACGCGCGCAGCGGTCGCCGAAGGCATCGGTCCGGGAGGTGGCGTCGCGCTGCTTCGCGCACGCTCGACGCTCGCCTCGCTCCACGGCCCGACGATCGGGCAGCAGGCGGGCATCAAGATCGTGCGGCGCGCACTCGAGGAGCCGCTGCGGCAGATCGTTGCCAACGCCGGGCTCGAGCCCTCGGTCGTGTTGCAGCGGGTGGTGGCGGGCGAAGGCGACTTCGGGTACAACGCGGCCACCGGCGAATACGGCGACATGGTCGCGATGGGCATCATCGACCCGACGAAAGTGACCCGGCTCGGCCTCCAGAACGCCGCGTCGATCGCGAGCCTCGTGCTGACCACCGACTGCGTGATCGTGAACGCGCCGCGGCACGAGGCGGCGCAGGCGGAAGCGTCAATGGCGTAACGCGCGCGGTGCGCAACGCGCGGGACTCAGGCTCCGGCGAGGCGCGCGCAACGGGCGCCGGCGCGGCGGTTTTCATCGCGCGGGGCTTGAGCAAGGTCTATCGGATGGGCGAGGTCGAGGTGCACGCGCTGCGCGACGTGAACCTCGAGATTCGCGAGGGCGAGTTCGTCGTCTTGCTCGGACCCTCGGGCAGCGGCAAGTCGACCCTCCTCAACCTCCTCGGAGGCCTGGACGTGCCGACCTCGGGCGAGGCCTATTGGCGCGACCACGACCTCGCCCACGCCGAGGAAGCGATGCTGACGCGCTACCGGCGCGATCACGTCGGATTCGTCTTCCAGTTCTACAACCTGATTCCGAGCCTGACCGTGCGGGAGAACGTCGCGCTCGTCACCGACATCGCGCCTTCTCCGATGCCGATCGACGAGGCGGTCGCGCTCGTCGGCCTCACCGAGCGCGCCGATCATTTTCCCTCGCAGCTCTCGGGCGGCGAGCAGCAGCGGGTCGCGATCGCGCGCGCGATCGCCAAGCGGCCCGACGTCCTCCTGTGCGACGAGCCGACCGGCGCGCTGGATTACGCGACCGGCAAGGTCGTACTCGAGGTGATCGCGCGGATCAACCGCGATCTCGGCACCACCGCCGTCGTCATCACGCACAACGCCGCGATCGCAGGCATGGCGGACCGCGTGCTGCACCTCGCCGACGGGCGCATCACGCGCGTCGAGCGCAACGCGCACAAGCTGACACCGGCCGAGCTCTCCTGGTGAAGGCGCTCGACCGCAAGCTGTGGCGCGACGCGTGGCAGCTACGCAGCCAGATCGCGACGATCGCTCTCGTCGTTGCGAGTGCGTTCGCCGGGTTCGCAGGATCGCTCGCGACCTACGCCGCGCTCGTGGACGCGCGCGAAACGTTCTACGCGAGCGCGCGCTTCGGCGACGTCTTCGTCGATCTCAAGCGCGCGCCGCGCACCGTCTTGCGTGCAATCGCGGACATCCCGGGCGTGGCCGACGCGCAGACGACCGTCGTCGTCGACGTGACACTCGACGTGCCGGGCGTCGCCGAGCCGGTGATCGGACGCCTGATCGGCCTGCCGGAGCGGAGCGGTCCTGCGCTGAATCAGGTGGTGGTCCGTCGCGGCCGACGGCCCGAGCGCAACGAGCCCGACGCCGTCGTCGTTTCCGAAGGGTTCGCCAACGTGCGCGGGCTCGGCCCCGGCGCGTCGTTCGCGGCCGTGATCAACGGCAGGCGGCAGACGTTCCACGTCGTCGGCGTGGGCCTGTCACCCGATTACATCTACGCGACGCGCGGAGGCGCGTTTCCGGACGATCGCAGCTTCGCGGTGATCTGGCTCGCGCAAGACGCGCTCGCCGCCGCGTACAACATGGAGGGGGCGTTCAACCATGCCGACGTGCGCCTCGCCGCCGGCGCGTCGGAACGCGCGGTCATCGATGCCCTCGACCGCCTGCTCGCGCCTTACGGCAGCATCGGCGCGTACGGGCGCGACGAGCAGTTGTCGCACCGGATCCTGTCGCAGGAGATCGACCAGTGGAAGATCATCGGCACGCTCATTCCGTCGATCTTCCTCGCCGTCACGGCGTTTCTGCTCAACGTCGTGATGAACCGGCAGGTCGCCACGCAGCGCGAGCAGATCGCGGCGCTCAAGGCGCTGGGTTATGGCAACGCGGCGCTCGTCGCGCATTACCTGTGGCAGGTGATGCTGATCGTCCTGCTCGGCGCAGCGCTCGGGACCGCGATCGGCTTCTGGTTCGGCAGCGCGGTCACGCGCCTCTACGCCGAGTTCTTCCACTTTCCCGCGTATCACTTCCGCATGCCGGCGTGGGTGCTGACGACCGCGCTCGCCGTGGTCGTGCTCGCCGCCGCCGGCGGCGCACTGGGGTCGGTGCGACGCGCGGTGACGCTCGCCCCGGCCGAGGCGATGCGGCCACCCTTCCCCGGCGTCTACCGTCCCACGCTCGCCGAGCGGCTGCGTCTCGGCTTTCTGCTCTCGCCCGCGATGCGCATGACGTTTCGCAACATGGAGCGGCGGCCGTGGCGTGCGCTGCTCACGACGCTCGGCATCGCCGGCGCGATGGCGATCGTCATCTCGGGGCTGTTCTGGCGCGACGCGATCGATTACATGATCGACGTGCAATTCGGCAATGCGCAGCGCGCCGACGCCGAGGTCGTCCTCGTCGATCCGCGCTCGCCGCGCGCCGCGCGCGAGCTCGCGCGCCTTCCCGGCGTGATGCGCGTCGAAGGCGGCCGCGAGGTTCCGGTGCGCCTCGTCGCCGGCCACCACACGTATCGCACGGTCGTGTCGGGCGTGGCGGCGAACGCGCAGTTGCGCCGGCTGCTCGACGCCGATGCCCGGACCGTCGCCGTCCCGCCCGATGGCTTGCTGCTGACCGACCGGCTCGCGCAGCGCCTGGGCGTCCGGCCGGGCGATACGCTGCGCATGGAGGTGCTCACGGGCGAGCGGCAAAGCGGGACGGTCGTCGTCGCCGGCACCGTGGCCGATCTGATCGGTCTTTTCGCCTACATGGACGTCGGCGCGCTCGGCCGGTTCCTGCACGAACGGGAGGCCTTTTCGTCGCTCTCGGTCGATCTCGACGGCGCGCGCAGCGAAGCCGTATTCGCGTGGATGAAGGAGTTGCCGCAAATCGCCACCGTGGCGAGCAAGGCGGCGATGCTCGCGAATTTCCGCGAGACGTCGGCGCGCAACGTCCTGTTCTTCACGGCGGTGCTGACGGCCTTCGCGTGCGTGATCGCCGTGGGCGTCGTGTACAACCATGCGCGCATCGCGCTGCAGGAGCACGCCTGGGAGCTCGCGAGCCTGCGCGTGCTCGGATTCACGCGCGGCGAGGTCTCGACGCTCCTCCTCGCGGAGCTCGCCTTCGAGCTCGTGCTGGCGCTGCCGCTCGGGGGCGTCCTCGGCTATGCGTTATCGTGGGCCATGGTCGCCCTCGGCCAAAGCGACTTGATCGCGATCCCGATCGTCGTCGCGCCGCGCACGTACGCGCTCGCCGCGGGAAGCGTCGTCGCCGCCGGCATCGCGAGCGCGCTGATCGTTCGTCGGCGCGTCGATCGCCTCGATCTCGTCGGCGTGCTCAAGACGCACGAATGAGCATGGGCGCGTGGACTCGCAGGACGGCGTGGGCGATCGGTACGGCCGTCGTTGTCGCCGCGCTGGCGTGGGGCCTGCGGCCGCGACCGATCCAAGTCGAGGCGGTAACCCTGGCGCGCGGCGTTTTCGTGAAGACCGTCGACGAGGACGGCAAGACGCGCGTACGGGAGCGCTACGTCGTATCCGCGCCCATCACCGGACATCTGTTGCGGATCGCGCTCGAGGTCGGCGACGTCGTGAAGCCGGACATGCTGCTCGCCATCCTGGTGCCGCCTTCTCCGTCGCTGATCGACGTCCGTGCCGAAGAGGAACTGCGCGCGCGGGTGGGTGCTGCAGAAGCGCGCCGGATGGCGACGACCGCCGCGGTGAAGCGCGCCGACGCGGCGGCGGCCCTCGCGCGCTCCGAGCTCGAGCGCCAAACGAGTCTCGCGCAACAGGGCTTCACCTCGCGGCAGGCGGTCGACCGTGCGCAGCGCGAAGCGGAGCTGCGGGAGGCCGACGTCGATGTCGCAAAGTTCGACGACCATGCCGCGGAACACGAGATCGCCATGGCCCGTGCCGCGCTTTCGCGCGCGCAACGCAAGGGAGCGGCCGATGACGCGCTTCGGCGCTTCGAGATCCGCTCGCCCGTGGGCGGCCAGGTCCTGCGGATCATCCAGGAGAGCGAGGCGAACGTCGCGATCGGGGCGCCCCTCCTCGAGATCGGCGACCCCGATGCCCTGGAGGCGGTCGTCGACATCCTGTCGACCGACGCCGAAGCGGTGACGGCCGGCGCGCCCGTGGGCTTCGATCCGGGGCCCGGCGGACTCGGCCTCGACGGACGCGTTCGCCTGGTCGAGCCGTCGGCATTCACGAAGGTGTCGGCCCTCGGCATCGAGGAGCAGCGCGTGAACGTCGTCATCGATTTCACCAACTCCGCCGAGGAGCTCGCCAAGCTGCATCTGGGTGACGGTTATCGCGTCGACGCGCATATCGTCGTCGAGCGTCGCGACGACGCGCTGCTCGTCCCGACGGGCGCGCTGTTTCGGCGCGGCGATGGCTGGGCGGTGTTCGCGGTTCGCGACGGCCGCGCGCACGCGACGGAGGTGCGCATCGGACCGCGCAACGCGTCGCACGCCGTCGTCGAAGGGGGCCTCGACGCGGGCACGCGCGTGATCGTCTATCCCACGGACGCGGTCCGCGACGGGGTGCGCGTCGCGCCGCGTTGAGGGCGCGGCGTGGCCCGGGCGGTGCTCAGCTCGCCGTGACGAGGTGTTGCAGCGCTATCCGGTCGAGGAGCTTGACGAGCCGGCCGTTGACGGCGATCAGCCCTTCCTCGGCGAAGCGCGAGAAGAGCCGGCTTACCGTTTCGAGCTTGAGCCCGAGATGGCTCCCGATCTCCTCGCGCGTCATCCGCAGCACGAATTCGGTCGACGAGTAGCCGCGCAGCCGGTAACGGCTCGAAAGGTCGAGCAGGAACGACGCGAGCCGCTGCTCGGCGCGCATCGTGCCGAGCATCAGCGTCACGGCGCGCTCGTGGACGATCGCCGACGACAGCAGGCGATACAGGTGCCGCTGGAACGACGCGTCCTCGTGCGCGAGCTTCTCGATGCGGTCGAACGGGAGCATGCACACCTCGCTGTCCTCGAGCGCGAGCGCCTGGCAGGCATGGACGTCGTTGCCGATGCCCTCGACGCCGATGACCTCGCCCGGCAGGTGGTAGCCGGAAACCTGCTCGCTGCCGTCGTCGGTCAGCGTGACGGTCTTGATCGAGCCGAGGCGGATCGAAAAGAGCGCGGTGAACCTGTCGCCGGCGCGGAACAGCACGTCGCCCTTGCGCAGGCGCACGCGGGTGCTGACCAGACGCTGGAACAACTCGGCGGCGTCGTCGTCGACCTCGAACGGCATGCAGATCTTCGTGAGGGCACAGTTGGCGCACGACGCCGCGGCGGGCTTGTTCATGTCCTGGAGTATCGCGCGCGCCGACCGGGCGCTGCCGAACGGGATCTGGGGAGAGGTTCGCGATGCGGTAGCGACTTGCATGGGATATCCCTTTTTTGGTCGTGAACGATGTCCGGTCAGTGCGCCAGGGAATCGACGGCGCGTATCGCCGACCGGATCTGGCTGATCTCGCTGCTCTTGTCGAAGAAATAGCGGGCGCCCGCGTCGAGGCAGGCACGCCGATGTTGCGTCGTCGCGTGATTCGTGACGACGATGAAGGCGATGTCGGGCCACTGCGCGTGGACCGCGCGCAACACGTCGACGCCGGTACCTCCGTTGAGCTGGTAGTCGAGGAGAACGCAGTCCGGGTGCGTCTGCAGGATGCCGGCGATCGCCTCGGCCGGCGTTCCCGCGTCGCCGACGACCTCGACGCCGTCGATGTCGGCGACGAGTTCACGCAGCCGCTCGCGCATCGAGGGAACGTCATCGACGATGAAGAGTCCGGTTCGCGGAGCGGCCATCGTTGCAAGGATCGTTGCAGTCATCCTGGAAGCGATTATTCGCGAGCCGATGCTGCCGAGAGATCGGCGTCGGCCGAATGCGTCCGTCAGGAGATGGCGCGCCGCGCCCGTCCGCGCTCCCCCATAGGGGGTAGGGATCGCCCTACCCCGCACTGCGGGGCGGCGGCGCGGCGTACGGCCAAAGCGCCTCGACCGCGGGGGCGGACGCGGCTCGCTAGAGCGAGTCGTTGGGATCGTCGGTCAGCCGGTGCTTGAGCGCGTAGTGCACGAGCTCGGCGTTGCTCTCCACCTGGAGCTTCTCCATGAGCCGCGCCTTGTGCGTGCTGACCGTCTTCGCCGACAGATGCAATTGCGTCGCGATCTCGGACACGGACGAGCCGCTGACGAGCAGGCGAAACACCTGGTATTCGCGGTCGGACAGCGCCGCGTGCAACGGCCCCTCGGCGTGCGGCATGGCGTCGAGCGCGAGGCGCTCCGCGACCTCGGCGCTGATGAAGGCGCCGCCGGCCGCAACCTTGCGGAGCGCGGCCACGAGCTGCGACGCCGCGCTTTCCTTGGTGAGGTAGCCGGAAGCGCCGGCGCGGATCGCGCGCACCGCGTATTGATGTTCCTCGTGCATGCTGAGGACCAGGATGCGCAGCCGCGGCTTCTCCGCCTTGACCTGCTTGATGAGCTCGACGCCGCTCTTCCCCGGCATCGACATGTCGAGAAGCAGCAGGTCGAAGTCGAGGCGGCGCACGCGCTCGACGACCTCGTAGCCGTCACCGGCTTCTCCGACGACGTCGATGCCGCCGGCGGCGAGCAGGAGCTGCTTCAGCCCCTCGCGCAGGATCTGGTGGTCGTCGGCGATGACGACGCGGATCATCCGCGCACCGCCCGCGCCGAGCGCGCCAGGCGTGGCGCGGCCGGGACGCTCCGCGCGACGCCCGTCCGCACGGCCCGCGAGCAAGGACGGCGGGCGGCGGTGCCGTCCCGCGGGAGGAAGGGAGATACGTTGATCCGAGTCAACCGTGGACGGCGCCGTTAGAGAGGAAAATTATAAACGACCCCACGAGGATCCGAATGGATGCGAAGTCGAAGTCGCGCGCGATCCCCGCGCGCATCGCGGCGCGCGCCGCCGTCGAACGCCATGCCGCGCGGGCGACGTTGCCCATCGTCTCGAACCAGGAGGCGGCACCGGCTGCTCCGCAGGACGAATCGTTCATGCGCGATTCGTATGCGGCGACGGCCTTCGCCGAGATCGTCGACCGGTCGCTCCACGCGGCGACGGCGCGCTTTACCGGCGGGCTGTCGCCGATCGCGCTCGCCGACGCCTACCTCGACTGGGTATCGCACCTCGCGTTCCTGCCGGGCAAGCGCTACCAGCTCGCGGAGAAAGCCGTGAAGAAGGCCGCGCGGCTCGCCAACTACGCCGCCTCGCGCGCCCTCGCGAGCGACACCGAGCCGTGCATCGTACCGCTGCCCCAGGACCATCGCTTCGACGCACCCGCATGGCGAACGCCCCCGTTCGACGTCATCTACCAGGCCTTCCTGCTCGTGCAGCAGTGGTGGCACAACGCCGCGACCGGCGTACGCGGCGTCACGCGGCAGCACGAGAACCTGGTCGCGTTCGCGACCCGGCAATGGCTCGACGTGTTCTCGCCGTCCAACCTGCCCTGGACGAATCCCGAGGTGCTGCAGAAGACGCGCGACGAATTCGGCCTCAACCTCCTGCGCGGCGCGCAGAATCTGCTGCAGGACTGGGAGCGCACCTCGGGCGGCAAGCGGCCGGTTGGCGCCGACGCGTTCGAACCGGGCCGCGACGTGGCGATCACGCCCGGCAAGGTCGTCTATCGCAACCGGCTGATCGAGCTCGTTCAGTACGCGCCGTCGACGGCGCAGGTGCGGCCCGAGCCGGTCCTGATCGTGCCGGCGTGGATCATGAAGTATTACATCCTCGATCTCTCGCCGGCGAACTCGTTCGTGCGCTATCTCGTCGCACAGGGCTTCACGGTGTTCATGATCTCCTGGAAGAACCCGGGGCCGGAGGATCGCGACCTCGCGCTCGACGATTACCGCACGCTCGGCGTGATGGCGGCGCTCGACGCGGTGTCGGCGATCGTCCCGGCGCAACCGGTGCACGCGGCCGGCTACTGCCTCGGCGGAACGCTCCTCGCGATCGCCGCGGCCGCGATGGCGCGCGACCGCGACGAGCGCCTCGCGACGACCAGCTTCTTCGCTGCGCAAACCGACTTCACCGAGGCGGGCGAGCTGTCGCTCTTCATCAACGAGAGCCAGCTCGCGTTCCTCGAGGACACGATGTGGGAACAGGGCTTCCTCGACTCCCGCCAGATGGCCGGCGCGTTTCAGCTCCTGCGCTCCAACGACCTCGTCTGGTCGCGCAGCGTGCGCGAGTACCTTCTCGGCGAGCGCCCGCCGATGACCGATCTCCGCGCCTGGAACGCCGATGCGACGCGCATGCCGTTTCGCATGCACGCCGAGTATCTGCGGCACCTGTTCCTCGAAAACGACCTCGCCGAGGGGCGCTTCGTCGTCGGCGAGCGGCCGGTCGCGCTCGCGGACCTCAAGCTGCCCACGTTTGCCGCGGGCACCGAAAGCGATCACGTCGCGCCCTGGCGCTCGGTGTACAAGCTGCACCTGTTGAGCGACGCCGAGATCACGTTCGTGCTGACGAACGGCGGCCACAATGCCGGGGTCGTGTCCGAGCCGGGGCACGCCGGCCGCCGGTACCGCATAGCGACGCGCCCGGCCGACGGCAGCTACCTCGATCCGGACGTCTGGCTTACCGATTCCGAGGCGCGCGAGGGCTCGTGGTGGCCGGCGTGGACCGCGTGGCTCGCGGCGCGCTCCGGCAAGCCGGTCGCGCCGCCTGCACTGGGCGCGCCCGACGCGGGCTACGCCGCGCTTTGCGACGCGCCGGGGAGCTACGTGCGGATGCGTTGACCGCAAGGGCATCGAAGCGGACGCCCATCACTCAAGAGTCGCTAGGAAATCTTCAGCACCGCGGTTTCCGTCAACGCTCCCGTGCGCAGCGCCGATAGCGCCTCGTTCGCGCGCTCGAGCGGAAACGTCACGACGCTGGTTCGAACGGGTAGCGTGCGTGCGAGCGCGATGAACTCGCGGCCGTCGTCCCGCGTGAGATTCGCGACCGAGGCGACCTGGCGCTCGCCCCACAGAATTGCATAGGGGAACGATGGGATGTCGCTCATGTGAATGCCTGCGCAGACGACGCGGCCGCCTTTGGCCACGTCGCGCAACGCCTTCGGCACGAGCGCGCCGACCGGAGCGAAGAGGAGCGCGGCATCGAGGTCGGCCGGCGCCGCTTCGTCGCTGCCGCCGGCCCACGTCGCGCCGAGCGCGCGCGCCGACGCCTGCGCCGCGGTATCGCCGGGTCGCGTGAACGCGTAGACCGTGCGACCCTGATGCAGCGCGATTTGCGTGACGATGTGCGCGGCCGCGCCGAAACCGTAGATGCCGAGGCGTGCGCCCTCTCCGGCAAGCCGCAGCGCGCGGTAGCCGATGAGCCCCGCGCACAGCCAGGGCGCGATCGCCTCGTCGGCGAATTCCTCGGGCAGCGGAAAGCAGAACCGGTGGTCGGCGAGCGCATAATCCGCGTAGCCGCCATCGACCGTGTAGCCGGTGAAGCGCGCGAACTCGCACAGGTTCTCGCGGCCGCCTTGGCAGTAACGGCATCGGCCGCACGTCGACGCGAGCCACGGGACGCCGACGCGCTCCCCGACCTGCGGGTCGCCCACGTCCGAGCCGACGGCGGCCACGCGGCCGACGATCTCGTGACCGGGCACGATCGGATATCGCGGGCCGGTGAGATCGCCGTCGACGACGTGCAGGTCGGTGCGACAGACGCCGCACGCGTCAACGCGTACGAGGACTTCGTGCGGCGCCGGCCGCGGCACGTCACGCGTCACGAGGCGCAGCGGCCGTCCGGACGCTTCCAGTACCATCGCTCGCATCGCCGGTGCCTCGCCGGGGAGGAAAGACGGGGTCGGAGCCGTGATGAATGGCGCGGACGTCCGTCGATCAGCGCGGCTCAGACACCACGGCTAACGATACACCGCGTCGTCGATCGTCACGCGAAAGAACAACCCCTCGCCCTCGAAGCGCTCGGTGCCGAAATGCCAGCCGACACGAAGGCGCACCGGAATCGTATAGCCATCGAAGGTCGCTTCCTGATCGACGTGCGCCCCGAAGGCCACCTCGCGAAACGCGCCGCCCTCGGGATTGCCCCAGCGCGATAGCGCGACCGATTGCACCGAACCCTGGGAGAGCGCGAGCGCGATGTCCATTGCCGTATCGCCGATCGGCAGTTGCGCATGCGCGAGGCCCGCCGCGTCGACGCGCCACGCGACGCGATCGTCGCAAAGGAGCGACGGCAGCCACACCGACTCCGCCGCGAACCGGCCGGCCGCCGAGCGACTGACGTCCGCCCCGGACGCGCGCGCGACGGGAAAAGTTCCGCAAAGCTTCCAGCGCATCGCGCCCTCGCCGTCGACGAAGCGATCGAATCCGCGGATGGCGGTGCCGCCCACCTTGACGCGCGCGCGCCAGATCGAGCCGCGGCCCGCGACGATCACCTGCTCCGCCCTGAACGGCCGCCAGCGCTTGACCTTGATCGCGCCGTGCATCCGCAGCCGAACGGCCGACGCGAGGAGCGTCCCGGGTGCGATCGCTCGGAGCAGATAGCGTTGCACGAGCGCCGGCCGGTCGGCGACTTGCCGCGGGTCGAACACGCGCGTCGAGGCCGGCGCGGAGTCCCACAGCGCCTCGAGGTCGGAGTGGACGTTTTTCATCGGTTGGCCGGTACGCCGCGCGGCCGGGTCGCCGGGAATGCCGGGATAATGACGATCCCGAACGTCCATAAGAGGGCGCGAAATGCCGCGAGTTCGCGGCCGCCGCTCGCCGTCGTGCGCCGTCCATGACCCTCGAACTCGCGTTTCTCGGCGCCACCGGCACGGTGACGGGCTCGCGCTACCTGCTGGATGTCGCCGGCAAGCGACTATTGATCGATTGCGGGCTGTTCCAGGGCTTCAAGCAGTTGCGGCTGCGCAATTGGGCGCCCTTCCCGGTGCCGCCGGATTCGATCGACGCCGTCCTCCTCACGCACGCGCACCTCGACCACAGCGGCTATCTTCCGCTTTTCGTCCGAGACGGCTTCCGCGGACGCATCCACTGCACGGAGCCGACCGAACCGCTTTCCGCGATCCTGCTGCGCGACAGCGGCCAATTGCAGGAAGAGCAGGCGGAGCACGCGAACCGCCACGGCTACTCGAAGCACCACCCCGCACTGCCACTTTATACCGCGCAGGACGCCGAACGTGCGCTCGCGCGCTTTTCGGGCGTGCGCTTCGACGCGACGTTCGAGCCGATCGCGGGGGTGCACGCACGCTTTCTGCCCGCGGGCCACATCCTGGGTGCTGCGATGCTGTCGCTCGACATCGCGGGCCGCAGGCTGGTCTTCACCGGCGATCTCGGCCGGCCGCACGACGTCATCATGCGCCCGCCCGTCGCCGTCGATCACGCCGACGTCCTCGTCCTGGAGTCGACGTACGGGCATCGCCCGCACGATCCCGGCGATCCCGCCGACACGCTCGCCGAGGTGATTACGCGCACCACCGCGCGCGGCGGAACGCTCATCGTGCCGTCGTTCGCGGTGGGCCGCGCACAGGCGCTCCTGTACCTCCTGCATCGGCTGAAGGCCGAAGCGCGCATTCCGGCGTCGCTTCCCATCTATCTCAACAGCCCGATGGCGACCGACGTCACGTCGCTCTACACGCGCTTTCGCGCGCTGCATCGCCTCGACGCCGAGCAGTGCCGCGCACTGGCGCATGCAGCGACGATCGTCAACAGCGTCGACGACTCGAAGGCGCTCAACCGCTCACCCTGGCCGAAGGTCATCATCGCCGGGAGTGGCATGGCGACCGGCGGCCGCGTCCTGCACCACCTCTACGCGTTCGCGCCGGACGCGCGGAACACGATCCTGCTGACCGGCTTCCAGGCCGGGGGCACGCGCGGCCGCGCGCTCCTCGACGGCGCGACGTCGATCAAGATGTTCGGCGAGCACGTGCCGGTGCGCGCGGAGGTCGCGCTCCTCGGCAACCTCTCGGCGCACGCCGACTACGTCGAGACGCTCGCGTGGCTCGAAGGCTTTCGTGCGCCGCCCGCACGCACGTTCCTGACGCACGGCGAGCCCGAGGCCGCCGATGCTCTGCGCATGCGCATCGGCGAGCGGCTCGGCTGGCGTTGCGAGGTGCCGGAGTACCTGGCGCGCGAGACGCTCGCCTGACCTCGACGGCATCGGGTCGAAGCCGTGGGGATCAGGGGACGAGGCAGAACGCCCCTTGCGCGAGCGCGTCGGCCGCGAAGAGCGCGCGCCAGATGCCGAAGAGCGCGAACGCGATCATCATGCCGGCCGCCGCGCGGCGCACCGCAACGGCCGACATGAAGCGGCGCGCGCGCGCGAGCAGCACGCCGGACGCGAGGAGATTGGGCAGCGTTCCGAGCCCGAACGCGAGCATGACGGTCGCACCCTGCCAGGGCCCGCCGGCGAGCAGCGCGAGCGGCAATATGCTGTAGACCAGCGCGCAGGGCATCAGGCCCCAGACGAGCCCGAGCGCGATGCGTCCCGCAGCGCCCGGCGTGCGAAGCATCGGCTGCAGCGCATGCACGAGCGGCGCAAAGCCGGCCGCACCGGCGCGCTGCAGCAGCACGAGCGCCCGCACGCGCACGACGAGGCCCGCGCCGAGCAACAGCAGGAACACGTTCGCTCCGACGTAGATCGCGCGCTGGAGCGGTGCGATGTCCACCGCCGCGAGCGTGGCGCCGCCGGCGGCGCCGAATGCAGCGCCGAGAAGCGCGTACGTGGTGATGCGGCCGACGTGATACGACGCCTGCCGTAGGGCGAGCGTCCGGGCGCGAACGAGCGGTCGCGCAAGCGACGCCTCGCGCGCCGCGACCGCCCCGAAGAGGCCGCCGCACATCGCGAAGCAATGCGCTGCGCCGAGCGCGCCGACGAGCCAGGCGCTCGCGAGCAGGCCCGCGCTCATCGCTCCCGCCCCATCGTCACGCCTCGCCGTTCTCGAGAAGGCGCTTGCGCTCGAAGGGACGCTGCAGGAACAGCGTGAGCGCCGAAGACAGCATGCCGAGCGCCCAGAAGGCGATGAAGCCGAACGTGTACACCGCCTCGCGCGAGAGCTGCAGCCGCATGTTGAAGTCGAGCGGATCGAACATGGCGAAGAACACGATCTCGGCGGCAATCGCCGCGAGGAACCCCGGCCAGATCACGTACATCGCGCGCTGCGCCCACCGCGAATCCATCATCGCCTTCCCTGCGCGCTCGGTTGCGCGCTCACTGGTCCATCTCCGTGTGCGGCCCCGCCGCCTGCAGGCGAATGCGCGCCGGCAGGCGCTCGACGACCGTCACCGGCAGCCGCCACGCGTCCGATTCCAGCGTGAGGATGCGGATGCCGGGCGCGAGGTCGTTCAACGTGCCGGCCCATTCGTCGCCATCGCGCGCGCGCAGACTCACCCGCCCGCCCTCGCGCTCGCCGGGACGCCGTAACGCGAGCCGCAGCGCTGGCGGCGTCGACGTCGCGTTTTGCAGGCGCACGCGCACCGCGCCGTCCGCGCCGATGTCGATGGTCGCATCCGGATCGCGCGCGGCCGGCGGCGTTGCGGCGAGCGTGCGATTGATCGTGAGCCCGATCTTGTAGTAATCCTCTTCGACCAGCGGGTCTGCTCGACTCACCGCAAGCCAGGCGCTCGCGAGCGACGCGACGACGACCGCGATCGGTCCCGCCGCCAGGATCCACGGCCACGGGCCGCGCGGCCCGCGATCACTTCGGGATGATGAAGGTCGATTGTTCATGGCGTTCGACATCGCGGTGATGCCCGCCGTCGCCGGGTTGTTCGACCGCCTCGATCTTGAGCTCGATCTTGTGCGGTCCCGGCTGCGGGGGCGCGTGGCCGGCCGGCTCGAGCGGCGCCTGCAGGCGCAGCGCGAACAGCCGCGTGGATGCAGCCTTCACCTCGACGGGCTGCTCGACGCCGACCACCGTCAGGCCGTGCAATCCGGAGGCCTCGATCTCGAATCGGCGCGGCTTCTCGTCGGTGTTCATGATCTGCATGCGGTAGACGTTCTCGATCACGCCTGGCGCGGCCTCGCGCGCGAGCGCGCCGCGGTCGCGGATGATGTCCACCCTGAGCGGGTTGCGCGTCGCGAGCGACGCCGCGGCGACGCCGGCGATGGCGACGAGCACGCCGGCGTAGACGAGCGTGCGCGGGCGCAGGACGCGCTTCCAGATCATCTTCTTGTCGTACCCGCGCGCCAGCGCGTTCTCCGTCGTGAACCGGATCAAGCCGCGCGGATAGCCCATCTTGTCCATCACCTGGTTGCACCCGTCCACGCATGCCGCGCAACCGATGCACTCGTACTGCAGCCCGTCGCGTATGTCGATGCCGGTCGGGCAGACCTGCACGCAGATGTCGCAGTCGACGCAGTCGCCGAGGCCCTTGGCGCGCGGATCGGCGGACTTCGGACGCCCGCCCCGCGGCTCGCCGCGCGCGCGGTCGTAGGTGACGACGAGCGTGTCGGGGTCGAACATCACGCTCTGGAAGCGGGCGTACGGGCACATGTACTTGCAGACCTGCTCGCGCAGCCAGCCCGCGTTGCCGTACGTCGCGAACCCGTAGAACAGGACCCAGAACGCTTCCCACGGTCCGAGCTGCCAGAGGATCGCGCGCACGCCGAGATCCTTGATCGGCGTGAAGTAGCCGACGAACGTGTAGCCGGTCCACAGCGCGACGGTGATCCATGCCGTGTGCTTCAGCGCCTTGATGACGAACTTCTCGAGCGACATCGGCGCCGCGTCGAGGCGCACGCGGGCGAGCCGGTCGCCCTCGATCTTGCGCTCGATCCACAGGAAGATCTCGGTGTAGACGGTCTGGGGACACGCGAAGCCGCACCACAGGCGCCCCGCGACGGCGGTGAACAGGAACAGGGACAGCGCCGAGAGGATCAAGAGGACCGCGAGATAGATGACGTCCTGCGGCCAGAACACTCCGCCGAACAGGTAGAACTTGCGCGCGCCGAGGTCGAACAGCACCGCCTGGCGCCCGTTCCACGTGAGCCACGGCAGGCCGTAGAAGACGGCCTGCGTCAAAAAGACCAGCGCCCAGCGCCAGCCGGCGAACCACCCGTGCACCGCGCGCGGATGGATGGTCTTGCGGATCTCGTAGAGCGCGACCTCTTCCGTCGACGGCTGGATCGAAATCGTCCGGCGCACGCGGTGCGCGTCGCCCGCAGCCTCGGGACGCGCGCCTTTTCGGTCATCCACCTCCAAGTCCATGTTCCCCTGGCTGCGCTACTTGACGTTCGACAGGCTCCAGACGTACGCCGTCAGGAGCTGGATCTTGCCGTCGTCCAGGCGATCCTTGTGCGCGGGCATGCGCGTGATCTGCGATGGCGTGCCGCGCCCCTTGGTGACGGTCTCGGTGATGACCGCCTCGGTGCTGCCGTAAAGCCACGTCTGGTCGGTGAGGTTCGGCGCGCCGATCTGCGGGTTGCCCCTGCCGTCCGCGCCGTGGCACGCCGCGCAGTTCTGCGCGAAGAGCGGCTTGCCGAGTTGCGCACGCACGTCGTCGGAGGGCAGTCCGGAAAGGCTTCGCACGTACGCGACGACATTGCGCACGCCTTCGTCGCCGAGCACGGGACCGAACGCCGGCATGATGCCGTTGCGCCCGTTCGTGATCGATTCCCTGATCTGCGCGGCGTCGCCCCCGTAGAGCCAGTCGCGGTCGCGCAGATTGGGAAATCCCTTGGCGCCCCCGGCATCCGAGCCGTGGCACTGCGCGCAGTAATTGAGGAACAGCCGCTCGCCCATCGCACGCGCCTCGGGATCGGCGGCAACCTCCTTCGCATCCATCTTGAGATACCGCGCGTACACCGGGGCAAGCCTCGCGTCGAACCGCTGCACCTCCTTGGTATAGGCGCCGGCCGACGTCCAGTGCAGCGCGCCGGGCGACGTGCCGAGTCCCGGATAGAGGATCAGATACACGAGCGCGAAGACGATCGTCGCGTAGAACAGCCACATCCACCAGCGCGGCAGCGGATTATTGTATTCGACGAGGTCGCCGTCCCACACGTGGCCGGTCGTCTCGGCCGGCTCGCCGGCCTTCGCGCGCGTGACGCGCATGCGGCCCATCGCGTACAGCAGCACGCCGCAGGCCGCGATCGACACCAGCGTGAGGATCGCCACGTACCAGCCCCAGCCGGCGGAAACGAAGTCGCTCATTGCCTTGCCCTCCGCGCTTCGCGCTTCGGCAGCCCTGCGCGCTCATCGCACCCCGTCGGCGGCGGCGCCGTGCCGGTTTCGTCGGGCAACGCGAACGGCGCGTGCGCCGCCTGGGCGAACGCCTCGCGCCGGCGGCTGCTCCACGCCCACGATACGATGCCGAGGAAGACGACGAACGCGAGGACGGTGAACACGCTCGACAGCGTCGTATAGAGTTCCATGCCTACCTCACGTTGCGCAGGGCGAGGCCGAGGCCCTGCAGGTACGCGACGACGGCGTCCTCCTCGGTCCTGCCCTTGAGCTCTCCGGGTGCCTGCGCGATCTGCGCGTCGGTGTACGGAACGCCGACGCGGCGCAGCGCGCGCATGCGCGCCGCGATGTCGTCGCCGGCGAGCGCCGTCTTGGCGAGCCACGGGTACGCCGGCATGTTCGACTCCGGCACGACGTCGCGCGGGTTCTCGAGATGCACGCGATGCCATTCGTCCGAGTACCGGCCGCCCACGCGGGCGAGATCCGGGCCGGTGCGCTTGCTGCCCCATTGGAACGGGTGGTCGTAGACCGATTCGCCGGCCACCGAATAGTGGCCGTAGCGCTCCGTCTCGGCGCGAAACGGCCGGATCATCTGCGAATGGCAGTTGTAGCAGCCCTCGCGTACGTAGATGTCGCGGCCCATGAGCGCGAGCGGCGCATACGGCGTCACGCCGTCCACCGGTGCGGTCGTCGACTTCTGGAAATAGAGCGGGACGATCTCGACCAACCCGCCGACCGCGACGACCAGGATCGTCAACACCACCAGCCAGCCGACGTTCTTCTCGATGATCTCGTGCGTGAGCTTCATGGCTTGGCCTCCCCGCGTCTCATGCCGCGGCCGGCACCGGGCCCGGGGGCGCGGGAATCGGCGCCTCCACCGGCTTGCCGATCGCCACGGTGCGCGTGACATTCCACGCCATCAACAGCATCCCGGACAGGAACATCAGGCCGCCGACGAGCCGGATCGCGTAGAACGGGTACGTCGCCTTGACGCTCTCGACGAAGGCGTACGTGAGCGTGCCGTCCGGATTGGTCGCGCGCCACATGAGGCCCTGCATCACGCCGGCGATCCACATCGACGCGATGTAGAACACGACGCCGAAGGTCGCGATCCAGAAATGCACGGTGATGAGTCGCGTCGACCACATCTCGGTGCGGCCGAAGAGACGCGGGATGAGGTAGTACATGCTGCCGATCGTGATGAAGGCGACCCAGCCGAGCGCGCCGGAATGCACGTGGCCGATCGTCCAGTCGGTGTAGTGCGACAGCGAATTGACCGTCTTGATCGACATCATCGGCCCCTCGAACGTCGACATCCCGTAGAAGGACAGCGAGACGATCAGGAACTTGAGGATCGGGTCGTCGCGCAATTTGTACCAGGCGCCGGACAGCGTCATCATGCCGTTGATCATCCCGCCCCACGACGGCGCGAGCAGGATGAGCGAGAAGAGCATCCCGATCGACTGCGTCCAGTCGGGGAGCGCCGTGTAGTGCAGGTGATGCGGGCCGGCCCACATGTAGGTGAAGATCAGCGCCCAGAAGTGGACGACCGACAGCCGGTACGAGTAGATCGGGCGCGCCGCCTGCTTCGGCACGAAGTAGTACATCATCCCCAGGAAGCCCGCCGTCAGGAAGAAGCCCACCGCGTTGTGCCCGTACCACCACTGCACCATCGCGTCCTGCACGCCCGCGTACGCCGAGTACGACTTCATCGACGTGAGCGCGATCGGCATCTCCGCGCTGTTCACGATGTGCAGCAGCGCGATCGTGAGGATGAACGCGCCGTAGAACCAGTTGGCGACGTAGATGTGCGGCGTCTTGCGCTTCGCGATCGTCCCGAAGAACACGATCGCGTAGGCGACCCAGACGAGCGTGATCAGGACGTCGACCGGCCACTCGAGCTCGGCATATTCCTTCCCGCTCGTGTAGCCCATCGGCAGCGTGATCGCCGCGAGCACGATGACGGCGGTCCAGCCCCAGAACGTGAACGCGGCGAGCGGCCCCGCGAAGAGGCGCACCTGGCACGTGCGCTGGACGACGTAGTACGACGTGCCGATCAGCGCGGAGCCGCCGAACGCGAAGATGACCGCGTTCGTGTGCAACGGGCGCAACCGGCCGTAGGACAGCCAGGGAATGCCGAACGTGAGGTCGGGCCACAGGAGTTGCGCGGCGACGATCACGCCGACCAGCATCCCGACGATGCCCCAGACGACGGTCATCACCGCGAACTGGCGCACGACCTTGTAGTTGAAGGTCGCCGACGCGGGTGCGTCGGCGAGCGGCTGCGTCAGCGGCGGGGCAATGGCGTCCATGCGGTGGATTCGTGGGAATGATCGAGGCGCAACGATGGTAGCGGCGCCGCGCTTTCCGCCGGTTGATAAAGGTCAATGCGGCCGATCGTCGTCCGCGAGGATGCGATGCGCCGGGCCCTCGAGATCGTCGAACTGCCCGCTCGCGGCCGCCCACCAGAAGCACGCGCCGACCAGCAGCGCGAGCACGACGGAAAGCGGAATCAGCAGGAAGAGGATTTCCATCTGGTTCAGCCCGCTACCGCTACGATTGGGAAGGACGCCGGCGGCGGGGCGGGCGCGCAGGCCACGTCACCACGCGCGGGTCGCGAAAGCCGCCACGCGTTGGCGACGACGGCGAGCGACGACACCGACATGCCGAACGCCGCCGCGAGCGGCGAGAGGTGACCGGTCGCCGCAAGCGGAATCGCCACGACGTTGTAGAGCGCTGCCCACGCCAGGTTCTGGCGGATCACGCGAAACGTGCGCCGCGCCGCGTCGACGGCGAACGCGACGCGTGCCAGATCGTCGCCCAGGACGACGATATCGGCGGTCCAGCGCGTGAGCGTCGCCGCGCTGCCGAGCGCGATCGAAACGTCGGCGCACGCGAGGCTCGGCGCGTCGTTGATGCCGTCGCCGACCATCGCGACGCGCGCGCCGCGGCCTTGCAGCGCCGCGACGAACGCGCGCTTGGCGTCGGGCGATGCGTCGGCGCGCCAATCGGCGACGCCGATCGCGCGCGCGGCGTCGCCGACGGTGTCGGCCCGATCGCCGGAGAGCAGCGTCACGCCGATGCCGGACGCGCGCAGCGCCGCGACGAGCGACGCGGCTTCCGGGCGAATCGCGTCGTCGAAGCGGAACGTCGCGAGATACCGGCCTTCGGCCGCGAGCCCGACGCGAGTCGCTGGCGCCAGCGCGTCGTCGCCCGGCACGACGCCACCGAGCGCGGCCACCCAGTCGGCGCGGCCGAAGCGATAGCGCAGGCCGTCGATCGTGCCCTCGACACCCTGCCCCGGCGTCGCGACGACGTCGCGCGCGACGACGTCGCCTGCGGCACGATCGTCGAGCGCGCGGGCGAGCGGATGCGACGCGCCGCGCTCCAGCGCGGCTGCGATCGCGACGCAGCGGTCGGCGTCGACGCCGCCCGCAGGCTCGACGCCACCAAGACGCAGGTGCCCGGTCGTCACCGTTCCCGTCTTGTCGAGCACGACGTGCGTCACGCCCGCGAGGCGCTCGAGGGCGTCCGGGCGTACGCACAGGATGCCGCGCCGGCCGAGGGCCCCGGCGGCGCTGGCGAGCGCCGCCGGCGTCGCGAGCGACAGGGCGCACGGGCACGAGACGACCAGCACGGCA
Organism: Rudaea sp.; assembly: GCA_050257435.1. Taxonomy (GTDB): domain Bacteria; phylum Pseudomonadota; class Gammaproteobacteria; order Burkholderiales; family Casimicrobiaceae; genus VBCG01. The sequence goes on from JBLMWW010000092.1 coordinate 41,635, forward strand.
ATGGCCACGGGCAACGCACGCGCCGGATCCAGGAACCACCAGGCGACGCCGGTCGCCGCTGCGAGCGCGAGAAGACACGCGACGAAGACCGTCGCCACCCGCTCGGCGAGGCGCGCCACCTGCGGCCGCTCCGCGGCGGCGCGCTCGACCAGACGCGCGAGATGGGCGAGGGTCGTCGCCTCCCCCGCGGCGTCGACCCGGACGGTCAGCGGACTCTCGCGGTTGACCGAGCCCGCCAGCACGCGCTCGCCGATGCCTTTCGCGCGCGGCCAGCTCTCGCCGGTCAGCAACGCTTCCTCGACGCTCGAGCGTCCTTCCAGGACGACACCGTCCGCGGGGACGATGGCGCCCGCGGGCACGCGCACGACGTCGCCGCGAACCAGGCGCGTCGCCGCGACCGTGCACGTGACGCGTCGCTCCGGATAGCCGTCGAGTCGCTCGGCGGTGGCGGGCAGGTCGCGCGCGGTCGCCTCGAGGGCATCGCCGGCACGCTCGCGCATGCGCAACTCGAGCCAGCGGGCGGCGAGCACGAGTGCGACGAACATGGTGACCGAATCGAAATAGACGGCGCCCTCGCCGGACACGGTCGCGAACGCGCTCGCGAGGAACGCGGCGCCGACGCCGAGCGCGATCGGCACGTCCATGCCCGGCCGACCGGTGCGAAGGTCGCGCCAGGCCCCGGCGAAGAACGGCGCGGCGCAATAGCCGACGACGGGAAGTGCGAGCGCGAGGCTCGCCCAGTCGAGCAGCCGCCGGTATTCGGGCGCGACGCCGTCCGCGCTGAGGTACGCCGGCACGGCGAACATCATCACCTGCATCATGCCGAGGAGCGCGAGCGCGGTGCGCAGGAGCAGCGTGCGGCTTTCACGGCGCACCAGCGCCTCGCGGCGGGCGGGATCGTACGGATAGGCGCGGTAGCCGACGCGCGAGAACGCGTCGAGGATGGCGCGAAGGTCGGCGCTTCCGACGTCGAAACGCACGCGTGCGCGCCGCGTGGCGAAATTCACCGCAACGCTCGCCACACCCGGCTGGCGCGCAAGCCACGTCTCGAGCAGCCATACGCATGCGCCGCAGCGCATGCCGTCGACCAGGAGCGCGACCTCCCGCAGGCCGCCGCCGGCGTCGACGATCAGGCCTTCGGCGGCCGCCGCCTCGCTGGTGCGCTCGGCGTCGCCCGCGGCGACGTCGCTGCGCGGCGAGGCGCCCTCGCGGCGCGCATAGAATGCGGAGAGCCCGGCGGCGCGGATCGTCTGCGCCACCGCCAGGCAGCCCGCGCAGCAGAAGCTCGCATCGACGCCGTCGATCGTCGCTCGCCACGGCGTTTGCGCCGGGTTCTCGTCTCCGCAGTGAAAGCAAGCCGACCGCGCGCTCGCGACGGTGCGGGCCGCTGCGGGGTCGTCTCGCATCCCCTGCTCCGCCACGTGCCCCCGGCTAGCGCAGCACCAGCACCGGCATGTCGCTGTGCGTGAGCACCTTGTGCGTCTCGCTGCCCAGGAGCACGCCCTGCACGCCGCGGCGGCCGTGCGAGGCCATGCAGATCAGGTCGCACTTCTTCTTCTTCGCCGTCGCGATCACCTGCTTCCAGACGTCGTTGCCCTGGGCGAGCACCGAGTCGATGGCGATGCCGGCGGGCTCGGCGAGCTTCTTGATGCCGGCGAAGATCTGGTCGGCTTCGGCGCGCGCCTGGTTCTCGTGCGCCTCCTCGAGCACGTCCTCGGCAGGACCGAACGTGCCATAGGGGCTGCCGGAGAACTTGGGGTAGACATGCAACGCGGTTATCTTCGCGTTCGTGATCTTCGCAAGCTGGATCGCTTCCTTGACCGCCTTTTGCGAGAGCTTGGAGCCGTCGGTCGGCACGAGGATATTCTTGAACATGGCTGCTCCGTCGGGGAGTGGGTCGCCCGCGAGGCGCGAGCAACCCTTGGATTTTCCCGCAGCTTCCGCGCCCACGCTATTGATCTGCGACAATTTTCGTTGACGCCCGTCCCCGGCGCGAGGAGGAAGACGATGCTCAAAGTGTTGCTACCCGTCGATGGCTCGCCGAGTGCGGTCCGCGCGACGCAAAAGCTCATCGACACGCTCGCCTGGTACAAGGAGCTGCCGACGATCGACCTCGTCGCGGTGCACCTGCCCGTGCCCAGGGTCCCGAACATGGGCGCGTTCGTCAGCAAGGAGATGATCGAGAAGTACTACGACGACGAATGCGAGGCGATGCTCGCGCCGAGCCGCAAGCTGCTGGATGCCGCCGGCGTCGCGTACACGGCGCATCGGCTGGTCGGGCCGATCGCGGAGACGATCGTGGAGCGCGCGACCCAATCGGGCTCCGACATGATCTGCATGGGCACGCGCGGCATGTCTGCGCTCGCCAACATGGCGCTCGGATCGGTCACCACGCGCGTGCTGCACCTGTCCCACGTCCCCGTGTTGCTGATCCACTGACCCTCGGCGGCGCGGCCCCGGCGCAAGCGTGGATGCAATGAAAACGGCCGCGCCCCGGGCGGGACGCGGCCGCTTCGGGGGAACGTTGCCGTTACGGCTTGAGCTGCGCGCGCACTTCGCCGCCGGGATGCGCGGCGCTGTGGATGTTGACGTAGAGATCGCCGGCCTTGAACGCCTGCATCTGCTCGGGCGAGAGCTTGGCGCCGGCGGGAGCGCTGAACTTGTCGCCTTCCTTCGTGAACGGGACGATGACCGGCCCGTTCTTCCCCGCCGCGCCGTGGTGGATGTGCGCGGCGGTGGGCGCGAAGCCGCTTGCGGTGACGCTCCCGCTCACGCTGCCGTCGTCGTTGATCGTGATCGACCCGCTGCCGGAGCCGCTCGTCGTCACCGGCGGGACTTCCTGAGCGCCGGAGAGCTTGAGGTCCATGGTGGCGGCGAGCGCCGTGGTGGACGCAAAGGCGAGCACCGCGGCAAGCGGCCAGACGCCAAGACGCGCGAGATTCGATTTGCGAAGCGCTTTCATGAAACCTCCTGGAAGTTGGGTCCCGGACGCGGGGGCGCCGGGCGGGTCGTAAGGTGCGGCGTTGGTAAACAGCGCGTGGGAGGCGGTTATTCCCCGTGTCCCCTTCGCCTTGGATCGCGCCCGGCCGGCGCCGTTCGCTGCCATGCGTCGCCCCGCATGGGACTTCGGTCGAGGGTACATGCCTTGGGGCGCCATTCGCTCAACCCAAGCGGTATGCTTGCCCGTCGCGCCGCCCGGGTGGCGAAACAGGTAGACGCAAGGGACTTAAAATCCCTCGGCCGCAAGGCCATGCCGGTTCGAGTCCGGCCTCGGGCACTCCGCGTACCGTAGGAACGAAAATCAGAAGGCGTCCTACAGACGTTGCAGGAACGTTCAACTGCAATGGCAGCTTGTCACCATAGCGCGCCTGCCGCGTCCTGCAGCGAAGCAATGAAGCGGTGCCCCGCCTGCCAAAGCACGAACGTGCGTCGATCCGGCTGCTGTTCGGAGGAAAAGCTGACCCACGCGCTGCACTCGCCCTATCGGTGCAACGACTGCGATACGCGCTTCTGGCTTCTCAGCCGAAGCGCACGGAAAAGCGCATGGGTCGCCGGTGCGTTGGTGTCGGTCGCGATGCTCTTCGTCGTCGGCGCAACGCTGCTGCACGGGGCCACCGACGCGGCATCGACCACCAGCGACGCACCCTCACCCGGCGTCTCGTCGCCGGCGGGTTCCGCCCTGACCGATGGGTCGTCCGCATCCAGTGTCCCGATGGCGGCGATCGTGTCGCCGCCCCGCTAGAGCCAGGCACTTCCGCTCGCGCATCGCCGCTCCCTTGGCGACGGCCAGTGACCGTCGCCGGGCGGGGCAGCAAGAAGGCAGTGTTGACCGCGGGGGCTACGCCGGTGCGTGCCGCGAGATGGCGACCCGCGTGGTCGAGAGCAGCGTGACGCATCGGGCAACGCGTGCGGCGCGCGGCGACGTCGTCGTGCTCAGGAATGGCGACACGCCACGCGCGGCGCATGACTACGCAGCGTGTTGCGCGCTCGCGCGCCGACTGGCGGCACTGAAGGGCTACGCATTCGCGGGGGAGCACGACGCGCGCGCGCACCGGGACCCCCTGCGCCACCGCTACTTCGTGCCGCTCGACACCGTCGTCGGGGCGGAGGTCGCGCACGCGCTCGGCATCGCCGACGCGCACGACCTTTTCGGGGGCGTCGTTCCGCATGCGTTCGTCGCGACGAAGTGCATCAGCCATCCGCTCGTCGACGATCGCGCCGACGCGCCGCCCGGGTGGTCGCACGCATTCGCGCGCCGTGTGGACGGCGTCGTGCTGGCCGGCTTTGCCGCGTTCACCCCCGAGCAGGCGGTCGTCGCCGGCACGAAGTTGCTCGCGCACGGGACGATGCGCGTCAAGCGTGCGCTCGGTATCGGCGGAGCGGGACAGTCCGTCGTCCACGACCGCGCCGGTCTCGAGCGAGCCGTCGCGGCGATCGACGCGGACGAGATCGCGCATTTCGGCGTCGTGGTCGAGCAGGACCTCGCCGACGTGACGACGTACAGCATCGGCCAGGTGCGCGTCGACGATACGCTGCTCACGTACAGCGGCACGCAGCAGGTCACGCGGAACACTGCCGGTCACGAGGTGTACGGAGGCTCGGACCTCCTCGTCGCGCGCGGCGGTTTCGATGCGCTGCTCGCACTCGTTCGGACCGACACCGAGCGACGCGCGATCGAGCAGGCGCGCGTCTACGATCGCGCGGCGTTCGACTGTTTTCGCGGGATGTTCGCGTCGCGCCGCAATTACGACGTCGCGCACGGCCGCGATGCCCGCGGGCGCGCGTGCTCGGGCGTGCTCGAGCAGTCGTGGCGCATCGGCGGGGCGAGCGGTGCCGAGATCGCTGCGCTCGCGGCGCTGCGCGCCGACGCCTCGCTTTGCGCGGTGCGCGCCAGGTCGAGGGAGGTGTACGGAGACGCCGAGCCGCTGCCGCCGGGCGCCGACGTGCATTACCGCGGCACCGATGCGCACGGCGGCGCATTCATGAAGTACTCGCTGGCGATGCCCTATGCCGACGCGCGATGAGACGTTGCAACTCGAGGTGGGCGACCGCCGCATCGCCGCGACGCTGATCGTCCCCGACACGCGCATGCCCGGCGTGCTGTTCCTGCACGGCTGGGGCGGCGACCAGCGACAATATGCAGCGCGCGCGAGAGAGATCGCCGCGCTCGGCTGCGCGTGCCTGACCGTCGACATGCGCGGCCATGCCGAGACGGTGCGCGAGCACGCCACGGTCACGCGCGAGGACAACCTGCGCGATGCGCTCGCCGCGTACGACCGGCTCGTCGCCGAAATCGCCGTCGACGACGACCAGATCGCCGTCGTCGGCAGCAGCTACGGCGGCTACCTCGCGACGATCCTGACGACGCTGCGGCCGGTCAAATGGATGGCACTCCGTGCGCCCGCGCTCTACAAGGACAGCGACTGGGACGCGCCCAAGCTCGCGCTGCGTCAATTGCAGAACCTCGAAACCTACCGCAACGCGAAGGTCGCGGCGGCCCAGAACCGCGCCTTGCGCGCGGCGGCCGACTACCGCGGCGACGTGCTGATCGTCGAAAGCGAGCACGACGTGATCGTCCCCCGTCCGGTCATCCAGAGCTACCGCGAGGCGTTCGTCCACACGCGCTCGCTCACCTACCGGATGATCGACGGTGCCGACCACGGGCTGACGGACCCCGAGTGCCGCGGCGCGTACACGACGATCCTCGTCAACTGGATCACGGAGATGGTCGCCGGCAAGCGCAGCGACGAGGTGACGTCGCGCACGCGGCTGCAGAACGCGATGAAGGAGGCGTCTCGCCAGAAATGATGCCGCGTCGCGTGACGCCGTGATGTCTAGCCCATGGCTAGGCACGCATTCCGGCCACGGGAGCCGGAATGGAGCGCACGCCCGCCCCGGGCAGCGTGGCCGAGTCGACGGCGGCGTGCGCAAGCATGTTCTGCACGCGCACGCCGATCGGCACGCAACCGGCCAGCAAGATCACGGCTGCGACATACACGAGCTTTCTCGCCACCCCTTCTCCCCTCCGGCGAGCGCCCTCGCCGCCTCGTCCACGCCGGTCTGCCGCTAGTCTTGCCCGCTTCGCATCGATCCCTGCGCGAGCTTCGCGAAATCGCCCATCACGCGCTGCATCGATTCGAACGTCGACCCGCCGGACGATACGACGCCCTGCATCGCCGACACCACTTTCTTCATCTGGCTCAAGTCGGGCATGAACGCCATCGCGGCCTTCGTTTCCCTGACGCCCGGCACGCTCGGCATCTGCTCCTCCAGGAGCGTGAAGAGTCGCTTCTGGATCTCGACGATCAGGTCGAACATCTCGCCCCAATAATGCATCGACTTCTCCATCGCCTCCTGCGCGGCGCCCTGCCCCGCGGCGAGGAGCGATTGCGCATCGCGTGCCTCGGCGGCCGTGCGCGCGTGCCGGCGCTGGAATTCACGCGCCTCCTCCTCGCCCTCGAACTGCTTGCGGCGCACCTTCGCGGTGCCTTCGATCGCCGCATTGATCACCTGGAGCGCGAGCTCGGCGTTCGCCTTGTACATCTCGATCGCCTGCTCGGGGGTCATCATTTTCGCCATCTTCGACATGTCGGCGAACGCGGGCAGCGCAGCGGTCCCCGACTGCTTCGTCGCGCGCGCCGCCTCGGCCGCGCCGGCCGGCGGTCCGGACCGCTTGCGCGCCGGTGCCTTGCGCGGGCCCTGGTTGTCCCTGGTTGTCGCTGTCTTCCTCGCCATGACGGACTCCTTCGTGCGTGATGATGGGTGCCGCTGCCACGCCAGCGTGCATGAGACGCCCGGCGCGCGCTTTCGTCAAGGCGAGCCGCCGGGCCATCGGTCCTGCGCCGCGTGGCGCACGGCGCGGCAGTTCGCGAAAAGGCCCTTGACGTGGGTCAACGTCGTGCGCCCCGACGGGCGCTATCGTGCCGAGCGGCCTCCTGTTCGTCGCGCCGACAACGTCGTGAACGCCATCGGCATCATTCATTCCGAGCACCGCTCGCTCGCCGCGGTGCTGCATGCGATGCTCTACTTCGTGCGCGAGATACGACTGCACGGCACCGCGCCCGACTTCCGCCTGTTCGGGGCCATGGTCTACTACATCGATACGTTCCCCGAGCGCTTCCACCATCCGAAGGAGGATGCCTACCTCTTCCGCTTCCTGCTCGAGCGCTATCCCGACGCCCAGCCGCTCGTCGACCGGCTCGCGGCCGAGCATCGCGCCGGCGCGGAGCGCATCGGTGCGCTCACTCAGGCGCTCGAGCGCTACCGCGCCGGCGGGCATGCCGAATTCGCGCCCTTCGCGCAAGCGGTGCACGCGTACGCGAACTTCCACTGGGATCACATGCGCCTCGAGGAGGACCGCCTGCTGCCGCTCGCTCGCACGCATCTTCGTGCCGAGGACTGGCAGGCGATCGACGCCGCGTTCGCGGGCAACGTCGATCCGCTGCTCGGCGCCGAGCCGGCGGCCGAATTCGACGCGCTGTTCCGGCGCATCGTGGCGCTGGCGCCGCCGCCGATGGGCGTCGGTTCCGCACGCGACTGACGAAGCGCGATCACGCCGCCGCAGGCACCGCTTGACGCGACGGCGGTGCCGTCTATAATCATGGTACCGGATATCCATACGGTACCTTCGATGCCGCTCGCTACCTCGCCGCGCCGGCCGCACGTCCCCCCGGCCGCCATCGCTCCCGTGCCGCTCACCGCACGCCAGCGCCAGATCCTCGACTGGATTCGCACCTACCTCGAAGCGCACGGGATGCCGCCGACGCGCGCGGAGATCGCGGGCGGCCTCGGCTTCTCCACGCCGAGCTCGGCAGAAGACCACCTGCAGGCGCTCGCGCGGAAGGGCGCGATCGAGATCCTCCCCGGCGCCTCGCGCGGGCTGCGGCTCAGGGAATTGCCGGGCGTCCCGGTGCAGGGCACGCTGCCCCTCGTGGGCCGCGTCGCGGCCGGGCAGCCGATCCTCGCCGTCGAGAACATCGAGGCAAACTATCGCGTCGACCCCGCACTCTTCGTGCCGCGCGCCGATTACCTGTTGCGCGTGCGCGGCGACAGCATGCGCGATGCGGGCATCCTCGACGGCGACCTTCTCGCCGTGCACCGCACGCACGAAGCGCGCAACGGTCAGATCGTCGTCGCACGCGTCGGCGGCATGGGCGGCGACGAGGTGACGGTCAAGCGCTTTCGCAAGCGCGCGCGGGACATCGTGCTCGCGCCGGAAAACCGCGCGTTCGAGCCGATCGTCGTCGATCCGCGCACGACACCGTTCGCAATCGAGGGCGTCGGCGTTGGCCTCGTCCGAAGCGGCGGCTGGTAGCCGCCCGCGCCCGGCCTCGCGCGAGGCCGGTTCCCGCTCCTTCATTTTGCGGAGGCACTCATGGTCGAACCCATTCCCGCCGGCTATCACAGCGTCACGCCGTACCTGATGGTCCGCAATGCCGCCAAGGCGCTCGCGTTCTATCGTGACGCGTTCGGCGCCTTGGAAGTGATGCGTTTCGAGGGCCCCGGCGACAAGGTGGCGCACGCGGAGATCAAGATCGGCGACTCGCACGTGATGCTCGCAGACGAGCACCCCGAGCACGGCTTCGTCGGCCCGCAAACGCTCGGCGGCGCGGGCATCAGCCTGATGCTCTACGTCGTCGACGTCGACAAGACGTTCGCACGGGCGCTTGCCGCCGGCGCGACCGAACGGCGCGCGGTGGCCGACCAGTTCTACGGCGATCGCGTCGGCACGCTGGTCGATCCGTTCGGGCACGTGTGGTCGATCGCGACGCATCGCGAGGACGTGTCGCTCGACGAGGTGCGCCGGCGCATGCAGGCGCTGTCCGCCAACGGCTGAACCGCGAGGAGATCGCGATGTATACGCTCTACGGCAAGCAAGGATCGGGCTCGGCGGCGGTGGAGGCGGCGCTCCAAATCGCGCGCGCGCCGTTTCGCATCGTGGAAACCGCGACCTGGGCGCAAAACGACGCCTACCGGGACCTGCTCAAAGCGAACCCGCTCGGGCAGGTGCCGACGCTCGTCCTCGACGACGGCAGCGCGCTGTCCGAAAGCGCGGCCATCCTCATTCATCTCGGCACCGCGCACCCCGACAGCAATTTGCTGCCGGAGAAAGCGACGAGGCGCGCGCAGGCGATCCGCGGCCTGGTGTTCATCGCCGCCAACTGCTATTCGGCGATCAGCATCATCGACTACCCCGAGCGCTGGTGCGCGGACGCCGATCACGACGAGCCGGTGCAGGAACGCATTCGCGCCGGCACGCGGGCACGGCTTCACCGGCATTGGGAAATGTTCGCCGACGTCTTCCCCGCGCAGCCGTACCTGAGTGGCGCGGACCTGGGCGCGCTCGACCTGCTGGCGGTCGTGGTGTCGAAATGGGGAGGCGCGCGCCCGCACCTCGCGCAGCATCGCCCGGCTTTCCACGAGGCGCTGATGCGGATCGAAAGCCATCCCCATGTCGCGCCGGTGTTCGCGCGGCACTGGCCGCCGAAGTGAGCGCTGCGACGGCCGGCCATTGACAGCCCGCGGGTCGCGTCCGAGAGTAATCCCGGCCCGGCCCTTTCCCCGGAACCCTGCCTGCCGGGCCTTCGTCCATCCAAGGAGAACGACCATGATCGTCATGCGCCTCGCCGTCGCGCTTTGCGCGGCGTTGCTCGCGTCCTTCGCATTGCCTGCCGCCGCGTGGAACCGCATGCAGGCGACGCAGTTCGCCACGTTGCCCGCCGGCACCGCCCACCCCGAAGGCATCACCGCCGATGCGAAGGGCAATCTTTACGTCGCCGATTTCGACGT